>NZ_JAQGLS010000237.1 GCF_028292805.1 Ramlibacter sp. | reverse complement strand
AGGACAGCAGCCGGCCGCGATCGAGTTCGACGATGCGGGTGGCGACGCGGTCCAGGAACGTCCGGTCGTGGGTGATCAGCACGACGCTGCCGCGGAAATCGATCAGCAGGTTTTCCAGCCACTCGATAGAGTCGAGGTCCAGGTGGTTGGTCGGCTCGTCCAGCAACAGGACGTCGGGGCGCCGCACCAGGGCCTGGGCCAGCGCCACGCGCTTGCGGTTGCCGCCCGACAGGGTGCCGATCAAGGCCGCCGGGTCCAGACGCAGCCGCTCCATGGTCTCGTCGACGCGCTGCTGCCAGTTCCAGCCGTCCTGCGCCTCGATGCGGCTTTGCAGGGCGTCGAGGTCGCCCTCGCCGCTGGAGTATTGGTCCAGCACGTCGAGCAGGTCGGCCAGCCCGGCCCGGACCGCCTCGGACACCGTGTCGCTCTCCACCAGCACCGGCTCCTGCGCTACGAAGGCCGAGCGCAGGTTCTGCTGGAGCTGCACCTCGCCGTCGTCGGGGCGCTCCATGCCGCCCAGGATCTTGAGCAGGGACGACTTGCCGGCGCCGTTGCGCCCGATCAGGCCGACGCGCTCGCCTGCCTGCAGCGAAAAATCAGCGTGGTCTAGGAGGGCAACGTGGCCGAAAGCCAGCTGTGCGTTGGCGAGGGTGATCAGGGCCATGGATGCGCGTGCAAAGCGGTCGAGGTTATCACCGCTGGTACTGCACTGCAGCGTGGAAAGCCGTACCGCGGCGTGGCGCATGGCTATATTGAGCACACAACGGGCAAGGAAGGGGATCCGCTCGGTGCGGCATCGCTGCAGCGGAAGCGGCCGGTGGAGGAACTGACGACAGTGGTCGCGGTGTGTCGCATCCTTCCGGCCGTTCCGCTCCTTATGGCGCGCCCGCTCTTTGCCGCGGCAACGCCACCGGGTAGCGTGCCGCGTGCAGCGTGCAGTTGAAACCCAGGGCGGCCTGGCGCCATCGGCCAGTCGGCGCCCAGGCTGGATTGGCCGGCCACGGTCGACGGCTCCGCCCGCTTCAAGGCCGATGTGCGACTGCCAGGCATGCTGCATGCGGCGCTGCGCCTGTGCCCGATGCTGGGCGGCCCGCCCGGTCGGGTGGCCGGGCGTGCGGGCCTCGCGCTGCCTGGCGTGCACCGGCTGGTGATGCTGCCGGCGTATGCCGGCTCGACGGCTGGGTTCGCCATGGCGCGGATTGGCATTGCAGGCCGAGCGTGCCGCCGCGGCGGTGGAAGTGGAGTAGCGGCAGCGCCCGCAAGGTGCGCTGGAGGCGCGCCGGCCGCGGCCGAGTTGCAGGAGGCGCTCAAGAGCGGCGACGGCTACGTCTTCCATGAGGCGGACCTGGGCCGCGCTGAGACGTCCGCGGCTCGAACCATCGAGGCTTCCTACTCCGCTCCCTATCTGGCCCACGCGACCTGGAACCGATGAACGCAACGGCAGTGGTGCCCCCGGAGATCGGTGGAAGTGTGGGCGCCGACCCAGGCGCCGCATGCCGCGACGTGGCGCCCCCGATTGCCGGGGTGCCGGTCGGTAGCGTGCAGGCGCATGTCGCGCTGCTCGGCGGCGGCTTCGGGCGCCGGCTCGAAGTGGACGATGCCGCACATGCGCTCCGCGTCGCCATGGACATGCCCGCACCGCTCCAGCTGCTGTGGAGCCGGGAGCTGGACACGATGCATGACCTCTGGCGGCCGATGCGGGCAGCGCGGCTGCGGGCGCTGATTGGCGCGGAAGGCCTGCCGGTCGGCCTCACATCCGCTTCCCCCGCGACGCGATTACCCCCCGCTGGCTGCAACGCGCCCCGCCATGGCAGGACCGGTCGAGGTGCTGGACAAGATGGCGGCGGAGGGACTGTTCGACCAGCCCTACTGCTTCGCCCAGCAGCGCATCGAACACGTGTTCACTCGCCTGGGCGTGCCGGTCGGGTTCTGCGCTCCGTCGGGCATTCGCACAACGCCCTCTTCCTGGAATCGTTCATCGACGAAGCCGCGGTGGAGCTGGGCCCGACCCGGTGCCTCTCCGCCACCGCCTGCTCAACAAGGGTTCGCCATCTGGCCGCGCTGGGCCTGGCCGCTGCCCGGGCCGGCTGGGGTGGCCCGCTGTGAGCGGCGCGCGCGCGGGGTCGCCCTGCGCGAGTCGTTCGGCTCCATCGTCCGTCAGGTTGCTGAGGTGTGTCCCTGCAGGCCGGTAGGCCCAGGGTGCACCGGCTCGTGTGTGCCATCTATTGGGGGGTCCATCAATCCCGATGCCGTGGCGCAGCAGATGGAGCGTTCGGGGTCTTCGCCTTGACGGCGGCGCTGCACAGGCATCGACATTCACACCGGGTTGTCCAGCAGGCCAACTTTGCCGGCTGTCTTTGATGCTCCGACTGGCGCGGCCCTCGTCGTGGAGTCCTGGATCGTGCCCAGCAACCGCCCTCCATCGGGCCTGGGAGAGCCGGCGTGCCGCAGCTGGCGCCGGTCGTTGGCAATGCCCGTTCACGCCCAGCGGGGTCCGGTTGCGCTCGCTGCCGTGGCTTGGTGGGCGGCCCTCCGAAATGGTGCTATAGTCGAGGGCTCGGCTAATTGCGACGGCTCGTACGGCGCAGCAGGCAGAGGGGGAAAAGAAGTCGAAGAAACTTTGACTGGGACTCAAAATCCGGTATAGAATTCGAGGCTTCGCTGATAGCGGCAAGTGAGTCGGAAACGACAAGCAAAACGGCAAACAGCAAGTCCCGATAAGTTGACAGGTCTTCCAAAACTGTGCGATAATCGAAGGCTCCGCTGATCGCAGCGGGGTTAGCAAGAAAAGAAGCCCAGCGCTGAAGTTCTTGCAGGTTCGTTAAAAATATACAGCCGATAAGCGTGGGCGTTTGATGGCGACTGCCAAGTTCTTCGGAACAAATCAAACGCTCATATGAAGAAGAGA
>NZ_JAQGLS010000288.1 GCF_028292805.1 Ramlibacter sp. | reverse complement strand
CATGACCTGCCGCACAACCGGAAGGTGGGGGCGTGCGGCATCGTCACCGTGCGCCAGCAACCCCAGACCGCCAACGGCACGATCTTCGTCACCCTCGAAGACGAGACCGGGCCGGTGAACGTGATCGTGTGGAAGCACGTGCGCGAGCAGCAGCGCGACGCCTTGCTGCATTCCAAGCTGATGGCGGTGCGCGGCGTCTGGCAGCGCGATGTCGACAGCGGCGGCCAGGTGCGGCACCTGATCGCGGAGTCGCTGGAGGATTTGACGCCGCTGCTGGGGCGGCTGGGCAGGACCAAGGGCAGCGGGAGCCGCGATTTTCATTGATGCCGCGTGGATCGGCCAGGTAGTTGCATGAAACAACTGATGGTGTTAGTCTACTTTTCACCAGCGCACCTGAAACGGAGTCGACATGCCTTTCCGCCTCTCTCGCGATGCTCGCCAGAGCGCCCAGCCCGCAGCACGCCGTCCTCGCCGCCTCGTCTCCCGGCGTGGCGCCATGGCCATGGCGGCTGCCGGCGTGCTCATGTTCCAGGCCAGCCCGGAAGTTCGCGCCCAGGGTGCCGACGTCTTTCCCAGCAAGCCGATCCGGATCGTCGTCGGATACCCGCCCGGCGGCTCTTCCGACAACATCGCCCGCGTCGTGGCGGAGCGCATGAGCATCGAGATGAACGCGCCCGTCGTCATCGTCAACCGGCCGGGCGCGGGCAGCACGCTTGCCGCTGGCATGGTCGCCGCCGCGCCGGCCGATGGCTACACGCTGCTGCTCCTGTCCCCCGGTACCAACGCGGTGTCGGCGGCGATGTATCCCAACCTGCCGTACGACCCGGTCAAGAGCTTTGCGCCGATTTCGCAGCTCGCTTTCGGGCCGGTCTTCGTGCTGGTGGGCTCCGCCTCGCCCCTGAAGTCGATGAACAATCTGGTGGCCGTCGCCCAGGCAGCGCCCGGCAAGCTCACCTTTTCGCATTCGGGCACCGGCACCGGCCCGCACCTGGTGGGCGAGGCCATTGCCCTGGCCATGTCCACGAAGTTCGTGCACGTGCCCTACGCTGGCGCCGCGCCGGCCACGCTGGCGGTGCTGGGATCCCAGGTCGACTTCTCCATCAGCGACATCTCGGCCGTGCCCCATTTGCAGAGCGGCGCCTTGCGCGCGCTCGCCGTCTCCACGCCGCAGCGCTGGAGGCAGTATCCCAATGTGCCGACGCTGCGCCAGTCGGGTGTCAACTTCGACTACACGCTGTCGGTCGGCCTCGTCGCCACCGCCGGCACGCCGGCGGAGATCGTGCAGAAGCTCCACGCCGCCGTCAGCAAGGCCGTGGCCAGTCCGGAGGCGCAACAGCGCTTCGCCACGCTGGGCTTCGAGGCCAGCGCCACCAGTCCGGAAGCGTTCGGCGCGATGGTCGCCGGCGATGTCGCCAAGTTCGGCCCCATCGTGCGGCAGACGGGCCTGAAGCAGTGACGTCGGCGGAATGAAGAGGACCGGGCATGGCCTGATCGCCACCACGGCGCGCTCGCTGGCTCCGTTTCGGCTGTACCGCCCCGAGAGCGTCGCCGATGCGGTCGACAGCCTGGCACGGTGTCCGGGCGCCACGCTGCTCGCGGGCGGCACGGATGTCGCCGGACAGATCAATGCCGGGCTGCAGCCCCATGCCGTCGTGGAGTTGCGACGGGTGCGCCAGCTCGAAGACATCCACGTCACGCCGGACGGATTGTCGCTGGGAGCTGCAGTGACCCATGACCGAGGCGCGCGTGATCCATCCGTGGCCGCCGCGATCCCCGGCCTTGCGGCGGCCTGGCGGCAGATCGCCACCGTCCGCATCCGCAATCGCGCCACCGTCGGCGGCAACCTGATGGCGCGCAAGAGCCGCTACGAAATGTCGGTGATGCTGATGGCGCTGCGGGCACGGCTGCATTTTGCCGGTCCGGCGGGCGCGTGCGACATCGCGGCAGAAGCCTTGTGGACCGATGCTGCGCAGTCCGATTCGTTGCTGACACACGTGGTGCTGCCGCTGCCACCGGGAACGGTGTTCGGCTATGACCGCAGCCTCAGGCCGACGGTCACGCTGGCGGTGGCGCTGCACCGCGACGGCACCGCGGCCACCGGCCATGCAGCCATCGCTACCGAGTGGCTCAGTCCATGCCTGTTGCCGCTGCCGCCCATGCGCGACCTGCGGGACGCGCGGCAGGACGCCCAGACGATCGCCGCCATGGCCTTGGCGCAACTTCCTGGCGATTTCGCGGACGTCATGACGCCGCACTGGTACCTGGCGCGCGTGGGCAAGGTCCTGCTGGCGCGCACCTTGAGGGAAATCGCGAATGACTGATCCCGCCCACGTTGTCACCGTGCGCTTTCACCTGAATGGCCGCGCCGAACAGGTCGAAGTGCCGACCAGCCTGACTCTCACCGACTTGCTGCGTGACCGCTTTGGCCTGTCCGGAGTCAAGTTCTCCTGCTCGCGCGGGGTCTGCGGCGTGTGTACCGTGCTCGTGGACGGCGACCCGGTGGCAAGCTGCTCCCAGTTCTCCTTCCAGATCGAGGGCCGCGCGGTGCAGACCATCGAAGGCTTGCGCGGCGATGTGCCGCACGCGGTGCAGCGCGCCTTCACGGAACATGGTGGTTTCCAGTGCGGCTATTGCACGCCGGGGATGGTGCTCACTGCCAAGGCGCTGCTGGACCGCAACGCCGCGCCGGACCGCGCGGAGGTCGTCGAGTGGATGAGCTCCAATGTCTGCCGCTGCACCGGCTACGAAGCGATCGTCGAATCGGTGTTGGCGGCGGCGGAAATGCTGCGCCGGCAGCCGCGGGCATGACAAGGGTCGCGCCCGTGGCGCACGATCCCGACGCGACGCGGGTGGATGCGCCCGAAAAGACCACCGGCACCGCCTGCTACGCGGCCGACGTGGTGCTGCCCGGCATGCTGCACGCCAAGGTGCTGCGAAGCGCTCGGGCGCATGCCCGCCTGCTCGGGATCGACGTGACGCTGGCGCGCCAGGTGCCCGGCGTGCGCGCCGTGGTCACGGGGCAGGAAGTGCGGCAGGCGCAGGTCGCTCCGCACGGCTACTTCATCAAGGACCGCCCGGCGCTCGCGCTGGACAAGGTCCGTTTCGAGGGCGAGATCATCGCCGCCGTCGCCGCCGACTCCGAAGCCGCCGCCGTGCGCGCGCTGGAGTTGATCGTCGTGGAGTACGAAGACCTGGCCGTGGTGGCCAGCATCGACGCTGCGCTCGACGCCGCCGCACCGGCGTTGTTCGAGTCGCCGCCGCAGGGCCACGTGCCCGCCTACGGTGCCGGCGCGAGCGGCAGGATGCAGCCGGCGAAGAACGTCTGCTTCGAGTTCGACTACACCACCGGCGACGCCGCTGCTTTCAGCCGCTGCGACCACGTGTTCGAGGACGAGTTTCGCTTCTCGCGCATGCAGCACTTCACGCTGGAGCCGTTCGTCTGCGTGGCCGACGCCGCCAACGGACGCTTCCAGGTCTGGAGCTCCACCCACACGCCGTTCGTGCTGCGCCGTGAACTGGCCCGTATCTTCGGCATGCCGGAGAACGCGGTCACGGTGCACGTCGGTTTGGTCGGCGGATCCTTTGGCTCCAAGTCCAGTTGCCGCAACGAACCGGTGGCCCTGCTGCTGTCGCGCCTGAGCGGGCGGCCCGTGCGGCTGTGCATGACCCTGGAGGAGGGATTTCGCACCAGCAGCCAGCACGGCGCGGTGTTGCGGCTGAAGACGGGCGTGATGCGCGACGGACGGCTGGTGGCCCGCAGCAGCGAGATCTACCTGGACTCGGGCGCGTATTCGGACGCCAGCCCCCTGGTGGCGGAGAAGGCCGGCTACCGTATTCCCGGCCCCTACCGCTGGGACTTCATCGAGACGCGTTGCATGTGCGTCATGACCAACACCACGCCGGCGGGTGCGTTTCGCGGCTTCGGCGCCTCGCAGGCGACGTGGGCCAGCGAAAGCCAGGTCGACATGATCGCCCGCCGGCTGGGTATCGACCCGTTCCAGATGCGCGCCAGGAACCTGCTGCAGCTCGGGCAACCCTTCGTGCCCGGTGAGAGTGGCGTCGACAGCGACTTGCTGCAGGGGCTGCAGCTGGTGGCGGACGAGATCGGCTACGGCCAGCCTCGCCTGCCCGGTCATGGCATCGGCCTGGCCATCGGCTTCAAGGACGGCGGCGGCGTGAACAAGCCGGCACAGGCCCGGGTGAAGGTCTCTGCCAACGGCGACGTGTTCCTGCACTGCGCGACAGTGGAGATCGGCCAGGGTGCCCGCACCGCCTTGTCGCAGGTGGTCGCCACGGTGCTGGCGACGCCGCTGCGGCGCGTCTACTGCCCACCGGTCGATACCGACTACGCGCCGTTCGACCAGGGCACCAACGCGAGCTCGGGCATCGCCGTCATGGGCCAGGCCGTGGCCCAGGCGGCTTCCAGGCTGAAGGACCAGGTGCTCGCATTCGCGGCGGAGCAGCTGGCGTGCGCAGCGCACGAGTTGCTGCTGGACGACTGGACGGTGCGGCGCGGCGATGAAGTGTTTCCCTTGGCGCCGTTGATCGTGCGTCAGTTCGGCGGCACCGGCTTCGAGTTCACTGCCGATGGCTTCTCCAAGGCGGCCCGGGACCACGGCGCGCCGCTCGAGGCCAAAAGCGTGTTCTGGGAGATCGGCTGGGCCGCCGCCGAGGTTGCGGTCGACCGCGAAACCGGGCTGGTCAAGGTGACGCGGCTGGTGGTCAGCGGCGACGCGGGGCGCGTCATCAACACGCTGGCCTGCAAGGGCCAGGACCAGGGCGCCGCCGTGATGGGCCTGGGACAGGCGCTGTTCGAGGGCCTGGCGTTCGACGCCGACGGCGTGCTGGTCAACACCGATCCACTGGACTACAGGGTGCCCCTGGCGGAGGATCTTCCCGCGTCGTTCCTGGCCATCACCCAGGAACAGGGGCACGGCCCGGGCCCGTTCGGGTCCAAGGGCATGGGCGAGGGCGGCATGCTGCCGGTGGCAAGCGCCATCGCCAATGCCATCGAGGATGCTGCGGGCGTGCGGATCACCGCCTTGCCATTGACCCCGCTGCGGGTGCTGGAGGCCCTGGTCGCGGCGGGGTCAAAAACTCAGCAACCAGTTGACAAAGACAACTGGTTGGTCGACAATCAGGCCGACACAACAACCACGCGAGAACGTGCATGAAAAACGAAGCAGTCGCAGCGGACATCAGCTGGCAGGTGGATGACTTCATCAGGACCGGCCCGACGGAGCCGGCGGGGCGCTACCTGCGCCGGTTCTGGCATCCCGTGTACCACTCGGTTGACCTGGTCGCGGGGCGCCCGGTGCCGCTGCGGATCATGAGCCAGGGGTTCACGCTTTACCGCGGCGACGACAGCGGCGCCGCGTTCCTGGTGGATGAGCGTTGCCCGCACCGCGGCGCCCAACTGTCGGCCGGCTGGATCGAGGGCGACGCGCTGCGCTGCTTCTACCACGGCTGGAAGTTCGACTCCACCGGCCAGTGCGTGGAGCAGCCCGCCGAGAACTCCGCTTTCGCGGCCAAGGTGGCGATTCGCTCCTACCCGGTGCGCGAATATCTCGGGCTGGTGTTCGCCTACCTGGGCGAGGGCGAGCCGCCGGAATTTCCGCTGTACCCGGAGTTCGACAGCTTCGACGGCCTGCTCGAGGTCGATTCCTATTCGCGCAACTGCAACTACTTCCAGAACCTGGAGAACGCCCTCGACATGAGCCACGTGGGCTTCGTCCACGGTGACAACCAGGTGGCCTTCAACGGCATCGGCGACGGCAAGGGCTCGAAGGCGGTCGAGTCGTCGTGGGGCGTGACGTATTCCTACACCCGTCCGGACGGCCAGCAACGGATCCAGCAGTTCGGCATGCCCAACATCTTCTACATGCTGGCCCTGCCGACCGACGAGGACATCGGCTGGCAAGAGTCGCTGTTCTGGTGGGTGCCGATCGACGACGAGCTGCACATGCAGTTCAGCCTGCACCGCGTGCCGGCCGACGCGCAAACCGCAGCGCGGATCAGCCAGCGGCGCCAGCAACGCCGCGGCGAAATCGACCTGGCGCACCAGGACGTCTGCGAGCAGGTTCTCAACGGCATGCTGCGGCTGCGGGACCTCGATCCCAAGCGGATCGACCTGGTGCGGCTGCAGGACGACGTCGCGCAGATCGGGCAGGGCCGCATCGCCGACCGCAAGGCCGAGCGCCTGGGCAGCGCCGACATCGGTGTGGCCTCGGTGCGGCGCCTGTGGCGTCAGGAAGTCAGCCGGCTGTACCAGGGGGCCGCGCTCAGGACCTGGCGGCGCGGCCCGGAACTGGTGCCGGCCGCATGGGGCTTGGTCGGCGCGCCGGCGCGCGAGTTCGGCGGAGTCGCCGGCAGCGAAGGCAGGGAGCTGGCCACGGTCGACGTGCGGCCGTACGTCGAGGTGAAGGCCCAGCTGCTCGCGCTGCACGGGGCGGCGGCAAGGGCGACCCGGTGAACGCCAGGAACGGTGGCGCGAAGCCCGGTTCGGTGCCGGTGCAGGCTGGCCCGACCTTGTCGCTGAAGGAGCGAGACCGCCGCTGGAACGGGCTGCGGGCCCTGATGCGCGAGCGCGGCGTCGAGGCGCTGGTCGTGGGCAGCTTCCAGGGCCGTGAGCGCCATGAGAGCTACCTCACCGACGACTTCCTCGATGCGGTGGCGATCCTGACCATGGATGCGCCGGTGACGGTGGTGACCTTCTCGCCGGCGCGGCTGTCTCGCGTCTACGAGAGCGCCCGCCGCGGTTTTGAGCCCTGGGTGACGGACTACCGCCTGGGCAACGGCGGCGCGGCCGTCGCACGGGTGCTGCTCGAGCGCGGTCTGGGCGAGGCAAGAATCGGCGTCGTGGGCTACGGCCCGACGGCGCCGGGCGAGATGGAAGGCCAGCTGCCGCACGGCTTCCACAAGTCGCTCGGCAACATGATCCCGGGGGCCTCACTGGAGGACTTCACGCGCGACTTCACCGACTTCCTGTTGGTCAAGAGCGATGAGGAACTGGCGCTGCTGCGCTTTGCCGCGCTCGTCAGCGAACATGCGGCCGCGGTGATGGCCGAGGTCGCCAACCCGGGCGTCTCCGAAGCGCTGGTCTACGCGGAGGTGCTGCGCGAGATTCACCGCTGGGGCTGCGACACGCGCTACCCGTTTCTGAGCATGCAGTCCGGGCCGGACAACATCTCCTGGGGCGCTCCGCGCTGGACGCTGCGGGCGGAGCCGCCGCGGATCCTGCAGCGGGGCGACGTCGTGCAGGCCGAGATCCACACCCTCTATGGGGGACAGGAGTCGCAGGTCCAGATGTGCGTCGCGCTCGGGCCCTTGAGCCCGGAGTTGCTGCAGTGCGAAGCGGTGGCGCGGCAAGCCTATGAGGCCGGGGTGCGGGCGGTGCGCCCAGGCGTCACCTTCGCCGACGTCGTCCATGCCATGGAAGCGCCCCTGGAGCGCAGTGGTTGCTGGGCCAAGACGCCGCTGCTGCACACGCTGACCTTCGGCGCCACCGGCTTCACGCCGGTGAACCGGGACCAGCTGTCAGGCACGCTGGAGGGGCAGATCGAAGCCCAGGCCAGCGCCGGCATCCGCCGCGGCGAGCTGGTATTGCGCGAGGGAATGTCGCTGGAGCTGGAGCCCAATGCCTGTCTGGGCACACGGCGGATCAACATCGGCGGCGCGGTCGTGGTCACGGCCGGCGGCTGCGAGGAACTCAACGAGCTGCCCACCCGCGTGTTCCACAAGGCATGAGCGGGGGTGGACCGCTGCCAGGCTAGGCGTCGTCCTCGCCCGGCTGGCTGGCTCCATCCACGGCGATCCGCGCGGCGATCCGGTCTTCGACCCGCCGCAGGGTTTCGAACATCGACGCAGCCGCGGCGGACGAGACATCACGCAGCAGGTCCGCCTGGACTGCGCCCATCTGCTGGGCAATGCGCTGCTGGAGCGTGTTGCCCTTGGGCGTGAGGAACAGGTGGACGTTGCGGGCGTCCTCGACTTGCAGCTTGCGGCCGATGAGATTGAGTTCGAGCAGGGAACGGACCGTGCGTGAAACCGCTGACTTGTCGAGCGTGACCCAGCGTGTCACTTCCTGCGCGGTGGCGGGGGCGACCTGGGCGATGACGCTCAGCACCTTCCACTGCTGGTTCGTCAGCCCGTGCGCGGCGAGCACCGGTCCGGTGACCCGGCCGATCATGAAGCTGATGAACGACAACCTGTAGGAGAGGTTGCTCTCGAGCGGGCGTTCGCTGCGCACCGCCGCCGCCGCCGCCGCTGGCTTGCGGGTTCGAGCGGTCTTCGGCGGGGCCGCCTTGGTGACAATCTTGCCCATCGTGTGTCCGTTTCTCGCTGCGGCCGGGCCGGGTTCTGGGTCGGAAATCATGGCCGCGCGCGGCAGCAGCGCCGTGCGGGTCACTGGCGCTTGAGGCCGACGTGGTTGACGATCGCCGTGTACTTTTGCAGGTCGGTCGCGAGGATGGCGCTGAACCTTTCCGGCGTGGTCGGTGCTGCTTCGTAGCCGAGGCTGGCCAGCTTGCGTCGTGCTTCCGCGTGGCCCAGAGCCTTGGCGATGCCGGCGTTGATCTTTTGCACCACGTCGGCCGGAGTACCGGCGGGCGCCACCACGCCGACGGTCAGCGTGTAATCGAGGCCGGGCACGCCGGCCTCGGCCAGCGTCGGCACATCGGGCAGCTGCGAGGACCGCCTGGCCGTGGTGACGGCCAACACGCGCAGCTTGCCGCTGGCGATGTGCGGCAGGGCGGACATGTCGGCAACGGCGAAGTCCACCTGGCTGGAGAGCAGCGCCAGCGTCGCGGGCGCTGCGCCGTTGTAGGGGACATGCATCGGCCTGATGTTGGACGCCAGTGCCAGCGACTCGGCGATCAGGTGCGGACCGGCGCCATTGCCAGACGACGCGTAGCTGACCCGGCCGGGGTTGGCGCGCGCCAGTTCCACCAGCTCGCGCAGCGTCTTGACGGGCGAAGCGTTGTTGACCATGACGAAGAACGGTGCCACCGCCACCTGGCCTACACCAGCAAAGCTCGTCAGTGCTTCGTAGCGCAGGTTCGGGTAGAGCGCGTAGGACACCGCATGGGTGCCGGGCGCGATCAGCAGCAGCGTGTGGCCATCGGCAGGGGCGGCGGCGACGGCCGCCGCCGCGAGAGTGGCGCCTGCGCCAACGCGGTTCTCCACGATGACCGGCTGGCCCCACTCGGCGGCCAGCCGTTCCGCCAGGATGCGCGCGGCATTGTCCGAGGAGCCTCCGGCCGGAAAACCGACGACGATCTTGACGGTTCGGCTGGGGAACGCGGCGCCGGTCGGCTGGGCCTGGACGGCCGGGGCCAGCGTGCCGATCAAGGCGCCAGCGCCCAGCGCGGCCAGAAGGTGCCTGCGAGTGAGGTCCACAAAGGTCATGTCGTCTCTTTTTCCAGGGAGGTTGGCGAAAGCGCGCCTGGGTGATCAGCGCGCAACCGATTGTAGTTTGCAACCGGTTGATATGGAACCCCGACAAGCGTGGAGTCGCCAGCTGCGACACAATCCCTGCCATGACCACCGCCCCGCCCCCGCTCGAACTCCTGCCGCGCGACCTGGCGGCCTACCGCGCCGGCAACACCGGCATCCCCTACGTGCATCGCTTCGACTCCGGCCAGCCCGGCCCGCACGTGCTGGTGAACGCGCTGACCCACGGCAACGAGTTTTGCGGCATGGTGGCGGCGACGCACCTGCTGGACCAGGAGATCCGCCCGCGCATCGGCACGCTGACCGTCAGCTTCGCCAACGTCGGCGCCTACGAGTCGTTCGATGCGCAGCGCCCGTTCGAGAGCCGGCAGCTGGTGGACAACCTCAACCGCGTCTGGTCCGCCGAACTGCTCGATGGCAGCCAGGACAGCCCGGAGCTGCGGCGCGCCCGCGAGCTGCGGCCGGTGGTCGCGGCGGCCGACCACATCCTCGACCTGCATTCCACCTCGCAGGACGTCGAGCCGTTCTGGGTCTACCCCGCCTACCCGCGCAATGCCCAAGTGGCGCTGGCGATCGGGCGGCCTGCCGTGCACCTGGTGATGCCGAACGGCCTGGGCTCGGGCGTGCCGGTGATCCAGCATGGCCGCCATGGGATCGCCGACAGCGACGCCGGCGTGGCGCTGGTGGCCGAGTGCGGCCAGCACTTTCGCAACGCGACGGCCGACGTGGCCGTCGCCGTCACGCTGGCCTTCCTGGCCCACTTCGGGTTGATCGCGCCGCGCACGGGCCTGGCGCCCAAGCCGCCGCAGCGTCGCTACGAGCTGCTGCAGACCTATGTGGTCGCCACGCCGCAGTTCCACTTCGCCCGGCCCGTCATCGGCTTCGAGACCTTCGCTTGCGGCGAGTTGATCGCCACCGACGGCGGCACCGAGATCCGCGCGCCGCAAGACTGCACGATCCTGATGCCGACGCGCGCGCCGATCGCCGGCCGCGAAGGCATGTACCTGGCACGCGCGCTGTAGTCGCTCAGGCCCGGGGCAGGCGCAGCAAGCAGCTGCCCAGCCCCAGCGCGCACAAGGCGACGGCCAGGCTGGCGCCGCTGGGCCAGTCCAGGGCCCAGGAGATGCCCAGTCCCGCCAGGCAAGCCACCACGCCCAGCACCAGGCCGACGCCCGCTCGCGCGCCACGGCGGCTCCAGAGCGCGGGGCCGATCAGCAGCGCGAACACCAGGTACAGCCCCAGCACCGGCACCGCCACGCTGAGCGCCAGCGCGAACAGCGGATAGAACCAGCGGTCGAGCCCCAGCAGGGCCGGTGCCCGCCATGCGAGGACGCTCACCACCAGCGCCGCCAGCCACAGCAGGACCACGCCCGGCCACGGCGCCCACAGCACGTCGGCGGCGAGCAAGGCGGTCAGGCGCTCGCGCCCGTGCGGATCGAAGGCGGCGGCGATCACGCAGGCGCCGGCGCCGGCCACGTAGACCAGGCCGATCAGCGCTTCGCGTTGCTGCGGCCAGCGCCGCGCCAGCCACCACACCAGACCAGCCCCGGCCAGTGCGGCCCCGGCGGCGGCCAGGGCCGTGAGCCAGGCCGGCGGATCCGGCACCAGCATCGAGACGGCCAGCACACCGCACGCCGCCACCTGCGCCACCGCCAGGTCGATGAACACCACGCCGCGCGCCAGCACCTGCGCGCCCAGCGGCACCAGCACCAGGCAGGCCGCCAGCAGCGCCGCCACCGGCGCGGCCAGCCAGGCGAGGTCGCTGGCCGTCGTCACCGCGGGGCCGCCAGCAGGCGCTCGATCAGGTGGTCGTACAGGCCGGGCAAGGTGTTCGCCGGCGGCTCGTCCGCCACCGTGGCCGGCAGCTGCAGCACGGGAGCGGTGCCACCGAGTTGCTGCGCCAGCCACTCGGCGCTGCGCGGGTCCTGGTAGCTGGTCACCAGCACGGCCCGGGGCGGCGCGCTGCGCGCCAGTTCCAGCACGCGCTGCAGGTGGCCTGGCGTTGGCGGCACGCCGGGCTTGGGCTCCAGGTCCGCCGACTGCTCGATGCCCAGCCACTGGAACAGGTAGCTGAAGGTGGTGTGCTGCGCGGCGACCCGGGTGCCGCGCAGCGGCGCCGCGCGCCAGCACCTGCGCGCCCAGCGGCACCAG
>NZ_JAQGLS010000205.1 GCF_028292805.1 Ramlibacter sp. | reverse complement strand
GTGCGTGGGCGCCGGCGAGCGGGGCGCCGGCGCCGGCGCCGGCCAGCAGATCGACCTGGCCCGGCAGCGATGCCCCTTGCACGAGGGCGCCGGTGGCCAAGGACTGCGCCGCCGACAAGCCCTCGCCCCAGGCCGCCACGGCGAAGGTCACGGGCACCACCCGCACGAACCTTTCGCCGGCCCAGACCTCGACCCATACGGTCAGGCGGCGGCGCAGTGCGGCCTGTCCCAAGGCCCGCGGCTGCAACCGCAACTCGCCCTGCACCGCTTCCACGTCGCGGGGCGTGCCGGCCAGCGACGCTTCGCTGCGCGGGCTGCGGCTGCCCAGCCACTGGTGCACCGCGGCGGCCGCCGCTGCGGCGATGTCCTCGCCCGCAACCAGCCGGGTGAACGACGACACGCGGCTGGCAACCGGGCCTCTCCATTCCACCTGCTGCTGCTCCAGCCCGAGCCGGCGCCGTAGCCAACCGAGCAGCGCCTCGCGCTCGACCAGCGCGCTGCGACCGGCAGCCGGCGCTCGGCCCACTGGCAGGTCGACCAGCCGGCGCAGCAGCGGCAGGTCGACTGATTCCAGCCGCGCCAGCTGGCCGAGCGTCACCACCGGGCCGGCGGCGCGCACTTCAGGACGCAGTTCGATGCTCACCGCCGGCGTGGCCGCGGCACCAACGGCTGCAGTCGCCAGCAAGGCCGACAGAAAGACGAGGAGCGGTTTCACCGGCGCAGCCCGTTGACCATGCCCAGCATCTCGTCGGCCGCCTGGACCACTTTGGCGCTGGCTTCGTAGGCGCGCTGCGCCACCATCAGACCGACCATCTCCTCGACCAGCTTGACGTTCGAGCCTTCCAGGAAGCCTTGCGCCAGTGCACCCATCCCGTCCTCGCCAGGGCGGCCACCGATGGCTTCACCGGAGGCGTCGGTGGCGCGGTAGATACCGCCTCCCTGGGCGAGCAGGCCCGACGGGTTGGTGAAGCGGGCCAGCTCCAGCTGGCCCGCTTCGAGCAAGTTGGCCTGGCCGGGGACGGCCACCTGCACGCGCCCCGATGCCGACACCACCAGCCGCTGCGCATTGTCGGGAATCTGGATGCCGGGCCTGAACGGGGTTCCGTCCAGCAGCGCGAGCTGGCCATCGGCGTTCACCTTGAGCGTGCCGCCGCGGGTGTAGGCACGGGTGCCGTCGGGCATCGCGAGCTCGAGGAAGCCTTCGCCCTGAATCGCCAGGTCCAGTGGCGACTCGGTGCGCTTCATCTCGCCGCCGTCGAAGACCTTGGTGGCCGCAGCCAGCGCCACGCCGGCAGCGGACGCCTGGCGCGGGGCCAGCAGGTCGCGCGTGCCCTGCAGGTCTGGCAAGGGCGCGCGCGCCACCAGCTCGGCGAAATTCACACGGCCTTTCTTGAAGCCGGCTGTGTTCACGTTGGCCAGGTTGTTGGCGATGGTCTCCACCTGGAGCTGCTGCGCATGCATGCCGGTGGCGCCAATGGAAAGGGATTCAAACATTGCGGCGTGCTCCTGGTGCGCGGGTCGTGGTCATGAGTTGTCGCCGAGCCGGCGGATGGCGCTGCCCACCATCTCGTCGTAGCCCAGGGCCACCTTCTGCATGGATTCGAAGTGCCGCATGGTCTGGATCAGCTGCACCATCTCCTGCATGGAGTTGACGTTGGCGTTCTCCAGAAAGCCTTGCCGCAGCTGCAGATCGCTGGCCGGCACGGGCAGCGGCTCGCCTTCGAGCAGCACGAGCCCCCCGCCCAACCTTTGGACGGCCGCACCGGGCCGGGTAGCGACCACCTTCAATTGGCCCAGCGGGGTGGTGTCAGTCCGGCCTGGCGTGGCCCCCGGCAAGGCACCTTCGAAGATGCGCCCCAACACGTCGATGAGCGGCATGCCGTGCGACAGCTCGATCTCGCCGCCCACCCCCATCACTGCGTGCCCCTGCGCCGTCACCAGCCGCCCTTGTGTATCGAGCTGGAAGTTGCCTTGGCGCGTATAGGCCAGCCCGTGCTCCGTCCGCACCTCGAACCAGCCCGGGCCGCCAAGGGCCACGTCCAGCTTCTGCCCGGTGTTGCGCAGCGTGCCGGCGCGCGGATCGATGGCCGTGCCCACGGCCGCCGCAGCCTCGCCGGCCAGCCGCGCAAACGGGACCGTCGCCACATCGCGCCGGTAGCCGACGGTCTGCGCATTGGCCAGGTTCATTCCCACGCGGTCCAGCCGGCCCATGTCGTGCTGCATGCTGCGCAGGGTGATGGCGAGAATCTGGTCCATACTTGCTTCAGGCAGTAACCGATCCGTACGCCTTGAGCTCTATCGTCTGCGGGATCTCGGCCATCGACAGCACCCGCAGGTGCGGCAAGGCCCGCTCGGACATGGACCGGACATGGCGCCGCAGTTCCGGCGCGCACAACAGCACCGGCAGCAGGTTGGCCTTCATCATCTTCTCGGCCTGCTGCATCAGCTGCAGCAGGAATTTCTCCAGCACCTTCGGCTCGATGACGAAGCTGCCGCCGCCGGCAGCGGCTTGCGCGCCTTGCAAGTCGTGGAGCAGGCGGCTTTCGATGGCGGGGTCTAGCGTCAGCACATGCAACGCCCCGGCCTGCCCCGCCAGCCCCTGGCAGATGGCGTGCCCCAGCCGCTGCCGCACCGCCTCGGTCAGCTGGCCGGCGTCCTTGCTGCCGCGCCCCGCATCGGCCAGCGTCTCGAGGATCGCCTCGACGTGGCGGATCGACACCTTCTCGCGCAGCAGGTTTTGCAGCACCTTCTGCACGTCTGCCACGGCCAGCACCACCGGCACCAGCTCCTCGACCAGACCGGGCTGGGCCTTGCGCGCCCTGGCCAGGATGCGCTCGGTCTCGCCGCGGGTGAGCAGGTTGGGCGATTCGCGCCGCAGCACTTCGGTCAGGTGGGTCAGGAACACGGTGACGGCATCGACGATGGTGAAGTGCGCGGCGGCGGCGAGCTCGCGGTGCGCGGGCGCTATCCACAGGGCCGGCAGGCCATAGGTTGGATCGCGGGTGGGCTCGCCGGGGACGGACCGCATGTCACCGTCGGCGTGGATCGCGAGCAGCTTGTCCTGACGGGCCTCGCCGCGCGCCACCAGCGCGCCGTCGACGTGGATCTCGTAGCCGTGCGGCGCCAGCGCGGCCACGCTGCGAAAGCGGATGCGCGGCAGCACCAGGCCGTAGTCCTGCGCATGCTGCCTGCGGAAAGCGGCGATGCGCTCCATGAACAGGCTCGCTGCATCGTTGACTTTGGGCGCCCACTGCGCGCCCACCAGCACTTCGATCGGTTCGACCAAAAGGATGGCGTCGGGATCCTGGGCCGTGACCGCGTCGGCATCGGCCGCCGCCTTGGTTTCGCCCGCACTGCGTGCCCGCATGCGGTAGACGGTGTAGGCCACGGCCAGCGTCAGCGCCATCAGGGCGGCGGTCGGCAAGGCCGGGATCCCGGGCAACAACAACAGCCCGCCGAGGGCACCCGCCACCAGCAGCAGCGTCTTGGGAAAGGAGGTGACCTGGCGCAGCGCCTCCTGGCTTAGGTTGCCGTCCGAGGCCGAGCGCGTGACGATGATGCCGGTGCCGACCGCGATCACCAGCGCCGGCACCTGCGTGACGATGCCGTCGCCAATGGTGAGCAGCGTGTACGTCTGCAGCGCCTGCGCCCATGGCATCTTGTGCTGCATGATCCCGATGACCAGGCCGCCCACGATGTTGATCAGCAGGATGATGATGCCGGCGATGGCATCGCCCTTGACGAACTTGCTGGCGCCGTCCATGGCGCCGTAGAAGCCGGCTTCCTTTTCCAGGCTCTTGCGGCGGCGCTGCGCCTCGGCCTGGTCGATGAAACCCATGTTCAGGTCGGCATCGATGCTCATCTGCTGGCCGGGCATGCTGTCCAGCGTGAAACGCGCCGCCACCTCCGAAACCCGCTGGGCGCCGTTGGTCACCACCACGTACTGCACCACGATGAGGATCAGGAACACGATCAGCCCCACCACGTAATTTCCGGCGACCACGTAGGAGCCGATGGCGTCGATGACCTTGCCGGCGTCGCCTTCGGCCAGGATCAGCCGGGTGGCGGCCACGTTCAGCGACAGCCGGAACAGCGTGGCGATCAGCAGCAGCGAGGGGAAGGTGGAGAATTCCACCGGCCTGGCCATGTAGAACGTCAGCAGCAGGATCAGGAAGGCAAAGCTGAAGTTGGCCAGGAGCAGGAAGTCGAGCAGCGGCTTGGGGATGGGCACGAACAGCACCATCAGCACGCCCAGCACCGCCAGCACCATCGCCACGTCGGCGTTGCGCCGCAGGAAGTCTTGCACTGCCCTCATGCCGCCGCCCAGCTCGTCGCAGCGCGACGCTGCTCACGCAGCGCAAACACCCAGACGATGATCTTCGCCACCTGCGGGTAGAGGGCCGCCGGGATGGCCTGGTCGATGTCCACCTCGCGGAACAGGCGGCGGGCCAGCGGCGCGTTCTGCACCACCGCTACGCGGTGCCGGGAAGCGATCTCGCGCATCGCCCCGGCCAGCTGGCCGGCGCCTTTGGCCACCACCTCGGGCGCATTCATTTCGCCGTGCACGTAGCGCAGCGCCACCGCATAGTGAGTGGGGTTGATCAGGACGACGTCGGCGGTGCGCGTGTTGCGCAGCGCCAGGCCGCGCTTGAGCATCGCTCGCCGCAGCTCGCGCAGTCGCGCCCGGATGCGGGGGTCGCCCTCGCGGTTCTTGAATTCGTCCTTCAGCTCGCGCCGGCTCATGCGCATCCTGCTGCCGAATTCATGGCGCGTGAACAGCACGTCGACACAGGCCACCAGCCAGAGCGCCAGCGCCATTTTCAAGCCCAGCTCCGCGGTGTCGCCGACCAGCAGCTGCAGGAAGTTCAGGGGCGACTGGCTGGCCACCGCGTGGAACTGCGGCTGCAGGCTGCGCAGCGCCAGCCACGCCGCCAGGCCCAGCACCAGGAGCTTGATGCAGGCCCGGGCGCCATCGAACAGCGTGCGCGCCGAGAACACGCGCTTGAGGCCGGTGGCAGGATTGATGCGGTTGAAGTCGGCCTTCAGCGGTTCCAATGCCAGCACCGGACCGGTCTGCGCGAGGCTGGCGATCGCTGCCGCCAACGGCAGCAGCAACAG
The DNA here is from genome assembly GCF_028292805.1 of Ramlibacter sp. GTDB lineage: Bacteria > Pseudomonadota > Gammaproteobacteria > Burkholderiales > Burkholderiaceae_C > Ramlibacter. The sequence continues at coordinate 1,575 of NZ_JAQGLS010000205.1, read as the reverse complement.
CAGGGGCAGCAGGACACCGCCGGCCTGCACGACCACGATAGCGATCAGCGGCCACAAGGCTGCCGTCTCCCCGGTGGCCGCCCCGGCGTGGTCCAGCGCGAAGCGGCACAGGCGCAACAAGGCCACCGTGGCCTCCCAACCCTGCCAGGCCAGGAACACCATGCCGGCTGCGAAGACGACCGCCGCCACCATGTCGGCGCTGCGCATGGTCTGGCCCCGCTCCTGCGCCTGCTTCAACTTGAAGGGTGTCGCGGCTTCGCTGCGATCGACGTCCTGGTCGGCCATCAGCGCCTCCCGCCCGCCGGAGCCGCCTGCTCGAACATGGCTGTCCAGGTGCGGTAGATTTCGCCGTACATGCGCCCGGCGACGCCGCCCAGGCCGGTTGCCCAGACCGACAACGCGAGTAGACCGGCGATGATCTTCACCGGGATGCCCAGCACGAACATGTTCATCTGCGGCAGGTTGCGGGAGATGACACCCAGGGCGAACTCCACCAGCAGCAGCGACAGCACGATCGGCGCGGCCAGTGCGAACCCGAGCGTGAACAGTGCCGCGGCCTGCTTGAGCACCGGCCCCGAGGCGGCCTGCACCGACCAGGGTTGCCCGAGGGGAAAGCGCTCCAGGCTGTAGCCGATGCCGCGCAGCAGCGCGTGATGTCCGTCGGCCAGGAGGAACAGCAGCACGCCGAACAGCGTGAACACGGACGTCAGCACCGGCACCTGCGTGCGCGTGACGGGGTCGAACACCTGGCCGATGCCGAAGCCCACCTGCACGTCGATCAGGCGGCCCGCAATGGCGAAACCGGCGAAGGGCATCAGGATGCCCAGGCCCAGGGTGGCGCCGATGGCGACCTCCTGCATGAAAGCCTGCAACAGCGCTCCCGCAGGCAGGAAACCAGTCGCCGGCGTTGCGGTGAACGGCAAGGCCAGAGCTGCTGCCAGGCCGATCGCCAGCAGCGCGCGCACCAGCGCCGGCAGCGGGATGGCGTACAGCACGGGTGTCATCAGGAACAGGGCCGAGATGCGGGCGGACAACAGCAGCACCTGGTGCACCCAGGCGTTGTCGAAGAGGGACACGAGCTCGGACATGGCGTCGGCCGCTAGAACATGCCCGGGATGCCGGACCACAGCTGCACGGTGAACTGGCACAAGGTGCGCAGCATCCACGGACCGAAAACGATGATGGCGATGCCGGCGCTGAGCAACTTGGGCACGAAGGTCAGGGACATCTCCTGCACCTGCGTGACCACCTGCACGACGCTGATGACGAGGCCCACCAGCATGGTGAGCCCCAGCACCGGCAGGGACACGAGCAAGCCTGTCCAAAACAGGTCGGCCGTCAGCTTGAGCGCGAGATCGCTATGCACTTGCCCTCCCCTCCTGACCGCCTTGCGCTGCTGGTTGTCGTCAGCGCAGTCGCCAGCGGTGGAGGGGAAGTCTGCATGGGCAGGCGGGGTGTCGCCTCCCAATTCTTGGCGCGGCGCGCGCGAAGAATCTCACAAGACGCGGATGCGCCTCTCGCTCAGGAATCCGTCGCGCCCGCCAGCAAGGAGGCGGGCGCATCCACCGCACCGAT
>NZ_JAQGLS010000186.1 GCF_028292805.1 Ramlibacter sp. | reverse complement strand
GCATGCGAGACGGCGGCCGGATTCATTTCACGAGTCCCCGGCCCTTGGCCTTCTTCAGTTCCTCGGCGTCCGGCACCAGGCCCGGCGTGAAGTAGCCGGCCGCCTTCTTGGCGTCCATCTCCACCTTGGCATCGGCGGGAATCAGCGCGTCGGGGATGTTGACGCGCTCGCCCACCTCGATGCCCGAACCGGTGATGGCGTCGTATTTCATGTTGCTCATGGACACCAGGCGGTGGATCTTGCTGATGCCCAGCCAGTGCAGCACGTCGGGCATCAGTTCCTGGAACCGCATGTCCTGCACGCCGGCCACGCATTCGGTGCGGGCGAAGTACTGGTCGGCCGTGTCGCCGCCCACCTGGCGCTTGCGCGCGTTGTAGACCAGGAACTTGGTGACCTCGCCCAGCGCCCGGCCTTCCTTGCGCGAATAGGACACCAGGCCGACGCCACCGCGCTGGGCGCCCATGATGCATTCCTCGATCGCGTGCGTGAGGTATGGCCGGCAGGTGCAGATGTCGGAGCCGAACACGTCGGAGCCGTTGCACTCGTCGTGCACGCGGGCCGTCAGTTCCACGTCCGGGTTCGCCAGGTCGCGCGGCTCGCCGAAGATGTAGACCGTCTGGCCGCCGATCGGCGGCAGGAACACCTCCAGGTCGCTGCGGGTGACGAGCTCCGGGTACATGCCGCCGGTTTCCTCGAACAGCACGCGGCGCAGGTCGGTCTCCGAGCAGCCGAAGCGCCTGGCCACGCCGGGCAGGTGCCAGACCGGCTCGATCGCGGCCTTGGTGACGCAGGCGGCGCCGCCTTCGGTGAGGAACTTGCCGTCCGGCTTGAGCCGGCCGCTTTGCAGCGCCTCGATCACCTCCGGCAGGATCACATGGGCCTTGGTCACGGCGATGGTGGGGCGGATGTCGTAGCCGGCCGCCAGCTCCGCCGCGAACACCTCGCCGACGGTGGCTCCCCACGGGTCGATGCTGACGATCTTGCCGGGGTCCGACCACTGGGGATAGGGCCCGATCACGTCGGTCGGCGCGGTGTTGGTCAGGTCGGCCCTGTGGTCGCGCGAGAGGGCGCCGCAAGCCACCGCCAGCGCGCGGTACACGCTGTACGAGCCGCTGTGGGTGCCGATCACGTTGCGGTTGCTGCGCTTGCTGGTGGTGCCCACGACCGGCCCGCGTTCGACCGCGCTGGCCGCGCCCCACTGGATCGGCAGGGCGCCGAAACCGCCGGCGTGGGAGGTCAGGCGGATGTGGCGGGGGGCGGTGACTTCTGGTGGCATGCCGGGCGCTCCAAAAGAAACACTGTACAGCGGTCGATGGCGCACCGAAAGCGGGCCTGCCAGCGCGTGCCGCGCACGGTTTGATCAAGGCACCCCAGCTTCGGCGTCGAGAATCCGTGCGTGCGCTACTTTCGCTTCGCCCCGCCCAGCAGGCCGCCCAGCACCCCGCGCACGATCTCGCGCCCTACCGAGCTGCCCATCGTCCGGATCGCCGACTTGGCAAAGCTCTCCACCAGGCCTTCGCGCTTGCCGCCGCGCGGTCCGGTCGAGCCGAACAAAACGTCCGACAGGCCGCCCATCGCGCCGCCGCCCGCATCCTTGGCGCCGCCGCTGCCAGCCGCCCCCGCTTCGGCGCTGGCCGCGGCGCGGCCCTTGAGCTTTTCGTAAGCCGATTCCCGGTCCACCGTCTTTTCGTAGACGCCGGCCACGATCGAGCCGGCGATCAGCGCCTTGCGCTGCTGCGGCGTGATCGGCCCGAGCTGGCTGGCCGGCGGAATCACGTACAGGCGCTCGGTCGGGCTCGGCCGGCCCTGGGTGTCCAGCAGGCTGATCAGCGCCTGGCCGACCGCCAGCTGCGTGATCGCCGCCTCGATGTCCAGTCCGGGCTTGGGCCGCATGGTTTCGGCCGTGGCCTTGACTGCTTTCTGGTCGCGCGGCGTGAAGGCGCGCAAGGCATGCTGCACCCGGTTGCCCAGCTGCGCCAGCACGCCGTCCGGGATGTCCAGCGGGTTCTGGGTCACGAAGTAGACGCCCACGCCCTTGGAGCGCACCAGCCGTACCACCAGCTCGATCCGTTCCACCAGCACCTTGGGCGCGCCGTCGAACAGCAGGTGCGCCTCGTCGAAGAAGAACACCAGCCTGGGCTGTTCCGGGTCGCCGATCTCGGGCAGGGTCTCGAACAGCTCCGACAGCATCCACAGCAGGAAGGTGGAATACAGGCGCGGCGAATTGAGCAGCTGGTCGGCGGCCAGCACGTTGATCACGCCGTGGCCGTTGCCGTCGGTCTGCAGGAAGTCCTGGATGTCCAGCATCGGCTCGCCAAAGAACTTGTCGCCGCCTTGCGACTCGATCTGCAGCAAGCCGCGCTGGATGGCGCCGACGCTGGCGGCGCTGACGTTGCCGTACTCCGTGGTGAACTGTTTCGCGTTCTCGCCCACGTGCTGCAGCATGGCCCGCAGGTCCTTCATGTCCAGCAGCAGCATGCCGTTGGCGTCGGCCACCCGGAACACGATCTGCAGCACGCCGGCCTGCGTTTCGTTCAGGTTGAGCATTCGGGCCAGCAGCAGCGGCCCCATGTCGGAGACGGTGGCGCGCACCGGATGGCCTTGTTCGCCGAACACGTCCCACAGGGTGGTGGGGCAGGCAGCCGGCGCCGGCAACTCCAGGCCGCGCTCCTTCAGGGTCGCCGCCAGCTTGGCGCCGATCGCGCCGGGCTGGCTGATGCCAGTCAGGTCGCCCTTGATGTCGGCCAGGAACACCGGCACGCCGATGCGGCTGAACTGTTCCGCCAGTTTTTGCAGGGTGACCGTCTTGCCGGTGCCCGTCGCGCCCGTCACCAGACCGTGGCGATTCGCCAGCGCGGGCAGCAAATGGGCCTGCGCGGCCTCGTTCTGGGCGATCAGCATCGGTTCCGGCATGGGGCGAAAAGTAGAATGGGGGCCAGGCAATATAGCAATGCGCAAACGCAGCAAGGAACTTATTCGTGGCCGGTCACAGCAAATGGGCGAACATCCAGCACCGCAAGGGCCGTCAGGACGAGAAGCGCGGCAAGGTGTGGACGCGGGTCATCCGTGAAATCATGGTCGCTGCGCGCCAGGGCGGCGGCGACCTCGCGATCAACCCGCGCCTGCGGCTGGCGGTGGACAAGGCCAAGGCCGCCAACATGCCGGCCGACACCATCAAGCGCAACATCGACAAGGCCACCGGCAACCTCGAGGGCGTGAGCTACGAGGAAATCCGCTACGAAGGCTACGGCATAGGCGGCGCCGCCATCATGATCGACACCATGACGGACAACAAGGTCCGCACGGTGGCCGAGGTGCGGCACGCCTTCAGCAAGTACGGCGGCAGCATGGGAACGGCCGGCTCGGTCGTGTTCCAGTTCAAGCACGTGGGGCAGCTGGTTT
>NZ_JAQGLS010000284.1 GCF_028292805.1 Ramlibacter sp. | reverse complement strand
GACTTCCGGGGCCGCGACGACCGCGCGCTGGAGATTTTGAAAGCTTCGCCGCCCGACGTGATGAACCACAACCTGGAAACCGCGCCGCGCCTGTACAAGGAAGCGCGGCCGGGCAGCGACTACGCCTTCAGCCTGAACCTGCTGAAGAAGTTCAAGGCGCTCCATCCCCAGGTTCCGACCAAGAGCGGCATCATGGTCGGCCTGGGCGAGACCGACGACGAGATCCTGCAGACCATGCGCGACATGCGCGCCCACGACATCGACATGCTGACCATCGGCCAGTACCTGGCGCCGACGCTGTCGCACCTGCCGGTGCGCCGCTACGTGCACCCGGACACCTTCAAGATGTTCGAGGCCAGGGCTTACGAGATGGGGTTCAGCCACGCCGCCGTCGGCGCGATGGTGCGCAGTTCGTACCACGCCGACCAGCAGGCGCACGCGGCCGGCGTGACGGTCGGTTAGATTCCGTCGGTCCGGCGGAGGCGGGATGACGGTGAAAATGCCCATCCATCCCAACCTCTACGCCTTGGGCGCGATCGCGCTCTGGGCCTCGCTCGCCACCCTGGGCGTCACGCTGCGCCATGTCCCACCGTTCCTGCTGACCGGGCTGGCGCTGGTGATCGGCAGCGTCCCGGCCTGGCCGCTGGTCAGGCAATGGCGGGTGCCGGCTGGCACGCTGGCTCTGGGCATCTACGGCCTGTTCGGTTTCCACTTCCTGCTGTTCATCTCGCTGCGGCTGGCGCCGCCGGTGGAAGCCAACCTGGTCAACTACCTGTGGCCCTTGCTGATCGTGGTGTTGGCTCCGATGGTGCGGCCCGACATCAAGCTCAGGCCCACGCACGTGCTGGCCGCGCTGGCCGGCTTTGCCGGCGCCGCCATCGCCATCCTGGGCGCCAGCGGCGCCAGTGGCACCTGGTCCTGGGGCTACCTGCCGGCGCTGGCCTCGGCCTTCATCTGGGCCACCTATTCGCTGTGGACGCGCCGTGTGCCAGTCTTCCCGACCGCCGCCATCGGCTTGTTCGGCCTGGTCTCTGGACTGCTCTCGCTGCTTTGCCACGCAATGCTCGAGCCGAGCGCCACGCTGTCGGCCCGTGACTGGGCGTTGATCGCCGTGCTCGGCCTGGGCCCGCTGGGCGCCGCCTTCTTCCTGTGGGACAAGGCGCTCAAGACCGGCGACCCCCGCCAGATCGGCGTCCTGAGCTACCTCACGCCCTTGTCGTCAACCGCGCTGCTGGTGGCGGTGACCGGCCGCGCCTTGAGCGCCAGCATCGCGCTGGCGGCGGCCCTGATCATCGGCGCGGCCGTGGTCGGCACGCGGGCGAAGTAGCCTTCAGGATTCGAGGGCCTGCGACGGGTCGTCCGACGCGACCACCGCGCGCGCCCACGGCTCCAGCCGCGCCGCGTCGGCCCGCAGCACCTCCTGCTTGACCGCCAGGATCTGCGCCGGATGCATCGAGAAGCTGCGCAGGCCCAGCCCGAGCAGCAGCCGCGTGAACTGCACGTCGCCGGCCATCTCGCCGCAGACGGCGACGTCCTTGCCCTGCCGCCGGCATTCGGCGATGGTGTCGGCCACCAGCCCCAGCACCGCCGGATGGCAAGGGTCGTACAGGTGGGCCACCGATTCGTCGGCGCGGTCGATGGCCAGGGTGTACTGGATCAGGTCGTTGGTGCCGATCGACAGGAAATCGAAGTACTTCAGGAAGGTGCGCAGCGACAGCGCCGCCGCCGGGATCTCGATCATCGCGCCGATCCGCACCGGACCGTAAGCCACGCCGCGGTTGTCCAGCTCGGCCCGGGCGAAGTCGATCAGCGACAGCGTCTGCCGGATCTCGCTGCCGTGCGCCAGCATCGGCACCAGCAGATTCACCGGGCCATGCACCGCTGCCCGCAGGATCGCGCGCAGCTGGGTGCGGAACATCTCCGGCTCCGACAGGCTCCAGCGGATCGCCCGCAGGCCCAGCGCCGGGTTCAGGTGGGCGGCGTCGCGGCGGCTCTCGTCCAGCGGCTTGTCGGCGCCCACGTCCACCGTGCGGATGGTCACCGGCATGCCCTCCATGCCCTCCACCGCGCGGCGGTAGCCCAGGTACTGCTCTTCCTCGTCGGGCATGCGGCCTTTCCGGCCCATGAACAGGAACTCGCTGCGGAACAGGCCGACCCCGGCGGCGCCGGCCTTGAGCGCGGTGGCCGCGTCCTCGGGCAACTCGATGTTGGCCAGCAGTTCGACCTTCTGGCCGTCGAGGGTGACCGCGGGCGTGTGCCGCAGCCGGCCCAGCCGTCCGCGTTCCAGTTCGGCCTGGCGCTGTTTGAAGCCGTACTCGGCCAGGATGATGGGCGACGGGTCGACGATCATCACGCCGGCGTCGCCGTCGATGATCACCCAGTCGTCCTGTCGCACCAGCTGGCTGGCGCTGCGCGCCCCGACCACGGCGGGAATGTCCAGGCTGCGGGCCACGATGGCGGTGTGCGAGGTCTTGCCGCCGACGTCGGTGACGAACCCGGCGAACACGCTCTGCTTGAACTGCAGCATGTCGGCCGGCGACAGGTCGTGCGCGACCAGGACCAGCGGGACGTCGACGCTGTCGTCGAGCAGCAGGTCTTGCTGGGTCTTGCGGCGCGGCGTCGGCGGCTGCGCCACCGGCGAGGCCATGCCCTTCATGTAGCGCAGGATGCGCTCGGCCACCTGCTCGAGGTCGGCCTTGCGCTCGCGCAGGTAGTCGTCCTCCATGTCGTCGAACTGGCGCGCCAGCACTTCGAGCTGGGTGGTCAGCGCCCACTCGGCGTTGTACAGGCGCTCGCTGATCCAGTGCTTGACGCCGTCGATCAGCTCCTCGTCCTGCAGCAGCATCAGGTGCACGTCCAGCAGCGCCGACAGCTCGTGCGGCGCCTCCTTGGGCCCCATGCCCGTGATGGTGTGCTGCAGGCGCTGGATTTCCTCGACCACCGCGTCGCGGCCGACCCGCACCCGCTCGATCTCGGCCTCGATCTCGTGCGGCTTGACGAAGTAGTGGGCGACGTCGGCCCGGCCCGAGCCGACCACCACGGCGCGCCCGATGGCGATGCCGCGCGCGACCGCGATGCCGTGGACCGCGAAGGTCATGGAGCCTCGCTCCTGGTCATTCGCCTTCTCCGAACCTGTCGGCGATCAGCGCCAGCAACGCGTCCATCGCTTCCTGCTCGCGCTCGCCGCTGGTCTCCAGCATCACCTCGGTGCCGCAGCCGGCGGCCAGCATCATCACGCCCATGATGCTCTTGGCGTTGACCCGGCGTTCGCCGCGCGACATGAACACTTCGCAGGGAAAGGTGCCCGCCAGCTTGGTGAGCTTGGCGGAGGCCCGGGCGTGCAGGCCCAGCTTATTGCTGATGGTCGTGTTCTTCTTGATCATGGTTGCGTACTGGCTGCTGCTGCGGCGCGGTGATGGCCACTTGCATCACGCCCTGGGTGCCGCCCACCACGGCGCGCGACACCAGCTGGTCGAGTGGTTCGTGGCGGTAGCTGACGCTGCGCAGCAGCATCGGCAGGTTGACGCCGGTGATCAGGCGCGAGGTGACGCCGTCGACCAGCTTTTGCGCCACGTTGCTGGGGGTGGCGCCGAAGATGTCGGCCAGCACCAGCACGCCCTTGATGCCGTCGATCTGCCGCAGCTGCTCCAGCGCGATGCGGGCGGCAGCCAGCGTCTCCTCGGGCCGCAGGTTCGGCTGCACGTCGATGGCCATCACGCTGCCGGCGCAGTCCGGAAAGACGTGCAGCGCGCATTGCCGCAGGGCGTTTCCCAGCGGGGCATGGGCGATCAGCAGGATGGCGTTCATGGGCTTTGCCGGGGATTATGGCTTCTGCTCCACAGGAAGTAGCCATACGAAGCCACGCTCGTTGCCAGGAAGACACCCATGGCAGCGCGAAAGGCGTCGACCATCCCCAGCCCGGCGCCGCCGAAGGCGTCGATCAAGAGGCCGATGCCCCACTGCATGACGAACACGCCTGCGAAGATCACCAGGTTGTAGGCGGACAGGGCGCGCCCGGCCAGCGAGGCCGGGAACACCATCCCCACGGACGGCTGCGCCAGCGACACGAAGGTGCAGCTCATGCAAAACAGTGCCAGGGTGCCGGCCCCGGCCGCCGGGCCGAGCACGACCAGCGCACCGAGCGCGAGGAAACTCAGAGGCAGGCCCCAGGCGATCAGGTCTTCGGTGCTGATGCCGCGGCGTTGCAGCATGGGCGTGAGCAGGCCCCAGCTCCAGAACGTGGCCAGCATGCAGACGTTGATGGTGAACAGCCCGCCGGCCGCTGCCAGCGGGTCGTAGCCGGCCACCCGCACCATCCAGGGCCCGGCCCACAGGGTCTGCACGGCGATCATGCCGCCGTAACTGAAGAAGCCCACCGGCGTCATCTGCCGAAAGTAAGGATGGCGCCAGACCTGCGCATAGGTGCCCTGGCGCGCGGGCTGGCCAGCGGTTGCAGGCGGATCGCTCGTGTCCCAGGCGGGCACCTGCCAGGCGATCACCAGCATCGCCACCACGGTGAGAACGGCCAGGCCCCAGAACAGCGACCGCCAGCCCACCAGCGGCACCAGCCACTGCACCGGCAAAGTCGAGGCCAGCATGCCGAACGAGCCGGTCATCAGCATCCACGAGTTGGCGCGCAGCTGCGCTGGCGGCGTCAGCCAGCGGCGGTAGCCGGTCAGCGGCGCCATCAGGCAGGCGCCGACACCGGCGCCGCACAGGATGCGCGCGGCCAGCAAGGTGCTGAAGGTGGTGGCGACGGCGAAGGCGGCGCAGCCGAGCACGGCCACGGCCAGAAAGCACAGCACCACCCGCTTGGGGCCATGGCGGTCCAGCAAGGTGCCCAGCGGCAGCTGGATGGCGGCAAAGCCCAGAAAGTAGCCGCCGGCCAGCAGCCCCAGCTCGCGCGAGTTCAGCTGGAACTCCTGCGTGAGCGTCGGCGCCAGCGTCGCTGTGATGGCGCGCACCAGCGCGGAGAAAAAATACGCCAGCGCAAAGGCGAAAAACACCAGCACCGCCTGGCGGCGCACGAGCAAGGTCATTGAATACTTTTCGGGGCAAGGGCCGCGGGACGCTCCCGCAACCGTTGCCGCATTATCGATTCACCATAATGGTGCCCATGAATGCCCTCGATGGAATCCGCGTGCTGGACCTCTCGCGCGTGCTGGCCGGCCCCTGGTGCACGCAGACCCTGGCCGATCTGGGCGCCGACGTGATCAAGGTGGAGCGGCCGGGCAGCGGCGACGACACGCGCAGCTGGGGCCCGCCGTTCCTCAAGGACAGGGATGGCAACGACACCGCCGAGGCCGCCTACTACCTGGGCACCAACCGCAACAAGCGCTCGATCACCTGCGACATCGCCAGCCCGCAAGGGCAGGCGCTGGTGCGTGAACTGGCGGCGCACTGCCAGGTGGTCGTGGAGAACTACAAGGTGGGCGACATGGCGCGCTACGGGCTGGACTACGCCTCGCTGCGCGCGGTCAATCCGGCGCTGGTGTACTGCAGCGTCACCGGCTTCGGCCAGACCGGGCCGTACCGGGAGCGGGCCGGCTACGACTACGCGGTGCAGGGCATCGGCGGCCTCATGAGCATCACCGGCGAGCGCGACGACATCGGCGGCGGCCCGCAGAAGGTGGGCGTGGCGGTGGCCGACCTGTTCACCGGCATGTATTCCACCGTCGGCATCCTGGCGGCGTTGCGGCATGCCGAACGCACCGGCGAAGGCCAGCACCTGGACATGGCGCTGCTCGACACCCAGGTGGCCATGCTGGCCAACCTGGGCGCCAACTACCTGGTCAGCGGCAAGGTGCCGGGCCGCGCCGGCAATGCCCACCAGAACATCGTGCCGTACCAGGTGTTCGAGGTGGCGCCGGCCGCCGACGGCAGCAAGGACCACGTCATCCTGGCAGTGGGCAACGACGGCCAGTGGGCCAAGTTCTGCCAGGTGGCCGGCCGGCCCGAGCTGGCCAGCGACGAGCGCTTCGCGCGCAACCAGGACCGCGTGCGCAACCGCGCGTTGCTGGTGCCGCTGCTGGAGGCGGTGCTGCTGGCGCGCGGCAAGGCCGATTGGCTGGCATCGCTGGAGGCGGCCAAGGTGCCGTGCGGCGCCATCAACAACCTGGCCGAGGTGTTCGCCGATCCGCAGGTGCGCGAACGCGGCATGGTGCATGCTTGGGAGCATCCGCTGGCCGGCCAGGTCAAGCTGGTGGCCAGCCCGATCAAGCTGAGCGCGACGCCGGTGCGCACCGATGCGCCGCCGCCGCTGCTGGGACAACATACCGAGCAAGTTTTGCGCGAGGTGCTGGGATGCGACGACGCGCGCATCGCCGCCCTGCGCGCCGAGGAGGTGATTTGATGGCCAATTTCGTTCTGGTCCACGGGGCCTGGCATGGCGCCTGGTGCTGGCGCCGCGTGACCGATGCGCTGCGTGCGCAAGGCCACCAGGTGCATGCGGTGACTTTGACCGGGCTGGGCGACCGCGCCCACCTGCTGTCGCCGCTGATCACCCTGGAGACGCACATCGCCGACGTGACGAGCACGCTGCTGGCGGAAGAACTGCAGGACGTGGTGCTGGCGGTGCACTCATATGCCGGCATGCTGGGCACCGCGGTGGCCGACCGCATGCCCGAGCGGCTGCGCCATCTGGTCTATGTCGACGCGGTGGTGCCCAAGCCGGGCGAGAGCTGGAGCAGCAGCCAGGCCAGCGCCACCCGCGAGGCCCGGCTGGCAGCGGCGCAGGCATCCCCCGACTACAGCTTCCCGACGCCGGACCCGGCCGTTTTCGGCCTGGCCGGCCAGGACCATGCGTGGGTCAAGCGCCGCCAGACGCCGCACCCCGGGCACACCTACCAGGCGCCGCTGGCCTTCGACGCGCAGCGCGTGGCCAGGGTGCCGCGGACCTTCATCGACTGCACCATGCCGGCCCTGGGCACCATCGACGTGATCCGCCGGCGGGTGCGCGATGCGAAGTTCTGGGACGGCGCCTGGGTCGGCGGCGGCGGCGCCAAGGTGGTGGCCCTGGCGACCGGGCACGACCCGATGGTGACCGAGCCGCAGGAACTCACGCGCTTGCTGCTGGCGGCGGCGGCCTGACCCCGTGAATGGCACGAACTTTCCGGCCGGGCCGCAATCCATCCTGGCACCGGAGCAAAGAGGAATGCAATTGATGGCTGGGAAAGCGCGATCAGGCCTGCGGGCGGTGACGGTGGCTTGCGCCTCGGCGGCGGCGCTGCTGCTGGCGGGCTGCTCGGCCGCGCCGGCGCCGCAGAGCACCTTCGTGCTGCTGGACGGCTCCAAGCGCACCTCGGCCGACCTCAAGGGCAAGGTCACCCTGGTCAACTTCTGGGCCACCAGCTGCACCACCTGCGTGGCCGAGATGCCGGAGATGGTCAGGACCTTCGAGAAATACCGGGGCCAGGGCTACGACCACATGGCGGTGGCCATGAGCTACGACCCGCCCAGCTATGTCGTGAACTTCGCGCAGACGCGCAAGCTGCCTTTCAGCGTCGCCATCGACAACACCGGTGCCGTGGCGCAGGCCTGGGGCGACGTCAAGCTCACGCCCACCTCGTACCTGGTGGACAGGAAGGGCGAAATCGTCAAGCGCTACGTGGGTCAGCCCGACTTCGCCGACCTGCACCAGCTGATCGAGAAGCTGCTGGCGCAAGGCTGAGGCGCGCCACCCGGGCGGCGGCGCGCTCGAACATCACTCCGGGTAGGCTTCGACGCCGATGGCGAGCTTCACCTCGTCCGAAATGCCGGGCACGCCGAACTTCATGCCGAAGTCGGTGCGCTTGATGGTGCCTTCCGCGTAGGTGCCGCACATGGGCTTCTTGTTGAAGGGGTGCGGGCCGCAGTTGAACGAGGTGACGTTCAGCTTGAGCGGCCTGGTCACGCCCAGCAGGGTCAGGGTGCCTTCGACGCTTTCCAGCCTGTCGCCGGCAAAGTTGAACTTGGTCGACTTGTAGACCATCTCCGGGAATTCGGTGCTGTTGAAGAAGTCGGCGTTGCGCAGGTGGTCGTCGCGCGAGCGGGCGCCGTCGGTGCGGCGGGAGTCGCCGGTCGAGACGGTGGCCGTCGGGATCTTCACTTCCAGCGAGCCGGTCTTGGCGGCCGTGTCCAGCACCACCTTGCCCGTCATGCGCTCGAAGCGGCCGTGAATGGTGGTCATCCCCAGGTGGTTGATGGTGAAGTTGGGGAATGAATGCAGCGAGTCGATGCCGTAGGTCACCGGCGCGGCCAGCACCGGCAACGGCGCCAGCAGGGCCAGCATCAGCTTGGAAATTCGGGTCATGGTCATGCTCTGTCGTTGAAAAAAGGGAGGTCGTCCGCTCAGCTGGCGCCGGGGGCTGCCGCCCAGGCAACGGCAACGGCAACCAGCATCGGGACAAGGGCCAGCGCCGCGGCCGCAAAGGCGCGCAGCCAGACGGCCTGCAGGCGCGCCGGCACCAGCCGCACGGCCCAGGGCGCCGCCAGCACGGGCAGCAACGCGAACCATGGGAGCGAGGCGGTCTGGGTTGCCAGGACGCCGGCCAGAGCGGCCACGGTGGCCGCCGGCAAGGCGATGCTGGCTCCCACCGGCGCCGACTGGCCGCGCAGCATCTGCACCAGCAAGGCGGCGCCGGCGCCGGCGCCCACCGAAATCGCGGCCAGCGCCAGTACGGCGGAGGCGCCCAGCACCGCCAGCGCACCCATGCCCAGGCCGATCATCACGCCGGCGGCGGCGCCCTCGATCGGGCTGCGCGCGGAAACGTGCAGCATCGATGCGGCCAGCGCGACGACGAAGGCGACGGACAGGCCGCCGGCCAGCAGCGCCAAGGGCAGTTCACGCTGCACGAGCAGCCGCCACAGCATCCAGACGGTACCCAGCGCCAACAGCGCCAACACGCCCCAGGCGGCCTCCTTGCGCGGCTGGCGCGGCACCTCCAGCAGCAGCACCGCCAGCCCGCTGGCGGTGCCCAGCACGATCAGCTTGCGCATGGCCGTCATCGGCTCGAACGAGAACCCGATGGCCAGCGCCACCAGCGCGAGGAAACCCCCGACCTGGCCCAGTCCGAGAAATCGGGTGCTGCCCAGCACGGCGGACGCCGCCAATGCCATGAGGAAGGGGACCACGCCGGCCTGTACGGCCGGATTCTGGAGCAGTTCGTTCATGTGTTCTTGTTGTGACTGGCGCACATGAGATCGCCGGCTCATCCAGAAGTTCCGCAATTTTGCCCAGCTGCCAACGCGCCATGCTCGCCGATTTTTCGCGCCGCGGCCGGAGGTTGCGGCCTGTCCGAAGCCGCTAGACTGGACGATCCCGCCACTTCCCCGCGCGCCTCGACATGGCCGAGACCAATGTCATCGAGCTGATGACGCCCCGCACCCTGCACGAGTTGCAGGAAACCCGCGAGATCTTCGAGGAATATGCGCGGGGACTGAAAGTCGACTTGTGCTTCCAGGACTTCAGGGCGGAACTCGCCAACCTGCCGGGCGAGTATGCGCCGCCGCGCGGCGCCTTGCTGCTGGCGCGGGTGGACGGCGAACTGGCGGGCTGCTGCGCGCTGCGGCCGCTGGACGCGGCCGACTACCCGAACGCCGCCGAGATGAAGCGCCTGTACGTGCGCAAGGCCTTCCGCGGCTTCGGCCTGGGCCGCCGGCTGGCCGCAGCGATCCTGGACGCCGCCAGGCAGGCCGGCTATGCCTGCGTGCTGCTCGACACGCTGGACGACATGGAAGCCGCGCGGGGGCTGTACCAGGAACTGGGGTTCCAAGACATCCCGCCTTACTACCACAACCCGATTGCCGGGGCGCATTATCTGAAAGCTTCACTTTGAAATCGCTGCGCGATTTCAAAGTGGCCTGATCAGTGCGACAACCGCGGGCGAGCCGTGATTGTCGGCAGCCGGGGTGCGCTGCACGATCGTCCGCGCCAGCCACCTGCCGCTGGCGCACCAAAAAAGATCAGCCCCTGGCTTGCGACAGCATCGTGCCGGCGTCGCTCACTTCGAACTTGCCCGGCGCTTCCACGTTCAGCGCAGCCACCTTGCCGTCCTTGACCAGCATCGAGTAGCGGTTGCTGCGCACGCCCATGCCGCGGGCCGTCAAGTCCAGCGTCAGCCCCGTGGCCTTGGCGAATTCGCCGCTGCCGTCGGCCAGCATCCGGACCTTGCCGGCGCTGTTTTGCTCGCGCGCCCAGGCGCCCATCACGAAGGCGTCGTTGACGCTCACGCACCAGATCTCGTCGACGCCGGCGCCCTTGAGCTCGTTGAACTTCTCCACGTAGCCCGGCACGTGCTTGGCCGAACAGGTGGGCGTGAAGGCGCCCGGCAGCGCGAACAGCGCGATCGTCTTGCCCTTGGTGGCCTCTGCCACCTTCACCGGGTTCGGGCCGATGCTGCAGCCTTCGCCCTCGACTTCCGAATACTCCATCAGCGTCACTTCGGGCAGCGTGTCTCCGACTTTGATCATGGGATCTCCTCGTTAAATGGGTTAGCCAAAAAAAGAAACGGCCCACGATTGTGGGCCGTTTCGGCGTCGCCTGCAGCGCGGGCTGCGGGCAGCGGTGCGGTCTTAGACCTCGAGCGCCTTCTCGACCAGGCGGGACGCGACCCAGTTCTTGGTCTTGGAGATGGGGCGGCTCTCGGTGATCTCGATCACGTCGCCGGTGTGGTACTCGCCTTTTTCGTCATGGGCGTGGTACTTGCTCGACTTCATCACGATCTTGCCGTACAGCTCGTGCTTGACGCGGCGCTCGACGAGCACGGTCACGGTCTTGGCACGCTTGTCGCTCACCACCTTGCCGATGAGGGTGCGCTTGAGGGAGGTCTTGGCTTCCGTCATGTTCACTCCTTGGTTTCGGTGGAAGATGCGCGCTTCTGACCGAGGATGGTCTTGGCGCGGGCGATGTCACGGCGCGTGATGCGCAGCGTGCCGGTGTTGGTCAGCTGTTGCGTGGCCTTTTGCATGCGCAGGCCGAAGTGGGCCTTCTGCAGGCTCTTGACTTCGGCTTCCACGCCGGCGATGTCCTTTTGGCGGAGGTCGTTGGCTTTCGTCATTTCATCTCCTCCTTCAGGTGCCCAGCTGGCGCGACACGAAGGTCGTGCGCAGCGGCAGTTTGGCGGCGGCCAGCTTGAAGGCTTCGCGGGCGAGTTCTTCGGGCACGCCGACGATCTCGAACACGACCTTGCCCGGCTGGATTTCGGCCACGTAGTACTCGGGGTTGCCCTTGCCGTTACCCATCCGCACTTCAGCGGGCTTGTGGGAGATCGGCTTGTCGGGAAACACACGGATCCAGATGCGGCCACCACGCTTGACGTGGCGGGAAATCGCGCGGCGCGCGGCTTCGATCTGGCGGGCCGTCAGGCGGCCACGGTCCGTGCACTTCAGGCCGAAGTCACCGAAAGCCACCGAGTTGCCCCGGGTGGCGATGCCGGTGTTACGGCCCTTCTGCTCTTTGCGGTATTTGCGACGAGCGGGTTGCAGCATGTTTATTCTCCTTTACCGTCAGCGGCCGGCGCGGCGCTTGTGCCGCTTCCAGTTCCGGCTGGCTGCTGCCAAGCTGCCGCTGCGCACGACATTCGTCAGCCGCATGATCGGCTCGTGATTCAGGAGTGATGAACAATGAAAACGACTGAACTGCGCCAGAAAGACATCGCCGGCCTGCAAAACGAAGTGAAGGAGCTGCAGAAGGCTCACTTCGGCCTTCGCATGCAAAAAGCGACGCAACAACTCACCAACACCGGCACGCTGCGCGTCACGCGCCGCGACATCGCAAGGGCCAAGACCATCCTTGCCCAGAAGAAGAGCGAAGAGACAGCCAAGTCCTCGTCTTCGAAGTAAGGAGTGCAGAACATGACAGAAGCCAGGACTTCCCTCAAGCGCACCCTGATCGGCAAGGTCGTGAGCGACAAGCGCGCCAAGACCGTGACGGTCCTGGTCGAGCGCCGCGTGAAGCACGAGCTGTACGGAAAGATCGTCGCGAAGTCGAGCAAGTACCACGCCCATGACGAAAAGGGCGAGTACCACACCGGCGACGTGATCGAGATCACCGAAAGCCGTCCGATCTCCAAGACCAAGAACTGGGTCGCGACCCGCCTGGTCGAAAAGGCAGAAGCGGTCTAATCCGGCTCCTGCGCCCCGATAAAAAACGGCCCACAATGTGGGTCGTTTTTCTTTTTGGAGCTCACACATGATCAAGGTCGGCGATTCCCTTCCCGCAGCCACGCTGCAGGAGTATTCCGAAGTCGAAGGCAACGGCTGCAGCATCGGCCCCAACC
>NZ_JAQGLS010000175.1 GCF_028292805.1 Ramlibacter sp. | reverse complement strand
AACGACGCCGCGACCAGCGGAAGGATTTCGGCGGGCTTGAACGAAGCGACGGCCGCCGCCACCAGCGCCACCGCAAGCAGGGCGAATTTCGACAGGATGACTCGCTGCTCCGGCGTCACGTGGTGGTTGATCTCGTGCGAGTAAACGTCGCGCACCATGGCGTTGCTGATCGTGAGCAGCAGGCCGTCGGCAGTCGACAGGGCGGCCGCCAGCCCGCCCGCTGCAACCAGGCCCGAGACGACGTAGGGCATGCCGCCGATCTCGGGGGTGGCCAGCATGATGATGTCGGCGCCCAGGCGGATCTCGCCGAACTGCACCAGCCCGTCGCCGTTGACGTCGCTGACCGACAGCAGCGACGGATCGACCTTGGCCCACTGCACGATCCAGTTGGGCAAGGTGGCGAAGCTGCTGCCCACCAGGTCCTGCATCACCTCGAACTTCACCAGCACCGCCAGCGCCGGCACGCTCAGGTATAGCAGCACGATGAAAAACAGCGCCCAGGCCACCGAGCGGCGCGCGTCGGCCACGCCGCGCGTCGTGTAGAACCGCGTCAGCAGGTGCGGCAGCCCCGCCGTGCCGACCATCAGGCAGAACACCAGCGCCAGGAAGTTGGCGCGCGAGTCGGAGAACTCCTGCCGTTGCTGCGGCGTGCCGTCCGGGTCGCCCGCGAACGGGCGGCCATGCGGCGCCAGCCCGCCCAGGGGCTTGCCGCGCTCGCGGCTTTCCTGCATGGCGCGGGTCCACAGCTCGCGCGCGCCGGCGACATCGCGCGGCAACGCCGCCAGCTCCCGGTGCGCGGCAACGATGCGGGCCGAATCGGCGTTCTGCACCTTCAGCTGCCGGATGCGCTCCTGCGCCGCCGCGCGCTCCCGCCGCAGCGCCACCTCCGGTTCAGCCAGCCAGGCCTGGTAGCGGTCGGCCCGGCGCAGGAACTCGGCCTGCACCTGCTTTTCCGCCGGCGAGTCCATCAGCTGCCGTTCCAGCTCACCGATCTTGCGCAGCTGCTCGCCGTACACCAGCGGCGCCAACGGGTTGCCCAGCTGCTTGTAGGCCAGCCAGGAGACCGGGATCAGGAAGGCCAGCAGCAAGATCACGTACTGCGCCACCTGGGTCCAGGTGATGGCGCGCATGCCGCCCAGGAAGGAGCACAGCAGCACGCCGCCCAGCCCGAGCAGGATACCGATCTCGAACTGCACGCCGGTCAGGCGCGAAGCGATCAGGCCGATGCCGTAGATCTGCGCCACCACGTAGGTGAAGGAGCAGAGGATGGCCGCCAGCGCCGCCAGCACCCGTGGCCAGCGGCCGCCGTAGCGGTGCTGGAAATAATCGGGCACGGTGTACAGGCCCAGCCGGCGCAGGTAGGGCGCCACCAGCACGGCAACCAGGCAAAAGCCGCCGGTCCAGCCCAGCACGAAGGCCAGACCCCCGGGCTGGGCGCCGGCGCCGGAGAACCCTTGCAGGTAAAGGCCGCCGGCCAGGCTGATGAAGGAGGCGGCGCTCATCCAGTCGGCGGCGGCGGCCATGCCGTTGTAGAACGGCGGGATCCGGCGTCCCGCCACGTAGTACTCGTCGGCGTCCGTGGTGCGGCCGTAGATACCGATGGCGGCGTAGACCATCACGGTGGAGAACAGGAAGATCGGCCCCAGCCACTGGCGCGACAGGCCTGCCCGCTCCGCCAGCGCCAGCGTGCCCAGCGCCGCGCACAGCCCCAGCACGTAGAGCGACAGGATGCGCGCCAGCCGCTTCTTGTAGGCGGCGTACTGGGGATCTTCGACCATGCTTGCGGGCAGCCTCCACGCCCGCACGGATCATGGCATCGCAGCCGAGCTGGCTGCTACAGGGTATCCGACTAGCTTCAGGTGCCGGCGAGCTGCTGCCAGGTCGCGATCACGCTGTCCGGGTTCAGCGAGATCGACGAAATGCCCTGCTCCACCAGCCAGACCGCGAAGTCCGGATGGTCGCTCGGACCCTGCCCGCAGATGCCCACGTACTTGCCGCTTTTGACGCAGGCGGCGATGGCCCGCGACAGCAGCGCCTTGACGGCCGGGTCGCGCTCGTCGAAGTCGGCCGCCAGCAGCTCCAGTCCGGAGTCGCGGTCCAGGCCCAGCGTCAGCTGGGTCAGGTCGTTCGAGCCGATCGAGAAGCCATCGAAGAACGCCAGGAACTCCTCGGCCAGGATGGCGTTGCTGGGCACCTCGCACATCATGATCAGCTTGAGGCCGTCCTGGCCGCGCTTCAAGCCGCGCTCCGCCAGCAGCTGGGTGACGCGGTCGGCCTGCTGCAAAGTGCGCACGAACGGCACCATCACCTGCACGTTGGTCAGGCCCATCTCGCCGCGCACCCGCACCAGCGCCTCGCACTCCATGGCGAAGGCTTGCTGGAACTCGGCGCTGATGTAGCGGGCGGCGCCCCGAAAGCCCAGCA
The DNA here is from genome assembly GCF_028292805.1 of Ramlibacter sp. Taxonomy (GTDB): domain Bacteria; phylum Pseudomonadota; class Gammaproteobacteria; order Burkholderiales; family Burkholderiaceae_C; genus Ramlibacter. The sequence goes on along the minus strand of NZ_JAQGLS010000175.1, from coordinate 10,854 downwards.
TCGGGTTCTCTTCCTCCGGTTCGTAGCGGCTGCCGCCGATCAGCTTGCGGTACTCGTTGGACTTGAAGTCCGACAGCCGCACGATCACCGGCTTGGGCCAGAAGGCGGCGGCGATGGTGGCGATGCCCTCGGCCACCTTGTCGACGTAGAAGGCGCGCGGCGAGGCGTGGCCGCGGGCTACCGATTCGACCGCCTTCTTCAGGTCGGCGTCGACATTCGGGTAGTCCAGGATCGCCTTGGGGTGCACGCCGATGTTGTTGTTGATGATGAACTCGAGCCGCGCCAGCCCGACACCGTCGTTGGGCAGCTGGGCAAAATCGAAGGCCAGCTGCGGGTTGCCCACGTTCATCGTGATCTTGGTCTTGATCGTGGGCATCACGCCGCGCTGGACTTCGGTGATCTCGGTTTCCAGCAGGCCGTCGTAGATGAAGCCGGTGTCGCCCTCGGCGCAGCTGACGGTGACCAGCATGCCGTCCTTGAGCAGTTCGGTGGCGTCGCCGCAGCCGACCACCGCCGGGATGCCCAGCTCGCGGGCGATGATGGCCGCGTGGCAGGTGCGCCCGCCCCGGTTGGTGACGATGGCGCTGGCGCGCTTCATCACCGGCTCCCAGTTGGGATCGGTCATGTCGGTCACCAGCACGTCGCCCGGCTGCACCTGGTCCATTTCGCTGATGTTCTGCACCAGCCGCACCGGCCCGGTGCCCACCTTCTGGCCGATCGCCCGGCCCTCGACCAGCACGGTGCCGCGGCCCTTGAGCTTGTAGCGCATCTCGGGCTTGCCTAGCTGCTGGCTCTTTACGGTTTCCGGCCGCGCCTGCAGGATGTACAGCAGGCCGTCGGTGCCATCCTTGCCCCACTCGATGTCCATGGCGCGGCCGTAGTGCTGTTCGATCACCAAGGCGTATTTGGCCAGCGCCTCGATGTCGGCATCGGTCAGCGAATAGCGGTTGCGCTGCTCCAGCGGAACGTCCACCGTCTTGACCAGCTTGCCGCCCCGGGCCTTCTCGGCCGGCGTGGTGAACACCATCTGGATCAGCTTGGAGCCCAGGTTGCGCCGGATCACCGCGCGCTTGCCGGCTGCCAGCATCGGCTTGTGCACGTAGAACTCGTCGGGGTTGACGGCGCCCTGCACCACCGTCTCGCCCAGGCCGTAGCTGGAGGTGATGAACACCACCTGGTCGAAGCCGGACTCGGTGTCGATGGTGAACATGACGCCGGCGGCGCCCAGGTCCGAGCGCACCATGCGCTGCACGCCGGCCGACAGCGCCACGCCTTCGTGCGCGAAGCCTTTGTGGACGCGATAGCTGATGGCGCGGTCGTTGTACAGCGAGGCGAACACCTCGCGCATCTTGTGCAGGACGTCGGCGATGCCGACCACGTTCAGGAAGGTTTCCTGCTGGCCGGCAAAGGAGGCGTCGGGCAGGTCTTCGGCGGTGGCCGAGGAACGCACGGCGAAGCTGGCCTGTGGGTTGTCGGCGGAAAGCGTCTCGAAAGCGGCGCGGATCGCCTGCTCCAGGTCGGCCGGGAACGGCTGGGCCTCGATCCAGCCGCGGATCTCGGCGCCGGCGGCGGCCAGCGCGCGCACGTCTTCCGTGTCCAGGGTGTCCAGCCGGGCCTGGATGCGGGCCGCCAGGCCGGCGTGCTCCAGGAAAGCGCGGAAGGCGTGGGCCGTCGTGGCAAAGCCGGTGGGCACGCGCACGCCGTCTGGCAGCTGGGAGATCATCTCGCCGAGGCTGGCGTTCTTGCCGCCGACCGCCTCGACGTCGGTCATTCTCAGATTCTCAAACGGAACGACCAGTGCGGTCGGCTCAAAGAGGGCGGACATGGGAAGACTCCAGAAGTTGAAACTCGGGCTGCGCCGGGGCGCATGGCGTCAGCGCCCGCCGCGGGGCTTTCTCTTTGTTCTTGTGGGCGGCGGCGGGGCATGGCGCTGGGAATTCGGATAATGGGCGCGATTGTAGGCGGCGGGTTGCCCCGCGCCGGCCCCCACCGAAAGCACCACCTCATGCACACGCGCACGGTTTTCTTCGTCTCGGACGGCACCGGCATCACCGCCGAAACCTTCGGCAACGCCATCCTGGCCCAGTTCGAGTTCAAGCCGCGCCACGTGCGCCTGCCGTTCATCGACACGGTCGACAAGGCGCACCAGGTAATCCGCCAGATCAACCACACGGCCGACCTGGAAGGCAGGCGCCCGGTGGTGTTCACCACGCTGGTCAATGTCGAGGTGCTGCTGCTGATCGAGGAAGGCTGCAGGGCGATGGTGCTCGACATGTTCGGCACTTTCGTGCGGCCGCTGGAGATCGAGCTGGGGATGAAGTCCAGCCACCGCGTGGGCCGCTTCTCGGACGTGAGCAAGAGCCAGGCCTACCACGACCGCATCGAGGCCATCAACTTCAGCCTGGCGCACGACGACGGCCAGTCCAATCGCGACCTGGAGCAGGCCGACGTGATCCTGGTGGGCGTCAGTCGCAGCGGCAAGACGCCGACCTCGCTCTACCTGGCCATGCAGTACGGACTGAAGGCCGCCAACTACCCGCTGATCCCGGAAGACTTCGACCGCCGGCAGCTGCCGCCGGCGCTGGTGGCCCATCGCAAGAAGATCTTCGGGCTGACCATCCTGCCCGAGCGGCTGTGCGAGATTCGCAACGAGCGGCGGCCGAACTCCAAGTACGCGGCCCTGGAGAACTGCCGGATGGAGGTGGCCGAAGGCGAGGCGATGATGCGGCGCGAAGGCATCCGCTGGCTGTCGACCACGACCAAGTCGATCGAGGAGATCGCCACCACCATCCTGCAGGAGATCCGGCCCGAGCGGCTGGAATACTGAGTGGAATACTGAGGCGATAGTCAAACCAAATGAAGCGAATTGGGTCTATTTATTGGATTAATGATCCAGCCGCCGTTACTCTATCCCCTGTCGCTGACAATTTCCATCCACCAACACCTAGAGGAACCCGCAATGTCCCTGATCAACACCCAAGTCCACCCGTTCAAGACCGAAGCCTTCCACAACGGCAAGTTCGTCCCGGTGAGCGACGAGACGCTGAAAGGCAAGTGGTCCGTCCTGATCTTCATGCCGGCCGCCTTCACCTTCAACTGCCCGACCGAAGTCGAAGACGCCGCCGACAACTACCCCGAGTTCCAGAAGATGGGCGCCGAGGTCTACATCGTCACCACCGACACGCACTTCTCGCACAAGGTGTGGCATGAAACCTCGCCGGCCGTCGGCAAGGCCAAGTTCCCGCTGGTGGGCGACCCGACCCACACGCTGACCAACGCCTTCGGCGTGCACATCGCGGAAGAAGGCCTGGCGCTGCGCGGCACCTTCATCATCAACCCGGAAGGCATCATCAAGACGATGGAAGTGCACTCCAACGAGATCGCCCGCGACGTCAAGGAAACGCTGCGCAAGCTCAAGGCTGCCCAGTACACCGCCGCCCACCCGGGTGAAGTCTGCCCGGCCAAGTGGAACGAAGGCGCCAAGACCATCGCCCCGTCGCTGGACCTGGTCGGCAAGATCTAAGTCATTCACTCTGAAAGTCGCTGCGCGACTTTTCAGAGTGGCCTGGTCAGTGCGAAGAAGACCGGCCAGGCCGGCTCCTCTTCGCAACAGGAACAGCGCTGCGCGATACGCATCGTTGTCCCACCGGCCGCTAGCAGAGGACGGCCTCGGGGGTCACAAGCGCCCGGGGCCTTTTTGTTTCCGACACAAGAACATTGGAAGGATCCACCATGCTCGACACCAACCTCAAAGGCCAGCTCGGCGCCTACCTGCAACGCATCACGCAGCCGGTGTACATCGTCGCTTCGCTGGACGACACGCCCGCGTCCGCCGACATGCGGGAGCTGCTCAAGGACATCGCCGAAGCTTCCCCGCTGATGAAGGTGAGCGAGACCACGGGCGGGCCGCACCGCACGCCGTCGTTCTCCGTGAATCGCCCCGGCGAGAACCACGGCCCGCGCTTTGCCGGCCTGCCGATGGGACATGAGTTCACCTCGCTGGTGCTGGCGCTGCTGCAGGTCGGCGGCTACCCGCCGAAGGTGGAGCAATCGATCCTGGACCAGATCAAGGCGCTGGACGGCGACTTCGAGTTCGAGGTCTACGTCTCGCTGACCTGCCACAACTGCCCGGACGTGGTGCAGGCGCTGAACCTGATGGCGATCCAGAACCCGCGCATCAAGACCACGATGATCGAGGGCGGCGCCTTCCCGGAGGAAATCCAGGAACGGGAGATCATGGGCGTGCCCACGGTCTTCCTCAACGGCACCATGTTCGGCAACGGCCGACTGGGCCTGGAGGAGATCCTCGCCAAGATCGACACCTCTGGCGCCGAGCGCGAGGCCAGGAAGATCGCGGCCAAGGAGCCGTTCGACGTGCTGATCGTCGGCGGCGGTCCGGCCGGCGCCGCGGCGGCCGTCTACGCCGCGCGCAAGGGCATCCGCACCGGCGTGGCCAGCGAGCGCTTCGGCGGCCAGGTGCTCGACACGCTGGGCATCGAGAACTTCATCTCGGTCAAGGAAACCGAAGGCCCGCGCTTTGCCGTGGCGCTGGAGGAGCACGTGCGCTCCTACGAAGTGGACATCATGAACCTGCAGCGCGCCAAGGCCCTGGTGCCGGGCGAGCTGATCGAGGTGCAGCTGGAAAGCGGCGCCTCGCTCAAGGCCAGGACGGTGATCATCTCCACCGGCGCGCGCTGGCGCAACATCAACGTGCCGGGCGAGCACGAGTTCAAGAACAAGGGCGTGGCCTACTGCCCGCATTGCGACGGCCCGCTGTTCAAGGGCAAGCGCGTGGCGGTGATCGGCGGGGGCAATTCCGGCGTGGAAGCGGCGATCGACCTGGCCGGCCTGGTGGCGCATGTGACGGTGCTGGAGTTCGACACCAAGCTGCGGGCCGACGAAGTGCTGCAGCGCAAGCTGCGCAGCCTGCCCAATGTGACGGTGCTGACCAACGCGCAGACCACCGAGATCACCGGCGACCAGAAGGTCAACGGCCTGGTCTGGAAGGACCGCGCCAGCGGTGCCACCCAGCGCGTCGAGCTGGAAGGCGTGTTCGTGCAGATCGGCCTGGTGCCCAATACCGAATGGCTCAAGGGCACGATGGAGCTGTCGAAGTTCGGCGAGATCGTGATCGGGCCGCGCGGCGAGACTTCGGTGCCGGGCGTGTTCGCGGCGGGTGACTGCACGACCGTGCCGTTCAAGCAGATCATCATCGCCGCCGGCGACGGCGCGAAGGCGGCGCTGGGTGCTTTCGACCACCTGATCCGGCAGTAGCCTCTTTCTTTCTCCCCCTTCGGGGGGTGGGGTGGGGGCGCTTGCCGCCGCGCGCACATTGCCGGGCGCCCCCTCCGGGCTTGTCTCCCGGCGGGCAGGAGCCACATGCGGTCACGCTCTTGCGAGACAATCGCCTGGATCAAGAGGGACCATTCCATGCAAGGCGATCCGCAAGTCATCCAGCACCTGCAGGCGCAGCTTCGCAACGAGCTGACAGCCACCAACCAGTACTTCCTGCACTACCGGATCCTCAAGCACTGGGGCTTGGCCAAGCTGGCCAAGAAGGAGTACGAGGAATCCATCGGCGAGATGAAGCACGCCGACAAGCTGATGGAGCGCATCCTGACCCTGGACGGCCTGCCCAACCTGCAGGACCTGGGCAAGCTGCTGGTCGGCGAGGACGTGCCGGAGATCCTGCAGGGCGACCTGCAAAGCGAGCGCGCCGCGCAGGCGACCGTCAAGACCGGCATCGCCCACTGCGAGAGCGTGCAGGACTACGTCTCGCGCGAAATCCTGGCGCGCATCCTCGAAGACACCGAGGAACACATCGACTACCTCGAAACCCAGCTCGACCTGATCTCCAAGATCGGACTGCAGAACTACCTGCAGTCCCAGATGGGCGAGCCGAGCTGACCCGGCGAAGGGCTCCGGCGATACGAATGCGATAGATTCGTATTTGCACTAGAATCGCTGCTCTTCAGGCCAGCCACGCTCCCGCAGCCAGCCTCCAATTGCCGCCCTCCGGGGCGGCGACAACGATGGAGGTTTCCCTTGGCATATTCACGTCCGCGCGGCGCAGCCCGGCGCCGATCCGCTGCTTCCCCCACCCTCGCGCCTGAAGGCCCCCGCCCGGTGTCCGGCACGCCGGCCGTGGTCCTGCCCCTGGGCGCCATGATGCTGGCCGCCTCTCTTGGCAGCTGGGCCCAGACCGCGCCGACGGCGTCGCAAGGCGGCACCTTGCCGGCGGTGACGGTCAAGGACCGGGCCGAGGTGCCGCAGGCCAAGAACAAGCTGCGCGTGACCAACAGCAACGTCGGCAAGGGCAACCAGGAACTGCGCGACATCCCGCAGTCGCTCACCGTGATCACGGAGCGGCTGATCGACGACCGTAACCTCGACGACTTCCGCGAGGTGCTGCGCAGCACGGCCGGCGTCACCTTCCAGGCCGGCGAGACCGGCGAGGAAGACGTCCGCCTGCGCGGCTTCTCGCTCGGCCAGGCCGGCGACATCTACACCGACGGCCTGCGCGACGGCACGCTGTACGAGCGCGACACCTTCAACAACGACCGCATCGAAATCCTCAAGGGTTCCGCCTCCATGCTGTTGGGCAAGGGCTCCACCGGCGGCATCGTCAACCAGGTCAGCAAGCAGCCGTTCCTGATGAACCAGAACGAGGTGACCTACACCCTGGGCACCGGGCAGGAACACCGCCTCACCGGCGACTTCAACATCCACACCGGCGAAAGCGCGGCCTTCCGCATCAACGCCGTGGTGCACAACGCCGAGAACTACGGCGCCCGCCAGCGCAAGCTGGGCCTGGCCCCAACTTACCGCTGGGGCATCGGCACCCGCGACGAGTTCTCCGTCGGCCTGTACCAGCTGGAAGTGAACGGCCGCCCGCTGTACAACCATCCGTGGGTCAGCGTCAACGACCGCATCGTCCCGGTGCTGCCGGCCCGCAACTACTACGGCCTGGCCAGCGACCACATGGACACCAGCGCGCGCAACGCCACGCTGAGCCACGTGCACCGCTTGGACCACGACGCCGAAGTCAGAACGCAGCTGCGCCACGGCCGCTTCGAGCGCGACCTGTGGGCCAGCGTGATCCGCTTGGATACGCTGGCCCCGATCACCGATCCCGGCCGGGTCAACGGCGCCACCCTGCTGAGCCGCTCGCCCAAGGGCCGCATCGGCATCAGCGACACCACGCAGGCCACCAGCGACTACTCGGGCAAGTTCAAATGGGGCGGCCGCCAGCACCACCTGATGGCGGGTGTGGACCTCTACCAGGAAGACGGGCGCCGGGCCAACAACTTCACCGGAGCGCCGCCGGGCCCGCCGGTTCCGGGCGCGCCCCCGATCCGTCCGGGCACCAGCGTCGGCAGCCCGGACGACGGCGCCTTCGTCAACGACGCGCGCCGGGCCCCGCCGTTCAACACCTTCGATGCCCGCAACATCGGCCTGTACGCGCAGGACATGGTGTCGATCACGCCGACGGTCAAGTTGCTGGCCGGGCTGCGGTTCGACCGCTTCAACGCCTCCTACACCGACGTCGCCGGCATCAGCAACAGCCGCGGCGACAACCTGTGGAGCCCGCGCCTGGGCGCGCTGTACCAGCCCGATGCCGTGTCGTCCTACTATGCGTCGTTCGGCACCTCGTACAACACCACCGGTGACACCTACCAGTTCACCCCCGGCGCCCCGAGCAGCCGCGCCATCAACACGCCGCCGGAAAAAAGCCGCAACTTCGAAGTGGGCGCCAAGTGGGAGCTGTCCGACAAGCGCGCCTCGCTCGGCGTCGCCGCCTTCTACAGCGAGAAGTACAACGAGCGCAACACCGACCCGGACACGGCCGCCATGCAGGAACTGCTGTCCGGCAAGCGCCACGCCGCCGGCATGGAGTTCAACCTGGCCGGCCGCTTCAACCCGAAGTGGGAGGTGTTCTTCAACCACACCTGGGTCCCGCAAGCGAAGATCGACGAGAGCAACGTGACGGCGCCGCCGCCGCCGAGCAACCCGAAGGGCGGCGCGCAGCGCAAGGGCGACCGTCCCGGCCTGACGCCCAAGCACAGCGGCAGCCTGTGGACCACCTACCGCCTGACGCCCCAGCTGCGCGTGGGTGGCGGCCTCAACTACCGGGGCGAGCAGCAGCCGGAAGGCTCGCGCAACATGACGGCCGACAGCTTCGTGACGGCGGACCTGATGGCGGAGTACACCTTTTCCCAGACCTGGTCGCTCAAGCTGAACGTCACCAACATCACCGACAAGCTGTATGCCGACTCCCTGTACCGCGGCTTCCATGTTCCGGGCGCCCCGCGCGCCGTGCAGGTGACGGCCAAAGCCATGTTCTGAACCGCGGCTTGCGCCGCCTGCCCCCATGCTGCTGCACCTCGAGAAGATCCTCACGCCCGACGAACTGCGTTCCGCCCGCGCCCTGCTGGGGCCGCACGCGCCCTGGACCGCCGGGCGCAGCAGCGCGGGTGGCCAGGCGGCCGGCCGCAAGAACAACGACCAGCTAGCCCAGGACAGCGAGCCCGCGCGGCAATTGCAAGCCATCGTGCTGGCGGCCGTGCAGCGCGACCCGCTGTTCTTTTCCGCGGCCCTGCCGCGCAAGACCTTCAACCCGCTGTTCAACCGCTATAGCGGCACGAGCAACCACTACGGCGCCCACATCGACAACGCCGTGATGCACTCGCGCAACCCGGCGCAATGGGTGCGCACCGACCTGTCGTGCACCCTGTTCCTGTCGGAACCGAACGAATACGAAGGCGGCGAGCTGGTCATCCAGCTGCCGCAGGGCGAGCGCCGCATCAAGGCGGCCGCCGGCGACCTGGTGCTGTACCCCGGCAGCACGCTGCACCAGGTGACGCCGGTGACCCGCGGCGCCCGCCTGGCCAGCTTCTTCTGGATCGAGAGCATGGTGGCCTCCAGCGAGCAGCGCCAGTTGCTGTTCGAGATGGACATGGCGCTGCTGAAGCTGCGCGAACGCGGCGAGGACGATCCCGCCGTGGTGCAGCTGACCGGCACGTACCACAACCTCCTGCGCATGTGGGCGCAGACATGAAGCCGGCTCCGGCGCTGCAGCAGATCCCGTCGGGCGTGTTCTGCGCTGGCGACTACGAAGCCCACGCCCGGCGCAGGCTCGACGCCAATGCCTGGGCCTACTTCAGCTCGCACGCCGGCGACGGCATCACGGCGCAGGCCAACCTGGCGGCCTGGCAGGCCATCGAGCTGCTGCCGCGCATGCTGCGGTCCGCGGCCGGCCCCCGGACGGCGCGCGAACTCCTGGGACGGCCCCTGCCCTGGCCGGTGCTGGTGGCGCCGATGGCGCTGCAGCGGATGGCGCATGCCGACGGTGAACTGGCGACCGCGCTGGCGGCCTCGGCCCAGGGCGCCGGCATGGTGCTGAGCAGTCAGGCCAGCCTGCCGCTGGAGACCGTGGCGGCCGCGGTGCGCACCGACGTCGACCGCGGGCCCTTGTGGCTGCAGCTGTACTTCCTGGCCGACCGCGGCGCCACGCTCGATTTGGTCCAGCGTGCCGAAGCCGCCGGCTTCGAGGCCCTGGTGATCACCGTCGATGCGGCCGTGCGCGCTGCCCGCCCGGCCGAACAACGCGCCGGCTTTCGCCTGCCAGCCGGCATCGGCACCGTCAATCTGCCGCCGCCGGCGCCGGCCGGCCGGCTTTCCCTGCAGGACATGATGGCCCAGGCACCGGGCTGGGCCGATGTCGCCTGGCTGCGGGCACGGACCAGCCTGCCGGTGCTGCTCAAGGGCGTGCTGCATCCGGGCGATGTCCGGGAAGCGGTCGCACTGGCGGTGGATGGCCTGATCGTCTCCAACCACGGCGGCCGCACCCTGGACACCGCGGCCGCCACCGCGCGGGCCCTGCCGGCCGCGCTGGAGGCGGCCGGCGGAACGGTCCCGGTGCTGGTGGACGGCGGCATCCGCCGCGGCAGCGACGTCTTCAAGGCCTTGGCGCTGGGCGCCCAGGGCGTGCTGGTCGGCCGGCCGGTGCTGTGGGGGCTGGCCACGGCCGGCGCCGCCGGTGCCGCCCATGTCCTGCGCCTGCTGCGCGATGAATTCGAAGTGACGATGGCGCAATGCGGTGCCACCGGGCTGGCGGACATCGGTCCCGACCTGCTGGTCCGCTGAGCGGAAAGCGGACAGCCGGAACGCCTTTTTCCCGCACGGGTATTGCAAATGCGAAGGATTCGCATTTATACTTTCACCAGCCGTTTGATCCACCCACCAGCCAAACCGAACCGAACCATGATCGTCTGCGTCTGCCGCCGCGTCTCGGACCGCGACATTGCCCGCCACGTGCGTGCCGGCATGAACTTCGACGACATCCAGTTCGAGCTTGGCGTGGCCACCCAGTGCGGGCAGTGCGAGGGCTGCGCCCGCGACGTGGTGGCCCAGTGCGCCTCCGGCCATGCCGTGGCCACGCTGCACAACGAGAACGCCGTGATCCAGCTCGCCCCCTCCATTCGGGAGAGCAAAGCGTGGCCCACGTTGTCCTCCTCGGCGGCCTGATCCTGGCCGTGCTCGCCACCTGTTGGGCCTGCCAGGCCCCTTGAGCATTCCATGGCCAGCAGCACCTTCCGCATCGGCACAATGCCGAACATGCCCTTCCTGTCCCGGAACGTCGCCATCGCCGGCGGCGTCGTCCTCCTGCACGTGGGCGTCATCTGGGCGCTCCAGTCCGGGCTGCTGCGCCGCGCGGTCGAGGTGGTCGTCCCGATCGAGATCTTGAGCCAGGTCATCACGCCGCCGATCCCGAAGATCGCGCCCCAGCCGCCCGCGCCCCAGCCTGCGCCCGTGCCAAGGCAGATCGTGAAGCCGCAGCCGCGCCCGGCGCCG
>NZ_JAQGLS010000155.1 GCF_028292805.1 Ramlibacter sp. | reverse complement strand
ACGCGCGCGCGCAACTCCGGCATGCCGGTGGTGTTCTGGCTGGACGCCTACCGCCCGCACGAGGCGCAGCTGATCACCAAGGTCAAGATGTACCTGCACGAGCACAACACCTCGGGCCTGGACATCCAGATCATGAGCCAGGTGCGCGCCATGCGCTACACGCTGGAGCGCGTGGTCCGTGGCATCGACACCATCAGCGTCACCGGCAACATTCTTCGCGATTACCTGACCGACCTGTTCCCGATCATGGAGCTGGGCACCAGCGCCAAGATGCTGTCGATCGTGCCGCTGATGGCGGGCGGCGGCATGTACGAGACCGGCGCGGGCGGATCGGCTCCCAAGCACGTGCAGCAGCTGGTCGAGGAGAACCACCTGCGCTGGGACTCGCTGGGCGAGTTCCTGGCGCTGGCGGTGAGCCTGGAGGACCAGGGCCTCAAGACCGGCAACGCCAAGGCGAAGATCGTCGCCACCGCGCTGGACGCAGCCACCGGCAAGCTGCTCGAGAACAACAAGGGCCCGTCGCCCAAGACCGGCCAGCTGGACAACCGGGGCAGCCAGTTCTACCTGACGATGTACTGGGCCCAGGCGCTGGCGGCGCAAACCGAGGACGCCGAGCTGGCGGCGCGCTTCGCGCCCCTGGCCAAGGCCCTGACCGGCAACGAGCAGAAGATCGTCGACGAGCTCATTGCCGTGCAGGGCAAGCCGGTGGACATCGGCGGCTACTACTTCCCGGACCGCGACAAGGTGACTGCCGTGATGCGGCCGAGCAAGACCTTCAACGACGCACTGGCGGCCGTGCAGGCCTGATCGGCTCCACCCGGCCACGTGCGAACGTGTTCCGGGTGGCCACGCCGGTTCAGTCGGCCGGCTTGAACTGCTTGAGTTCGGCCACGTTGTCGGTGCCCGGGCGGCGCTGTTCCCGGTACTCGCTGCGCACGATCCGGTCGATGGCCGGGGCGTACCAGACCTTCTGCAGCACGCCGAAGCCGCCGGTCCAGCTGACGCCGTTGACGTAGCCCCTTGACTCGATGCGCCAGGTGTCGTACTCGCCGGCGGGCGTCGCCAGTTTCTCGCGCGCGGCAACCCTGGACTCCATCTTCACCTGGGACTCGCCGCCGGTGGCACTCTTCACCCGGTAGACCGCCAGCCACGACTTGCCCGCCTCCAGCGGCGGCGCCAGCATGCGACCGGGAGGGTCGAAGGTCGCGCCGCTGACGCCCGACTTCAGCGTGGACCAGTCCTTGCCGTACATACCCTCGGTCGCGGCCGAACCGTCGCTGCGTTCGTGGCGCGTGCGCAGGCGGTCGCCCTCGACGGCCGTCACCGTGATGGTCTCGTCGAAGACTCTGCGGTCCGTCTTTTGCTGGGTGGCGTAGACGTGGACGTCGCCTTGCCTCGCAGCGCGCACCAGGTCCTGGGCGTGGGCGGCGGTCCACAGGCTGACGGTCACGAGCAAGGCGGCACGGATCCGGTTCATGGGGGGCTCCTGGTTGAACGAAGGCCCCAGTGAACGAGAGCTCCGCCTGCACGTCAACGCCAGGCGGGCGGGTGGCCTCACCCTTCCGGGTGACGCCGTGCCGCTCAGGGCCCTGTCCCCATGACCGGCGGCGGCAGCGGCTGGCCCTGCTTGCGGCCGCGGAACAGCGCCGCCCGCGCCAGCAGCACGGTGGTCACCGGCGCCGTCACCGACAGCACGATGATCACCAGCCACACGTGCAGCGACAGGGTGCCGTCGCGGCTGGAAAAGTGGATGACCGAGGCCAGCGTGACCGACCAGCTGCCCAGCGTATAGGCCAGCGCCGGCGCGTGCATGCGCAGGAAGTAGTCCGCCGGCCGCACCAGCCCGATGCCGGCCGTCAGGGCCAGCAGCCCGCTGGCCAGCAGCAGCACGGCAACGATGATCTCGCTCATTCGATAACCTCGCCGCGCAGCAGGAACTTGGCCATCGCCGCCGAGCCGACGAAGCCGAACAGCGCCATCAGCAGCGCGCCTTCGAAGTACATGCGGCTGTCGTAGCGGATCGCCAGCACCAGCATGGCGAGCATGGCCAGCACGAACAGAAAGTCCAGCGCCAGCACGCGGTCCTGGGCGCGCGGCCCGCGCGTCAGGCGCAGCACGGCCAGCGCCATGGCCAGCGCGTACAGCACCAGGGTGGCCGTCACGGCCAGGGAAAGCACGGGGCTCATTCGAAGATCTCCTTGAGCGGGCGTTCGTAGCGGTCCTTGAAATGGCGGATGAATTCGGCCTCGCCGTCCAGGTCGTACACGTGCAGCAGCAGGGCGCTGCGGTCGGGCGCCAGCTCGCACCAGACGGTGCCCGGCACCACCGTGGTGATGACGGCCAGCGCCGCCAGCGCCCGCGCATCCCGCAATTGCAGCGGCACCGTCACGAAGGCGCCGCGCGGCGGTCGGTGGCCCGAGCGCAGCACGCCCCAGCCCACGTCCAGCGCCGAGCGCACGACGTCGCCGCCGACCACCAGCACCAGCTTGCACAGCACCAGCGGATGCCGCAGCGGCCGTCCGGCGGGCTGCAGCCGCCGCAGCAGCCAGGGCATGACCAGCCCGGCGGCGGCCCCAAGCAGCAGGTGGCCGGCGCTGAGCGAGCGGTTGAGCATCAGCCACATGGCGAACAATGCCAGCGACAGCAGCGGCGAAGGCAGCCAGCGCTTCATGGCGTGCCTTTCTCGGCCACCTTGGGCGGCGACGGCACCGGGCGCGCGCCCAGCACCGCGGCGATGTAGCGGTCCGGCTCGTGCAGCGCGGCGGCGGTGGCGCCCAGGTAGCGCAGCGCCGGCTCACCGGCGATCACCATGCCGATGCAGGAGCCGAGCAGCAGCGCGATCGGCAGCGACTCGAAGATGCGCACGCGTGGCGGCTGCCGGTCGGATGGCGACCAGAAGTGGCGGATGCCCACGCGCGTGAGCGCCAGTGCCGCCAGCAGGCCGGAGACGATCAGCATCACGAACAGCGCGCCGCCGCCTAGCACCGGGGACGGATGGTCGGCGGGCATGGCGAGCAGCGCCGACAGCATCGCCACCTTGCCGACGAATCCCGACAGCGGCGGCAGCCCGGCCACCACCAGGGTGCACAGCATGAAGGCCAGCCCGAGGAAGGCCACGGCGGCAGGGATGGCGCGGCCGATCAGCGCGACCTCGTCGTCGTCCAGGTTCACGTCCTGCGGCGGCTCGGCTTCGGCAAAGGACGGCAGGTGCCGCTCCACCGGCACCGGCGAGGGCGCGTCCACCTCCGACTGGCGGGCCCGCTCCATCAACTCCACCAGCAGGAACAGCGCCGCCGCCGCCAGGGTGGAGCTGGCCAGGTAGAACAGCCCGCCGGCGGTCAGTCCCTGGTGATCGAAGCCGATGGCGGCGATCACCGTGCCGGACGAGGCGATGACGCTGAAGGCGGCCAGCCGGCCCAGGTGCTGCGAGGCCATCATGCCGATCGCGCCCATGGCCAGCGTGATCACGCCACCCCACACCAGGACGTCGTTGCCGAACAGGGCCGAGTCGCCGGCGCTGGCCGGAAAGGACAGCGTCCACAGGCGCAGCACCGCGTAGACACCGACCTTGGTGAGGATGGCGAACAGCGCCGCCACCGGCGTGCTGGCGGCGGCGTAGGCGGGCGGCAGCCAGAAGTTCAGCGGCCAGACGGCCGCCTTGGCCAGGAAGGCCACGGCCAGGATGGCGGCCCCCGCATGCAGCAGGCCACGGTCGCTGGCCGGCACGTGGGCCAGCTTCTGCGCGATGTCCGCCATGTTCAGCGTGCCCGTCACGCCGTACAGCAGCGCCACACCGATCAGGAACAGCAGCGAGGCGAACAGGTTGATCGCGATGTAGTGCAGCCCGGCCCGCACCCGCGCGCCGCCGCCGCCGTGCAGCAGCAGGCCGTAGGAGGCGGCCAGCAGCACCTCGAAGAACACGAACAGGTTGAACAGGTCGGCGGTCAGGAAGGCGCCGTTCAGTCCCATCAGCTGCAGCTGCAGCAGCGGATGGAACTGCACCCCCGCGCGGTCCCAGCGCGCCAGCGAGAACAGCAGCGAGGCCAGACCGATCAGGGCCGACAGCACCAGCATCAGCGCCGACAGCCGGTCCGCCACCAGCACGATGCCGAACGGCACCGGCCAGTTGCCGGGCAGGTAGACGCCAAAGGCGGCGGCGTCGCCGCTGCGGTCCACCTGCACCAGCAGGTACACGGCCAGCGCCAGGCCCAGCACCGCCGAGAGCAGGCTGATCGCCGCGCGCGCGGTGCGGCGGCGCTCGCCCAGCCACAGCATGATGGCGGCGCTGGCCAGCGGCAGCAGCACCGGGGCCACGACCAGGTGGGCGAAGGGCAGCGACTCGGTCATGGCCGCTCCTCCTCGCCGTCCACGTGGTCGCTGCCGCTCAGGCCGCGCAACGCCATCAGCACCACCAGGAACAGAGCGGTGGTGGCGAAGCCGATCACGATGGCCGTCAGCACCAGCGACTGCGGCAGCGGATCGGTGTACGCCTCCAGGCTGGCCGCCAGGCCGGGCCGCACGATCGGCTCCTTGTCGATCGACAGGCTGCCGACGCTGAAGATGAACAGGTTGACGGCGTACGACAGCATCGACAGCCCGATCAGCACCTGGAAGGTCCGCGGCCGCAGGATCAGCCAGACGCCGGCCGAAGTGAGCACGCCGATGGCGAGCGAGATGACGATTTCCATCAGGTGCTTCCTTCGGCGGCGGCGGCGCGGCCCGGACGGCGCTGCGCCCGCAGCGACTGGTGGGCAATGGCGGTGAGCAGCAGCAGGGTGGAGCCCAGTACCACGGCGAACACGCCCAGGTCGAACAGGAAGGCGCTGGGCAGGTGGACCTCGCCCAGCAGCGGCAGCACCACGTGCGCGGTGTGGGTGGTCAGGAACGGATAGCCCCAGGCCAGCGAGCCCAGCCCGGTCAGCAGCGCCAGCAGCAGGCCGGCGGCGATCCAGCGCGGTGGCTGCAGGTTCAGGCGGCTTTCCACCCAGCGCGTGCCGCCCACCATGTACTGGGCGATGAAGGCGATCGCCATCACCAGGCCGGCGACGAAGCCGCCGCCGGGCTCGTTGTGGCCGCGCATGAACAGGTGCAGCGCCAGCACGGCGGCCACCGGCAGCAGCAGGCGCACCAGCACGGCCGGCACCAGCAGGTAGCCGCGGGCCGGATCCCCGGTGTCGCGCGGCTTGACCAGGTCGGTGCTGCCGGTGGGCAGCGCCCGCTGCTGCAGCGGCACCTCCACCGACTCGACCGGCGGGCGGAAGCGCCGCAGCAGCGCATAGACGCTCAGCCCGACGATCCCCAGCACGGTGATCTCGCCCAGCGTGTCGAAGGCGCGGAAGTCGACCAGCATCACGTTGACGACGTTGGTGCCCCCGCCCTGGGGCAGGGCCCGCGACAGAAAGAACGGCGAGATGCTCTGCGGCGCGGCGCGGGTCAGCATTGCATAGGAGAGTGCGGCCAGGCCGCCGCCGGCGCACAGCGCCAGCACGAAGTCGCGCCGGCGGCGCCAGCGCGCCCGGGCGCGCACCAGCGGGTCGTCCAGGATCTGACGCTGGGGCAGCCAGCGCAGCCCGAGCAGGAACAGCACCGTGGTCACCGTTTCCACCGCCAGCTGGGTGAGCGCCAGGTCGGGCGCCGAGAACCAGGCGAAGGTCAGGCACACCACCAGGCCCGCGCCGCTGAGCAGGGCCAGGGCCGCCAGCCGGTGGAACTTGGCCTGGTATGCCGCGCCGATCGCGCAGGCCCCGCCGATGGCCCAGAGCAGCACGAACTCCAGGCTCGCCGGCACGCGCTCGCGGTCACCCCAGGACAAGGGCTCGGTCAGCGCCGACGCCAGCCCGGCGGCGCCGGCCATGACCAGCAGCCAGAGCAACTGTGGCTGCAAGTGGCGCGAGCCGCCCCAGCGCAGCAGCCGCCGCGCCAGCCCGGTCACGGCCGCCAGCAGCCCTTCGAACAGCCGCTGGCCGTCGAAGTTGCCCATGAAGGGCGGGCCCCGGTGGCCACGCGCCTTGAAGCGGCCGGCGTAAAGCAGGTACACCACCAGCCCGCCGGCCAGCGCCACCAGGCTCATCACCAGCGGCGTGCTGAAACCGTGCCAGACGGCCAGGCTGAACTGCGGCAGGGTGCCGCCGACCACCGGCCGCGCCGCGGCCTCCAGGGCCGGACCGATCACCAGCGCCGGCGCCACGCCCACCAGCACGCAGCCGGCCACCAGCAGTTCCACCGGCACCCGCATCCAGTGCGGCGGCTCCTCCGGCTTGCGCGGCAAGCCCTGCGGCGGGCGGCCGAAAAACACGTCATGGCCAAACCGCAGCGAGTAGACGACGGCGAACAGGCCGGCGACGGTCGCCACCAGCGGCAGGCCGTACTCCAGCCAGAGATTGCCGGTGATGAAGACGGTCTCGGCAAAGAACATCTCCTTGGACAGGAAGCCGTTGAGCAGCGGCACGCCGGCCATGGCGCCGCAGGCCACGATGGCCAGGGTGCCGGTGTAGGGCATGCTGCGGAACAGCCCGTCCAGCCGGCGCATGTCGCGGGTGCCGGTTTCGTGGTCGATGATGCCGACCGACATGAACAGCGACGCCTTGAAGGTGGCGTGGTTCATCATGTGGAACACCGCCGCCACCGCCGCCAGTTCGCTGTTCAGGCCGAGCAGCAGCGTGATCAGGCCCAGGTGGCTGAGGGTCGAATAGGCCAGCAGGGACTTCAAGTCGTTTTGGAACATCGCCGTGTAGGCGCCCAGCAGCAAGGTGGCGGCGCCGGCGCCGCCGACGATCCAGAACCAGGAGTCGGTGCCGGACAGCACCGGCCACAGCCGCGCCAGCAGAAACACGCCCGCCTTGACCATGGTCGCCGAGTGCAGGTAGGCCGACACCGGCGTGGGCGCGGCCATCGCGCGCGGCAGCCAGAAGTGGAACGGGAACTGGGCGCTCTTGGTCAGCGCTCCCAGCAGCACCAGCAGCAGGGCCAGCGGGTAGAGCGGGTGCGCGCGCACGATGGCACCGGCCTTGAGCACCACGTCCAAGTCGTAGCTGCCCACGATGTGGCCCAGCACCAGCACGCCCGCCAGCAGCGCCAGCCCGCCGCCGGCGGTGATCGCAAAAGCCATGCGGGCGCCGCGCCGGGCGTCGCGCCGGTGGTACCAGTAGCCGATCAGCAGGAACGAGAACAGGCTGGTGAGTTCCCAGAACAGCACCAGCTGCACCAGGTTGCCGGAAACCACCACGCCCAGCATGGCGCCCATGAAACCCAGCAGCAGCGAATAGAAGCGCGCCGCCGGGTCATCCTCGGACAGGTAGTAGCGGGCGTACAGCACCACCAGGGCACCGATGCCGGTGACCAGCAGCGAGAACATCCAGGCGAAGCCGTCGATGCGCACCACGAAATCGATGCCCAGGCTGGGCAGCCAGGTCAGCCGCTCGGTGATCACGCCGCCGTCGCGCACTTCGGGAAACAGCATCGCCAGCGGGATGCCGGTGCCGAGCATGATCAACCCGGCCCAGGTGGACTCCAGGTTGCGCGCATTGGTGGGCAGCAGCGCCGCGACGGCGGCGCCCAGGAACGGGAGCAGGAGAACCAGCAGCAAGGACATTGCCCCGAGTCTAGACGGAGCCGCTCACCTGTCATTGCGGGCAGGGCCCGCGAATCGACGACCGCGCCGGCGTCATCGCAGCGTCGCGCCGGGTCAGTCCCGGAACGACATCCTCATTTACTCGCGTGTTCGCTGTGGCCGCTGGCGTGGAACTGCGGCGCGCGCACCTTGGGCTGGCGCATCGGCCTTTCGCCGGCCGGGTTGGGCAGCGTCTGG
This sequence comes from Ramlibacter sp., assembly GCF_028292805.1. Lineage (GTDB taxonomy): Bacteria > Pseudomonadota > Gammaproteobacteria > Burkholderiales > Burkholderiaceae_C > Ramlibacter. The sequence continues at coordinate 4,266 of NZ_JAQGLS010000155.1, read as the reverse complement.
ATCGGCCCCGGCTGGGCCTGGATGCTCTGCGCCAGCTGGCCTTTGGGGCCTTCCTGGATCTCGAAGCTGACGCGCGAGCCCTGCTTGAGGGTCTTGAAGCCGTCCATCTCGATTGCCGAAAAGTGGGCGAAGATGTCCGCGCCACCGCCGTCGGGTTCGATAAAGCCGAACCCCTTGGCGTCGTTGAACCATTTAACTGTGCCGGTCGCCATCGCGCGCCCCCGTTTTTTTTGGACCCTCAAACCTGCGCGAGTGTCATGCAGGCCGGCTCAGCTGTCAATATTTTCACTTAAGCTCGCGCAAGTGTCTGCCGCGCAAGGAAAACTTCATCGCCACGGCATGCGCATCGGGAAATTTTCGAACACGGCCGTCATGTCGCTTGAATGTGACGGGACCGCCACCAATTCACTTAGGGCCGGCGTGGTGCTGGCGCGCTCAGTAGAATGAAATTCATGGCCAGTCAGACACCCATTCCGCCACCGGTGGCGCCGATCGTGCGGCCCAAGCACGACGACGGCGGCTCCGTGGTGGCCGAGCGCAAACTCCAAAAAACCAAGCCGCCGCAGATGCACCAGGTCGTCATGCTCAACGACGACTTCACGCCCATGGAGTTCGTGGTGGTGGTGATCCAGTAGTTTTTCAACAAGGACCGCGAGACCGCCACCCAGATCATGTTGAAGATCCACCTCGATGGCAAAGCCGTCTGTGGCGTCTTTTCCCGGGACGTTGCGGCCACCAAGGTGCAGCAGGTGCAGGAGGCCGCCCGCCAGGCGGGGCATCCGCTGCAGTGCGTCAGTGAACCGGCAGGCTAGAACGCAGTCGAAGCAAGCAAAGCAGTTTTGAACGTAGTCAGGCAAAAGGAAATCTCATGATTGCCCAGGAATTGGAAGTCAGCCTCCACATGGCCTTCGTGGAAGCGCGCCAACAGCGCCACGAATTCATCACCGTGGAGCATCTGTTGCTGGCCCTGCTGGACAATCCCAGCGCGGCCGAGGTGCTGCGCGCGTGCAGCGCCAACATCGATGACCTGCGCAAGTCGCTGGCCAACTTCATCAAGGACAACACGCCCCAGGTGGCGGGCTCGGACGACGTGGACACCCAGCCGACGCTGGGCTTCCAGCGCGTGATCCAGCGCGCCATCATGCATGTCCAGTCCACCGGCAACGGCAAGAAGGAAGTCACCGGCGCCAACGTGCTGGTCGCCATCTTCGGCGAGAAGGATTCGCACGCGGTCTACTACCTGCACCAGCAGGGGGTGACGCGGCTGGACGTGGTGAACTACATCGCCCACGGCATCAAGAAGAGCGACCCGCCCGAGCCCGCCAAGGGCGGCGAGGCGTCGTCCGGCGAGCAGGAAGAGGGCGGCGGCGAAAAGAACGAGAAGGCGTCGCCGCTGGAGCAGTTCACGCTGAACCTGAACCAGGCCGCCAAGGACGGCAAGATCGATCCGCTGATCGGCCGCGAGTACGAAGTCGAGCGCGTGATCCAGATCCTGTGCCGCCGCCGCAAGAACAACCCGCTGCTGGTGGGCGAGGCCGGCGTGGGCAAGACCGCCATCGCCGAAGGCCTGGCCTGGCGCATCACGCAAAAGGACGTGCCGGACATCCTGGCCGACTCCCAGGTCTACTCGCTGGACATGGGCGCGCTGCTGGCCGGCACCAAGTACCGCGGCGATTTCGAGCAACGCCTCAAGGGCGTGCTGCGTTCGCTCAAGGACAAGCCCAACGCGATCCTGTTCATCGACGAGATCCACACCCTGATCGGGGCCGGCGCGGCTTCGGGCGGCACGCTGGACGCGTCCAACCTGCTGAAACCGGCGCTGTCGTCGGGCGCGCTCAAGTGCATCGGCGCGACCACGTTCACCGAGTACCGCGGCATCTTCGAGAAGGACGCGGCCCTGTCGCGGCGCTTCCAGAAGGTCGACGTGGTCGAGCCGACCGTGGAGCAGACGATCGAGATCCTCAAGGGGCTCAAGAGCCGCTTCGAGGAGCACCACAGCGTGAAGTACGCCGCCGGCGCGCTGCAGGCGGCGGCCGAACTGTCGGCCAAGTACATCAACGACCGCCACCTGCCGGACAAGGCCATCGACGTGATCGACGAGGCCGGCGCGGCCCAGCGCATCCTGCCGGTGGGCAAGCGCAAGAAGACCATCTCCAAGGCGGAAGTCGAGGAGATCGTGGCCAAGATCGCCCGCATCCCGCCCGCGTCCGTCTCCAACGACGACCGCGGCAAGCTGCAGACGCTCGAGCGTGACTTGAAGAGCGTGGTGTTCGGCCAGGACAAGGCGCTGGAAGTGCTGGCGGCCTCGGTCAAGATGGCGCGCAGCGGCCTGGGCCGCGGCGACAAGCCGATCGGCTCGTTCCTGTTCTCCGGCCCCACCGGCGTCGGCAAGACCGAAGCGGCCAAGCAGCTGGCCTACATCATGGGCATCGAGCTGATCCGCTTCGACATGTCCGAGTACATGGAGCGGCACGCGGTGTCGCGCCTGATCGGCGCGCCGCCCGGCTACGTCGGTTTCGACCAGGGCGGCCTGCTCACCGAAGCCGTCACCAAGAAGCCGCACTCCGTGCTGCTGCTCGACGAGATCGAGAAGGCGCACCCGGACATCTTCAACGTGCTGCTGCAGGTGATGGACCACGGCACGCTGACCGACAACAACGGGCGCAAGGCCGACTTCCGCAACGTGATCATCATCATGACGACCAACGCGGGCGCCGAGACCATGAACAAGGCGGTGATGGGCTTCACCAACGAGCGCAGCCCCGGCGACGAGATGGCGGACATCAAGCGCCTGTTCACGCCGGAGTTCCGCAACCGGCTGGACGCCACGGTCAGCTTCAAGCCGCTGGACGAGCAGGTCATCCTGCGCGTGGTCGACAAGTTCCTGCTCCAGCTCGAGCAGCAGCTGACCGAAAAGAAGGTGGAAGTCACCTTCACCGACAACCTGCGCAAGTACCTGGCCAAGAAGGGCTTCGATCCGCTGATGGGGGCGCGGCCGATGCAGCGCCTGATCCAGGACATGATCCGCCGGGCGCTGGCCGACGAACTGCTGTTCGGGCGCCTGACCGAAGGCGGCCGCCTGACGGTGGACATCGAGGTCAAGACCGACGACAAGGGCGTCGAGACCTCGGACGTGCAGCTGGACATCCAGCCGCTGCCCAGGAAGGAAGGCCGGGCCAAGCCCGAGCCCGAGGAGATTTCCTCCTCCGACCAGTAAAGCGGTCCTTGCGCAGTCCGTGAGGCCCCATGGGGCCTCGCGCCTTCGGCAAAAGCCGCCTTCGGGCGGCTTTTGTTCGTCCGCATTGTCAGCGATGATCGGCGCTCCATGCTCTGTGCCAAGTGCCACCAGCAGAATCCGGCCGCCGCGCGCTTTTGCAACCAGTGCGGCAGCGCGCTCGCCCCCGCCGCCGCCCCGCAGCTGCGGCGCCTGACGCTGATGTTCTGCGACTTGGTGGGCTCGGTGGAACTGGCCAGCCGGCTCGATCCGGAGGATTGGCACGCCTTGCTCGGGGCCTACCAGGCCGCCGCCGGCGACGCCGTGCGCGGCCACCACGGCTACGTCGCCCAGCACCTGGGCGACGGGCTGGTCGCGTACTTCGGCTATCCGCTGGCCGGCGAGGACGATGCGCTGCGGGCAGTCGCCGCCGCGTTCGAGGTGGTCGCGAACGTCAGCGCCCTGGCGGTGCCGCGGTCGCACGACAAGCTGCGCGTGCGGGTGGGACTGCACACCGGCCCGGCCGTCATGGGCCAGGTCGGCGGCAACGAAGGCGAGTACCTGGCCATGGGCGAGACGCCCAACATCGCCGCCCGCATCCAGGCGGTGGCACCGTCCAACAGCATCGTGCTCAGCGCAGCCACCCGCACCCTGGTGCAGCCGCGCGTGCGCTGCGTCGAACTTGGCGCGTTCCAGCTCAAGGGGCTGGCCGTGCCCGTGCGCCTGTTCCACGCCCGCAGCATGCGCGCGCCCGACGACACGCAGCGCCTCGTGCGCGGCCTGTCGCCCTTTTTTGGGCGGACGCGCGAGCTGGCGCTGCTGTCGCACGGCTGGGAGGCGGCCGCCGCGCCGTCCGGGCGCTGCCTGCTGCTGCTGGGCCAGCCGGGGATCGGCAAGTCCCGGCTGGCCCGCGAGCTGCGGGCGCGGGCCGTGCGCGAGGATGCGGATGCCTGGACGATGCGCTGCTCGGCGCACACCGCGACCACGCCGTTCGCCCCGCTGGCGCAGTTCCTGCGGCAGGCGATGGCGGCCGCCGGCGGCGGCACCGGCTC
>NZ_JAQGLS010000147.1 GCF_028292805.1 Ramlibacter sp. | reverse complement strand
TGTGGCGGAGCGCGTTGCGTTAAGTGGTGGCGTGCTGCGCTATGGCCGGCGCACCGCTTACCGTCCGACGAATCTGTCGAGCCACGGCCAAGTGGCGCAGTTTTACGGTCCCGACATACAGCACGTTGCCACTAACGAGCGGGGTGACAGCCAGCGACCACCAGGTACCGTCTAAGCGCGCGAACGGCTTGAGCTCCGGAGACTCACTTGGGTTGCGTTCCGCGAGCGCCAAGGAGATGGAACCCTGTGGGTGGCACTGCAGTTGCGCACCGCGTCAACGGCAGCGGCAACCGCCGGCGGGCGCTAAGTCGTTGAGCCGGACCTCGGGGCGGGCCCTAATCATGAGAAAGCCAATCCGGATGCCGCGCTGACCACCACGAGCCCCGGTTTCTGCACTTGAGTTGACATAATACGCATCGTATCTGCGTTGAGGCCGGTTACCGCGAGCCCCCAAGAGCTGCAAACACCTGTAAAACCCGTTGCTTCGCGGCCCTTCGGCCAGAACTCGTTCGGGAGACTCATGCAAACCATCACACGACTGACCATCCTTTCCGCCATCGCGCTCCTCGCCGGCTGTGCCTCGCAGCCGCCGGCCGGCCCGCCGGGCAAGCACCTGGTGTACCGCGACTCCAATGGTGCCGCCACCCGCCAGTTCGACTATCCGGACATTGCCTTTTGCCAGCGCGTCGAAGCCTTGGCTGGCCGCAGCGCCCGTTGCCAGGCTGAAGCCGCCAGCGGCCTGGCCGCCAAGGCCACCTTGCGCTACAACCCGCCGGGCATCCTGGTGGAAGGCCATTATTCGGACCTCGGCCGCTGCCGCTCCGACACCGGCGGGCTGCCGGCCGGCGTCCAGTTGATCAATCCCTGCACCGCCAAGTGACCGGGGAAAGCTCCATCACTCCTTGAGGGCAGCAAGGCAGGCGGTTGTCACCACTTGCCTTTTGGCTGCTTTGTGCGAACGGCGGCGGCGATCATGTCCGCCGCCTCCGTGCGTCTGGCCCGGTTGGCGAAATCGATCGCCGTCAGTCCCAGTTCGTTGCGCATGGCCGTGTCCGCCCCGCCATCCAGCAGCAGTTTCACCGCCTGCGGCGAGCCGTAATGCGCCGCCATCATGAGCGGCGTCGTCTTGTTGGGTGACTGCGCGTCGATGAAGGCATGGTGCTCCAGCAGCAGCGCCATGATCTCCAGGTGCCCACCAGTGGCCGCGTAGTGCAGCGGCGTCCAGCCCGGCTTGTTGACGTCGGCATCGCGCGCGATGAGCTTGCGCACCATCTCGGTCTGGCCCTTCAGCGCCGCCATCATCAAGGGGCTTTCGTCCTTGGCCGTGCGCCATTCGACCTTGGTCTTGGGCCAGTCGATCAGCGCCTCGGCAGCCTTGAGCGAGCCGTCCCTCAAGGCGATGAACAAGCCCGGGACGCCGGCCGGGTCCGGGACGTTGGGGTCGAAACCGCGCTGCAGCAGTTCCTGGACGGCGCGCGGATTGTCGCGCTTGATGGCGATGAAGAAGTCTTCATACGAGCCCGCATTGGCCCAGGAAAATCCAATTAAGATACAAAGATACAGCAGCTTTTTCATGTCATTTCTCAAATCTTGGCGGGGCGGAACAGCTGCTCGAAATTGCTGCTGGTGCGCGCCGCGATCTCTTCCACCGCCAGCCCGCGCAACTCCGCCAGTTGCTTGGCCACGTACGGAACGTACGAGGGGTTGTTGGTCTTGCCACGATAAGGCACCGGCGCCAGGTAAGGGCTGTCGGTCTCGATCAGCAGGCGGTCCAGCGGCACCAAGCGCGCCACTTCGCGCAGGTCGGCCGCGCTCTTGAAGGTCAGGATGCCGGAAAACGAAACATAAAAGCCCAGGTCCAGCGCCGCCCGCGCCACTTGCGCGGTCTCGGTAAAGCAGTGGAACACGCCGCCCGCCGCCCCCGGCGCGCCGTCCTCGCCCTCCTCTTTCAGGATGGCGATGGTGTCGGCCGACGAAGCGCGGGTGTGGATCACCAGCGGCTTGGCGCATTGGCGCGCGGCGCGGATGTGCGTGCGGAAGCGATCTCGCTGCCACTCCATGTCGCCGACGCTGCGGCCGCCCTTGCGCTCTTGCATCTGGTAGTAGTCCAGCCCGGTCTCGCCGATGGCGACCACCTTGGGCCGTGCCGCCAGCTCCAGCAGCTTGTTCACCGTCGGTTCGGTGACGCCCTCGTTGTCCGGATGCACCCCGGCCGAAGCCCAGAAGTTGTCGTAGCGCATGGCCAGCGCATGCACGTCCTCGAACTCCTCCAGCGTGGTGCAGATGCACAGCGCGCGGTCGACGCCGGCCGCGGCCATGGCGGCGCGGATCTGCGGCAGCTGTTCGGCCAGTTCGGGAAAGCTCAGGTGGCAGTGGGAATCGACAAACATGGGGGCGTTGGCAAGGGCCAGAAAGCGCAGCGGCCGCGAATGCGGCCGTCCACGTTGAAATTGTAGGGACTCAGATGGTCTGCGTGGGCCGCTCGGATGCCAGGTGGCCGCCGAGGATCTCCTCGATCTTGACCTTGAGCAGCTTGGACTTGTCGTCCGCGGGAAAACGCACGCCGACACCCTGGGTGCGGTTGGCGGCGGCGCGGGCCGGCGTCACCCACGCCACCTTGCCGGCCACCGGATAGCGCTGGGGATCGTCCGGCAGCGACAGCAGCACGTAGACGTCATCGCCCAGCTTGTACTCGCGGCTGGTCGGGATGAACACGCCACCGTCGGAAAACAGCGGGATGTAGGCGGCATACAGCGCCGCCTTTTCCTTGATGGCCAGCTGGATGACGCTCGGGCGCGGGGTGGTGGAACTGGGATTGCTCATGAGGTGCCCCTGGAGTTTAGAGCCGTCTTCGCCTGGCTCACAAGGTCTTCCAGCATCAGCCCCGCGTTGAAAGGGTGTTCGACGGTGCGCGCGGTCTGCCCCAGCGAGCGCCACCAGGCGCTCAGCGCCGGCAAGGCGCAGGGCGGCGGCAGGTCCGCCGTGTCGAAGAAGCGCGGGGCTGCGCCGGACTGCACGGCCATCAGGTCGTGGCAGAGCTTTTGCATCGCCTCCACGGCCTGCGCCGGCCCCCAATCGGCCACCGTCGCGATGTCGCCTCGGGCCAATGCCTTGGGCCAGCGAGACCAGGCCTGGGCATCCAGGCCGCCCTGGTGCAGCCGCAATGCGTCCTCCGGCCGACCGCCTGCGGCACGCAGCAAGGCGGGTGCGGCGGCCGCCGGAACGCCCTCTTCCTGCAGCCAGGTCTGGGCCTGCGCCGGCTCCGGCCAGGCCAGCGTGTGGGCCTGGCAGCGGCTGCGGATGGTGGGCAGCAACTGGTGCGCCGCCTCGCTGGCCAGCACGAAGCGCATGTCCCCGGGCGGCTCCTCCAGCGTCTTGAGCAAGGCGTTGGCCGTCACGTGGTTCATGCGCTCGGCCGGATACACCAGCATCACCTTGCCGCGGCCGCGGCCGCTGGTGCGCTGGGCGAACTCCAGCGCATCGCGCATCGCGTCGATGCGGATTTCGCGGCTGGCCTTGCGCTTCTTGTCGTCGATGTCGGCCTGCGCTTTTTCGCCCAGCGGCCAGCCCAGCACCTGCATCGCAGTCTCCGGCATCAGCACCATCAGGTCGGTATGGGCCCGCGCTTCGAACTGGTGGCAGCTCGCGCATTCGCCGCAGGCACCATCGGGACTGGCGCGGTCGCACAGCCAGGCCTGGGCCATCGCCACCGCCAGGCTGTACTGGCCCAGGCCGGACGGGCCTTGCAGCAGCCAGGCATGGCCGCGCTGTGACAGCAGCTGGCGCAGCTGGGCCTGGATCCAGGGCGCCCTCATGACAGCAAGCCCCGCTGGCGCAGTCCGGCCTGGACGTCCTGCCAGACCTGCTCGCGCGGCTGGTCGGATGCGACCCGCAGGAAGCGGTTGGGGTCGGCGGCCAGCCGGGCCGCGTAAGCGGCCGCGACCCGGGCAAAGAACTCCTGCGGCTGCGACTCGAACTTGTCCGGCACCCGGGCGCCGGCAAGCCGGGTGGCGGCCACGGCCGGCGGCAGGTCGAACCAGACCGTCAGGTCTGGCTGGCGCAGGCTGTGCGGCCCCAGCGCGGGCACGGACTGCACCCAGCGCTCCAGCGTCGCCAGCACCTCGAGGTCGAAGCCGCGGCCGCCGCCTTGGTAGGCGAAGGTGGCGTCGGTGAAACGGTCGCACAGCACCACGTCGCTGCGCGCCAGGGCAGGCTCGATCACCTGCAGCAGGTGGTCGCGGCGGGCCGCGAACATCAGCAGGGCTTCCGTCAGCGCGTCCATGGGATCGTTCAGTGCCAGCGCCCGCAGTTGTTCGGCCAGCGGCGTGCCGCCCGGCTCGCGGGTGAGGACCACGCTGCGGCCCTGCGCGCGCAAGGCCTCGGCCAGCGCCCCGATGTGGGTCGACTTGCCGGCACCGTCGATGCCTTCGAAACTGATGAACGTGCCGCCTGCCACGGTCACTGGCCGCGCTGGTAGCGGTTGACGGCGCGGTTGTGCTCGTCGAGCGTCGCGCTGAACTGGCTGGCGCCGTCGCCCTTGGCCACGAAATAGAGGAACTTGCCCGGCGCCGGCTGCACCGCCGCCAGCAGCGACGCCTTGCCCGGCATGGCGATCGGCGTCGGCGGCAGCCCGGGGCGGGTGTAGGTGTTCCAGGGCGTGTCGGCCTGCAGGTCGACCTTGCGCAAATTGCCGTTGAAAGCCGCGCCCATGCCGTAGATGACGGTGGGGTCGGTCTGCAGCGGCATGCCGGTGCGCAGCCGGTTGTGGAACACCGAGGCGATCATGGTCCGGTCGGCGGCCTTGCCGGTTTCCTTTTCCACGATGCTGGCCAGCACCAGCGCCTCCTCCGGCGTTTTCACCGCGACATCCGGCGCGCGCCGGGCCCAGGCTTGCGCCAGTCGCTTGTCCATCGCCCGCATCGCGCGCTTGAGCACCGCCGTGTCGCTGCTGCCCTTGGCGTAGGTGTAGGTGTCGGGAAAAAAGCGCCCTTCGGGATGCACCCCTTCGCGGCCCAGCAGCTTCATCAGGTCGGTGTCGGCCAGGTCGCGCGTGTCCGGCTTGAGCTGGTCGCCCTTGGCCAGCGCGGCGCGCACCTGGCGGATGTTCCAGCCTTCGACCAGCGTGACGGCGCGCAGGGCTTCCTCGCCACGCGCGAGCTTGTCCAGCAGGCGGCGCGGCGTGATGCCGCGCTCGACTTCGTAGTTGCCGGCCTTGATCTGCGGCGCCTGTCCGGAAACGCGGAACCAGGCGTACAGCAGCTCGGGCTCGACGTCGACGCCGGCGTCGCGCACCGCGCGAGCCACCGCCCGCGGCACCGTGCCCGGCTCGATCACCAGGTCCACCGTCGGCGTCGCCAGCGGCAACGGCCGCTCCAGCCACCACCAGCCGGCCGCGGCGACGCCGAGCGCGACCAGCAGCGCCAGCAGGAAAAGGGATTTCAGCAAGCGCAGCACCGTGCTCCTCTCGTGGGATTCAACGGGCCATGATAATTCAGGCATGACCCTCCACCTGAACGGCACCGCTCCCCTGCCCCATCTGGGCGTGATCCGCGTCCTGGGCGAAGACGCAGCCACCTTCCTGCACGGCCAGCTGACGCAGGATTTCGCCCTGCTCGGACCGGCCGAGGCGCGGCTGGCAGCCTTTTGCAACGCCAAGGGCCGGATGCAGGCCAGCTTCATCGGCCTGCAGCGCGAGCCCAACGAGATCCTGCTGGTCTGCAGCCGCGACCTGCTGGCCGCCACCCTCAAGCGGCTGTCGATGTTCGTGCTGCGGGCCAAGGCAAAGCTGAGCGACGCCAGCGGGGACTTCACGCTGCGTGGGCTGGCCGGCCAAGCCTTGCAGGCCGTGCAGCCAGGATCGCACGCACCCTGGTTTGTCACCGCTGCCGGGGCCGCCCGGGTCGTGCGCCTCTATCCGCTGGACGGCCAGCCGCGCGCCCTGTGGATCGCCCCGGCCGGCGAGCCGGCTCCGGCCGGCCCAGGGATCGACGCGGCCGTGTGGCAGTGGTCGGAGGTGCGCAGCGGCGTCGCCACCTTGTCGGCGCCGGTGGCCGAAGCCTTCGTGCCGCAGATGCTGAACTACGAGTCGATCGGCGGCGTCAACTTCAAGAAGGGCTGCTATCCGGGCCAGGAAGTCGTGGCGCGCAGCCAGTTCCGCGGCACCATCAAGCGCCGTGGCTACCTGGTGCATGCCGACACCGAACTGGCCGCCGGCATGGAGGTGTTCCAGGCCGCCGAGGCGGAGCAACCGGCCGGCACGGTGGCGCAGGCCGCCGCCAGTCCGGGGGGCGGCTGGGACGCCATCGTGTCGCTCCAGGTGGCCGCGTTCGAAGCCGGCGACCTGCACGCGGGCAGCGCCGCCGGCCCTGCCCTGCACGTGCTGCCTCTGCCCTACCTGCTGCTGGCGGACATCTAGAACTCCTGCCGCAGTCGGTCGCGGTACGCCAGCGGCACCTGCCGCAGCAAGTCGGCTTGCTCGTCCGCGCTGCGGGCCAGAGCGAGCCCGGCGCGGAACGCTTGCAGCGCCTTGGCCGGCTCGTTCAGTTCGTTGGCGTAGATGGTGCCCAGCTGCACCTGGCCGCGGGGGCGCGACTCGGGGTACTCGTTCATGCGCTGGTCCAGGGCGCGCAGCGCCAGCGGGATGTCGCCGCTGCGCCAGGCCAGCACCACCATGGCGTTGAGCAGGTCGAAGTCGGTGATCCCCTCCTCGACCGACCGGCGGGCCAGCGCCAGGGCCTTGGCCTCATCGCCGCTGCGCGCCAGTAGCACCACTTCCAGCGACCGTACCGCCGGCGCCTGCGGCTGGATGCGCCTGGCGCGCTCGAGGTGTGCCAGCGCGAGGTCCGGCCGGCCCATCGCGGAGCGCCCACGCGCCGCATTGGTGATGAGGGCCGCCACGTTGGGCCGGGACTGCAGCACGCTTTCCCAGATCCAGGTCGCGTTGGCCCAGTCGCCCCACTTGGCCAGCTCGTCGGCCACCATCGGGGTGATCTTGCGGTAGTGCGGGTTGATGGCCACGCCCTCGCGCACCAGCTGCAGCATTTCCTCTTGCGCCGCGTCGTGCCGTGGGTGGTCCGCAGCGCCGCTGGCGCTGATGGACAGGGCGATCTTGGCCGCCATGACCAGCTTGTGTTCGCTCTCGGCGGCCCGCTGCGTGATGAACAAGGCCAGGCCCAGGCACGCCAGGGTGGCCACCATCGCACCCTTGGCGATCGCCGGTGACCAGCGCAGCGGCCGCGCCAGCAGCCCGCCGCGCCAGCCCAGGCGCGCATCGGAGGCCGCCAATGCGCCCACGCAGATCGCGAACAACGCACCGGTGGCGGCCATCCGCCAGGGAAAGCCGATGCACGAGACGATCAGCAGCGCCAGCAGGCTGCACAGGAGCACCGCACGCCCCGGCCGCTCGGCGTCGCCCACCGTGCCCGGCCCGCCGGCCCAGCTGCGCCAGGCGGCCAGCAGCAAGTAGCCCAGCAGCAGCACCAGGAACAGCCAGCCGACCAGCCCGAACTCCGCCACCAGCTGCAGGAACTCGTTGTGGACGTAGTAGTCCGTTTCCAGCTGCGAGCCTGCTGCCTGATACAGCGGAATCTCGTTCTCCCACGCGCCGGCGCCGAGCCCGGCGAACGGCCGGGCCTGAATCGCCGTGGCGGTCGCGCGCCACATCACCATGCGCACGCCGAGCGAGGGATCGCCCGGGCCGATCGACTGGGTGCGGCCGATGCCGCGTTCGAGCCCGCTCGCGCCCCGCGCCTCTTCCAGGATCCTGGGGTTGCTGCTGGGGATGAAGCCGAGCCCCACCACCGTCGCGACCAGCAAGGCCGGCACCACGATGCGCCAGGTCCGGGGCCACCCGGTCCAGGCCAGCTGCCGCCGGCACCGCCACGCCACCAGGGGCAGCAGCACCAGCAACTGCAGCCACAGGGCCAGCAAGGCGCCGCGCGTTCCGGTCATCAGGATGGCGGCGATCACCAGGCCGGTGCTCAAGGCCAGGCCGGCCGCGACCGCGCCCCGGCGCGTGCGCGCCAGCAGCAGCCAGGAAAACGGCAAGGTGCAAACCACGAACTCGGCGAAGAAGTTGCGGTTGACGAAGGTCGATGCCGGGTTGGGCCCTTGCGGGAACAGGTCGAAGCCGAACCAGAACTGCAGCGCGGCCCACAACGACGCCACCGCCGCCCCGGCATGGATGCCCCAGGCCAGCCAGGACAGCCGCTCGCGCGACAGCGTGTTCAGGGCCACCCACGCCAGCAGGGCGAAGACGAACCAGCGCACGGCTTCCACCCCGGCCAGGTAGGTGTGCGACCAGGCCATGCTGCCCAGCGCGTAGGCCAGCAGCAGCAGCGGCAACCAGACCACGCCGTGCCAACGCAGCGGCTCGCTGCGGGCGCGCACGTGCAGGAACAGCAACAGCGCCGCAAACAAGGCGCAGAACGACACCACGATGGACTTCAAGGTGTCCTGCAGCATCAGCTCGTGCGGCACGCCCAGCGCCGGCGCCAGGAACATCATCGCCGCCAGCATCGCGGCGGCCCAGGCCGAGCCTGGCGCCTCGCCGGGGAATGGCACCTGCGCGGCAACCGCGACCGGCTCGCGGCTGACCGCGGGCACGGATGCGGCGCCGGATCGGCGTTTGCGGGCCACCGGCTCAGCGCGCCAGCGGCAAGGCGCTGGTCATGGTCAGGTGCGGGATGCCGGCTTCCTCGAATGGTTCACCTTGCGGCTCGAACCCGAGCCGCGCATAAAAGGATCTGGCGGTGCGCTGCGCGTGCAGCGCCAGGCTGGCGTCGCCGCGCCGCTGCGCCGCCTCGGCCAGGGCGCGCAGCACCTGCTCGCCGAAGCCGCAGCCGCGCAGCACCTGGTGCACCGCCATCCGGCCGACCTTGGCCTGCCCTGCTTCGGCCGGCAGCAGCCGCCCGGTGGCGACCGGTTGCCCCAGCCGGTTGTAGGCCACGGCATGGACCGCGCCGGCATCCGCGTCGTCCCATTCCAGTTCGGCCGGGATCCGCTGCTCCTGCACGAACACCGCGGTGCGGATGCGCCCGGCGTCGGCGCCCAGTTCCGCCCAGCTGCCGGTTTTCACCTCCAGCATGGCCTCCCCGGCCTCGAAGCCGGTCAGCATGGCGCGCAACAACGGCGGCACCGGGCGCGAGGTCTGAGTCGCCGGGTCGGCGAACACGTACAGCAGCTCGCAGGTGATCAGCAGATCTTCGCCGCGGAAGATCGCGCCTTGGAACTGCATCGAGGAATTGCCGATGCGGGCGCAGCGGATGCCCACGTCCAGCCGGTCGTCCATGCGGGCCGAGGCGTGGAATTCGATGCCGGCCTTCTTGACGTAGATGTCGCCGTCCAGCGCGTGCATGCCCTCTTCGTACGGCATCGCCAGCGCCCGCCAGTAGTCGGCGACGGCGGTGTCGAAGTACATCAGGTAGTGGGCATTGAAGACGATCTTCTGCATGTCCACTTCGGCCCAGCGCACCCGCAGCTGGTGAAAGAACCGGAACTCTTCTCTTGTCATGTGTGCAGTGCGTGGCGCAAGGCGGCGGCGGCGGCGGCATGGGCCTGCCGTGCTTCGGGCAACGCGCGCCCCATCTTGATGAATTCGTGGGTGACGCCGCGGTAGATCTCCAGGTCGACCGCGACGCCGGCTGCCCGCAGTTTATCCGCGTAGGCCAGGCCGTCGTCCACCAGCGGGTCGCACTCGGCCAGCCCGAACCAGGCCGGCGCCACGCCATCCACGTCCGGCGTGTTCAGCGGCGCGAAGCGCCAGTCGCCGCGCTCGCCCGCGTCGATGTAGTGGCCGAAGAAATACTCGATATGCGCCTGCTCCAGCACCAGCCCCTGGTGGTAACGGGCATGCGAAGGCGCCTCCTGGTTGGCCGCGCAGCCTGGATAGAACAGCAATTGCAGCCGCAGCGGAATGCCGGCGTCGCGCGCCAGCGTGGCGCAGACGGTGGCCAGTGTGCCGCCGGCGCTGTCGCCGCCGATGGCGATGGGCCCCAGGGCGAGCGCAGCGGCGTTGGCGGCCAGCCACTGCGTGGCGTCCCAGGCGTCGTCCACCGCGGTGGGAAAGCGCTGTTCCGGCGCCAGCCGGTAGCCCACCGACAGCACCGCGCAGCCGGCCAGCCGCGCCAGCGTGCGGCACAAGGTGTCGTGCGAATCGATGCTGCCGATGGTGAAGCCGCCGCCGTGGAAGTACAGCAGCGCCGGCAGCACGCCGTCGGCCGGTCGGTACAGGCGCGCCGGGATCCGCGTGCCGTCGCGCGCGGGCAACTCCAGGTCGGCCACGGCGAACAGATCCGGCCGCGGCACGTCCAGCACGCCGGCCCCGAGCTCATAAGCCGCCCTCGCCTGCCGCGGCGCCAGCGTGTACAGCGGCTGATGGCCGGCGCGCGCCATGCGTTCCAGCACCGAGCGCATCGGCGGCGTGAGTTCGGGAAAGTGCGAAAGGAATGTCACGCGGATGGCAGCGAGCGGGCAGCGCCCTGGCGTACAGTGAGGTCCGTCATCCTAAGCGACGCACACCCATGGCCTTGATCTACTACGTGACGCAGATCCACTTCGACTTCGGCGCCATCCAGCTGCTGCGGCAGGAATGCGAGCGGGTCGGCATCAGCCGGCCGCTGGTCGTCACCGACCAGGGCGTCAAGGCCGCCGGCGTGCTGCAAAAGGCACTGGACGCGCTGGGCGGCATGCCGCACGCGGTGTTCGACCAGACGCCTTCCAATCCCACCGAAGCGGCGGTGCGCGCCGCCAGCGCGATCTACCAGGCGCAGGGTTGCGACGGCCTGGTCGCCGTCGGCGGCGGCTCGGCGATCGACTGCGCCAAGGGCGTGGCCATCGCCGCCACCCACGCAGGTCCGCTGACCCACTACGCCACCATCGAGGGCGGTTCGCCGCGCATCACCGACAAGGTGGCGCCGCTGATCGCCGTGCCCACCACCAGCGGCACCGGCAGCGAGGTGGCGCGGGGCGCCATCATCATCGTGAACGACCACCGCAAGCTGGGCTTCCACTCCTGGCACCTGGTGCCGAAGGCGGCGATCTGCGATCCGGAGCTGACCTTCGGCATGCCGGCGAAGCTGACGGCGGCCACCGGCATGGACGCGATCGCGCACTGCATGGAAACCTTCATGTCGACCGCCTTCAATCCGCCGGCGGACGGCATCGCACTGGAAGGCTTGCAGCGCGGCTGGTCGATGATCGAGCGGGCCACCCGCGACGGCAGCGACCGCGAAGCCCGGCGCGACCTCATGAGCGCCTCGATGCAAGGCGCCCTGGCGTTCCAGAAAGGCCTGGGCTGCGTGCACTCCCTCAGCCACAGCCTGGGCGGGGTCGATCCGCGGCTGCATCACGGCACGCTGAACGCAGTCTTCCTGCCGGCCGTGATCCGCTTCAACGCCGGCGCGCCGCAGGTGCAAAAGGAAAAGCGGCTGGAGCGGATGGCCCATGCGATGGGGCTGGCCTCGCCGCACGACATCCCGGAAGCGGTGCGGTCCATGACGCTGCGGCTGGGCCTGCCGTCGCGGCTGGGCGAGCTGGGCGTGCAGCGCGAATGGTTCGACCAGATCATCGATGGCGCGCTGGCCGACCATTGCCACAAGACCAATCCGCGCGAAGCCAGCCGCGCGGATTACCGGGCGATGCTGGAAACGTCAATGTAAGGACTAAAGCGCCTCCACCCGCCCCGGGTCCGGCCGCTCCAGCCACCGCGCGAATTCATCGGCCAGCTGCGCGCTGGCCCGTGCCGCCGTGGTCCAGGCCTTGATCCGCCCTTGCAGATCGCTGCCGTAGCGCTTGAAGTCGGTCCGGTCCGGCAGCTTGCCGTTCGGCAGCCCGCGCACCCACTGCGGATCCGGCGCCAGCACGATCATCGCGTCCAGGAACGAGGTGGACCGGTGCCGGCGCCTGAAGCCCTTGTCCAGCCAGCCGGGCACCAGGGACTGCTGGAAGTGGGGATACAGCACCAGGTTGGGGCCGGCGCCGCAGTCGTATTTCAGGTGCAGGTGGTAGTCGGTAATGCCGCCGTCCCAGTAGGCGCCGGGCGGCGCGCCGGGGATGTCGTGCACCGCATCCAGCAGGAACGGGATCGAGCAGCTGGCCTGCACCGCCGGCTGGAAGTTCGCCTCGGTCAATGCCACCTGCCGGGTCGGGAAGTCGTCGACGCCGAACGGCAGCGGGCACGCATCGCCGGCCTGCGGCACCGAGAACACCAGGCGCTCCAGCCACAGGCCCAGCGCCTTGCGGTGCACGGTGTTGGCCAGGAAGGCGCCCAGGTAGCCCAGCGGCGTGGCCACCCGATGCTGGCGCGCCAGCAGGTGCCGCCCGCGCGAGGTGACCACGTGCAGCCGCAAGCGCGGATGCGTCAGCACCTGCTGCACCCGCCCGCCGAAAAAGGCCTGCAGGTTCTCGCCGAAGCGTTGCGACACCATGGCGGCCGTCGGCAGCTTGCGCCCCGGCGGCAGCTCGTAATGCTGGGCGATGTAGTCGCGCTCCAGCCGCTCGAAGGCCTGCACCGGCTTGTCAAGGCAGCCCGTGGCCATGCGCCAGGCGCCGATCGAGGCGCCCACCAGGTGGATGGGATGCGTGGTTTGCGGCAGCCAGTGCCCGAACAGGAAGCGGTCCAGCGGCCCGAGCACCAGGCCCTTGGGTCCACCGGCCGCCGCCGGCACCACGCCGACGTCGCCGGCCCGCAAGCCGTGCTGCGCGATGTGCCGGCGCGCGGTCGGGCCGGCGTAGATGCGCAGGGCGGGCATGCGCGCCGCTACTTGCGCAACCCTTGCAGCTTGGCCAGGGCCCCTTGCATCGCGCCGCCAATCTGCGGATTGGCCGGCGCGCGCTGGCCCCGGCCCGCGCCTTCGTACTTGTTTTCGCGCGGCCCGCCGGGACGCGCCACCGGCGCGCCCAGCTTCATGGTCAGGCTGATGCGCTTGCGCACCGGATCGACTTCGAGCACCTTGACCTTGACGATGTCGCCGGTCTTGACCACCTCGCGCGCGTCGGTGACGAACTTGTGCGACAGCTGGCTCACGTGCACGAGGCCGTCCTGGTGCACGCCCAGGTCGATGAAGGCGCCGAACGCCGCCACGTTGCTCACCGTGCCCTCCAGCTCCATGCCGGGCTGCAGGTCCTTGATGTCGTCGACGCCGTCGTTGAAGCGCGCCACCTTGAAGTCCGGGCGCGGGTCGCGGCCCGGCTTTTCCAGCTCGCCCAGGATGTCCTTGACCGTGATGACGCCGAACTTGTCGTTGGCGAACAGCTCGGGTTTCAGCGTCTTGAAAACCTCGGCCCGCCCCATCAGTTCCTGCACCGGCTTGCCGGCGTGCGCCAGGATCTTCTCGACCACCGGATACGTTTCGGGGTGCACGCCGGTCATGTCCAGCGGGTTCTCGCCGCCGCGGATGCGCAGGAACCCGGCGCTTTGCTCGAAAGTCCTGGGGCCCAGGCCGCTGACCTGCAGCAGCTGCTGGCGGCTGCGGAAGGCGCCGTTGGACTCGCGCCAGTGCACCACCGCCTTGGCCACGGTGCCCGACAGGCCCGAGACGCGCGCCAGCAGCGGCGCGCTTGCCGTGTTCAGGTCGACGCCGACCGCGTTCACGCAATCTTCGACCACGGCTTCCAGCGTCCTGGCCAGCTCGCTCTGGTTGACGTCGTGCTGGTACTGGCCCACGCCGATCGCCTTGGGATCGATCTTGACCAGCTCGGCCAGCGGATCCTGCAGCCGCCGCGCGATGCTGGCGGCGCCGCGCAGGCTCACGTCGACGTCCGGCATTTCCTTGGACGCATATTCGCTGGCCGAATAGACCGAGGCGCCAGCTTCGCTGACCACGATCCGCTGCATGCCTTCGATGCGCTTCATCAGATCGGCGGCCAGCTTGTCGGTCTCGCGGCTGGCGGTGCCGTTGCCGATCGCGATCAGGGTCACGCCGTGCTTGCGGCACAGGGCCGCCAGCGTGTGCAGCGCGCCGTCCCAGTCGCGGCGCGGCTCGTGCGGAAACACGGTGGAGGTGTCGACCAGCTTGCCGGTGGCATCGACGACGGCCACCTTGACGCCGGTGCGGATGCCGGGGTCCAGCCCCATCACCACCCGCGGGCCGGCCGGGGCGGCCAGCAGCAGGTCGCGCAGGTTGTCGGCGAACACGCGGATCGCAACCTTCTCGGCGTCCTCGCGCAGCCGCGCGAACAGGTCACGTTCGGTCGACAGCGACAGCTTCACGCGCCAGGTCCACGCCACGCACTTGCGCAGCAGGTCGTCGGCGGCGCGGCCTTTGTGGCTCCAGCCCAGGCGCAGCGCGATCTTGCCTTCGGCCAACGATGGCTTGCCGGGCTCGGGCTCCACCGGCAGCACCAGCTTGACGTCCAGCAGCTCCAGCGTGCGGCCGCGAAACACGGCCAGCGCGCGGTGCGAGGGCACGCGCCCGATCGGCTCGTCAAAGTCGAAGTAGTCGCGGAACTTGGAGATGTCGGGGTTGTTCTCGTCCTTGCCGGCCGACAACTTCGACTTGAGCAGACCTTCGCTCCACAGCCATTCGCGCAGCGACTGGACCAGAACAGCGTCTTCGGCCCAGCGCTCGGACAGGATGTCGCGCACGCCATCCAGCACGGCCGGCACGCTGGTGAAATCCTCGCCGCCTTCGCCTTTTTCCGTCCTGACGAACGGCACCGCCTCGGCGGCCGGGTCCAGCGTGGGGTCGGCCCACAGCAGGTCGGCCAGCGGCTCGATGCCCGACTCGCGGGCGATCTGGCCCTTGGTGCGGCGGCGCGGCTTGAACGGCAGGTACAGGTCTTCCAGTTCCTGCTTGGTCGGCGCGGCTTCCAGGGCGGCGCGCAGCTGCGGGGTCAGCTTGCCTTGCTCCTCGATGCTCTTGAGCACCGCCGCGCGCCGGTCTTCCAGCTCGCGCAGGTAGGACAGCCGGGCTTCCAGCTCGCGCAGCTGGATGTCGTCGAGCCCGGCGGTGGCTTCCTTGCGGTAGCGCGCGATGAACGGGACGCTGGCGCCGCCGTCGAGCAACTCCACCGCGGTGCGCACCTGGGTTTCATTGACGCTGAGTTCGGCGGCGATCTGCCTCAGGATTTTCTGCATGGGGGACTTGCCAGGGCACGGGGAGCGGGAAAGCGGGCGAGTTTGCCACATACCCGCGTACAGCCGGACGGCGCACCGGCTGACAGGAAACGGCCCGTAACTGAAGAGAATGGCTGCATTGCCTGCCAAGGAGTTTTCCATGCGTTCTCGTGCCGTCGTGCTCCTCGTAGCCATCCTGCTGGTCGCCGGCTTCGCCGCCCTCAACTGGGGCGAAGTCATCCGGCCGGCCCCGCTCTTGTTCGGACCCGTGGTCATGGACGCGCCACTTGGCGCCATCCTGCTGGGCCTGCTGCTGCTGGCCACCGTCGCTTTCGTGCTCGCCGCCGGCGCGATCCGCACCCAGTCGCTGGTCGAGTCCCACACACACCACAAGACCCTGGAAGCGCAGCGCACCCTGGCCGACAAGGCCGAGGCGTCTCGCTTCACCGACCTGCGCCAGCACCTGGACACGCAGCTGCGTGAACTGCGCGAACGTGATGCCCTGGCCGCCACCGAGTTCCAGAAGTCGGTGGTGCAGGGCCAGCGCGAACTGCGCACCCAGCTCGAGCAGATCAACCGCACCCTGGCGGCCCGCCTGTCCGAGATGGAACACCGGCTGGAAAACCGGTTCGAGCGCGTGCCCGGCTACGGCCCGGCCTCCTCGGTGCCGGCCACCATGCGCGCCGAGCATGTGCAGGCCACGGCCGACCGCCACGAAGCCGCGCAGGACATGGAACTGCGGGAAGCCCAGTTGCGCGAGGAGCATGCCCGCACCGAGCCGACCATGACGGCGACGGCGACGGAGCCGACCCGAGACGACCGCATTGCGGCGACCGGCGAGCGGCCGGCCGAATCGGGCTGGCGCCGCTGGTTCTAGCCCGCCACCCCGCTAGTCGAACAAGCCCGGTTCCCCATCGAACCGGGCTTGTTCTATTTCCAGCAGGCGCAGCTTGGTGGCCGCGCCGCCTTCGGCCGAAAAGCCGCCCGCCCGGCCGCCGGCGGCCAGGATGCGGTGGCACGGCACCACCGGCGCGAACGGGTTGTGGCCCAGCGCCTGGCCCACCGCCCGCGACCCGCCCCGATCGCCGATACGGCGCGCCAGTTCTCCATAAGTGACCACCTCGCCTGGCGGGATGGCACGCGCCGCTTCGTAGACGCGCTGGTGAAAGGCCGGCACGGTGCCCAGGGCCAACGGCAGGTCGCGCAAGTCGTCGCGCTCGCCTTGCAGCAGGCGCCGGATGCGCATGATCGCCGCCTGGACGAACGGCGGCGGCGCTGCTTCGGGCACGGTGCCGAACGGCCGGCACAGGCGCGCCCGCGTTCCGGCCGGCGTCGCCTCGGGCAGTTGCACCGCTACCAATGCGGCTTCGTTCCAAGCCAGTCCGCACTCGCCGACGGCGGTTTCGAACAGGCAGTGGCCGAGCGCGCTGCGCATGGTCCCGGCTTCAGGCCGGCTGCGCGGCCCGCAGCACGTAGCCGATGCGGGGAAAGTGCACGTGCAGCAGTCCCGCGCGATCGTCGGTGCGACGCAGGCTGTAGTGGGTGCGGGTGGCGGCCATCAGCTCGCCCTCGGTTGGCTCGGCGCCGAACGACTCCGCAGTGATCGTCACGCGGCTGCCCAGGGCGATGCCGTGGTCGTCCTGGAAGGCGCTGTCGATCAGCAGATTAGCCCCGGGCGGCTGCGGTTCGGCGGCCGCGGCCAGCGCCACTGCGTCGGCCGCGGCCAGCCTGGTCATCGGGCCGTGGCCGATCGCCGCCACCCGGTCGGCCCACTCGGCGACCGAAGGCGTGGCGTCCAGGATGCCGGCCAGCGCCGGGACCTGGGTGCGCGTGTACCAGATGCCGTGGTAAGCCGAGAAGTCGGCCACGCACGGCTCCATGCCGAACAGGAAGTCATGTTCGTCGGCCATGTTGGCGATGCGGCGCAGGTAGGAGCGGTAGGCCGAGGTGGCGTCGCCGGCACGCAGCCGGACCATGTTGCCGGTCATCGCCTTGCGGTCTTCGGCAAAGGCCCTGGCGGCTTCGGGCGGCATGTTGGCGAACACCTGGGCCGCGCCCCTGGGCTGCAGGCAATAGCCCATGGCGGCCCAGAACAGCGTCGAGTCGGCCCACTGCGCGAAGATCCTGCAGGCGCCCTTGAGGTGCGGCGGGTACAGCGTGGGTTCGGGCCGGATGTGCTCCAGCACGTCGCAGATCAGCGCGGTGTCGCAGTAGATGTCGGCGCCGACCTGCAGCACCGGTGTGCGGCGGTAGCCGCCGGTGAGCGCCAGCACGTCGGGCTTGGGCATGACCACCGGGACGTGGACCGACTTCCAGGGCAGCTTCTTGGAGCCCAGGACCAGGCGGATCTTCTCGGAGAACGGCGAGCTCGGGAAGTTGTGCAGGATCAGATCGTTCATGGGGTTCATTGCGGCATCGCGCGTTGCAGGATGGCGTCGAAATCGGTGCCGGCGGCGAGGGTGCCGAAAGACTGGCCCCAGTTGCCGGCCAGCCGGGCGTCGCAAAAGGCGGCGAACACCGCGGGCGGCGCCGTCTGGTGCAGCAAGGCGGCCTGCACGGCCAGCGCGACGTCCTGCGCCAGCCGGCGCGCCTCGATCTCGCTGGCCATCTCCTCCACCCGCGTCGGCAGGCTGGCCGCCAGCCGGTCCAGCGCCGGGTGCGCGCCGCGGGCCGGCGCCAGTTCCTGGGCCAGTGCTTCGACGGCATCGGCCTTGCGAAGCGCCCGCAGCAGGTCCAGCGCCATGATGTTGCCGGCGCCTTCCCAGATGGAATTGAGCGGCATCTCGCGGTAGATGCGGGCCATCACGCCCTCGCCGCCCTCCTCGACGTAGCCGTTGCCGCCCAGGCACTCCATGGCTTCCTGGGCGAAGTGGCTGCCCCGCTTGCAGATCCAGAACTTGGCCACCGGGGTGAGCAGCCGCGCCATCGCGGCCTCGTGCGGATCGTCGCGGCGGTCGATCGCGCGGGCCAGGCGCAGCGACAGGGCCGTGGCCGCCTCGCTTTCCAGCGCCAGGTCGGCCAGCACGTTGCGCATCAGCGGCTGGTCCAGCAGCCTCTTGCCGAACGCCTGGCGTTGCCGGGTGTGGTCCAGCGCCAGCGACAGCGCCTGCCGCATCAGCCCGGTGGTGCCCAGCGCGCAATCGAGCCGCGTGAGCGTGCCCATCTCCAGGATCTGCTGGATGCCGCGGCCTTCCTCGCCGATCAGCCAGCCGTGCGCGCCTTCGAATTCGACTTCCGCGCTCGCGTTCGCCTTGTTGCCGAGCTTGTCCTTCAGGCGCTGGATGCGCAACGCGTTGGCGGCGCCCGAGCGCGGACCCTCGTTGACCC
>NZ_JAQGLS010000144.1 GCF_028292805.1 Ramlibacter sp. | reverse complement strand
GGTGGCGGCAAGGCCGGCATCATCGAGACCAACTTCCGCGAAGAGACCGAGACCGACCTGTTCGGCGAGCAGGCCGTGCTGTGCGGCGGCACCGTGGAACTGATCAAGGCCGGCTACGAGACGCTGGTGGAAGCCGGCTACGCGCCCGAGATGGCGTACTTCGAGTGCCTGCACGAGCTCAAGCTGATCGTGGACCTGATCTACGAAGGCGGCATCGCGAACATGAACTACTCGATCTCGAACAACGCCGAGTACGGCGAGTACGTGACCGGCCCGCGCATCATCACCGACGAAACCAAGAAGGTGATGAAGCAGATCCTCAAGGACATCCAGACCGGCGAGTACGCCAAGAGCTTCATCATCGAGAACCGCGCCGGCGCCCCCACGCTGCAGTCGCGCCGCCGCCTCAACAGCGAGCACTCGATCGAAGTGGTCGGCGAGCAGCTGCGCGCCATGATGCCCTGGATCAAGAAGAACAAGCTGGTCGACCAGACCCGCAACTGACACGCTTCGCGTCATGCAAAGGCCGCCCCCGGGCGGCCTTTTTGCTGCGCGCCGCAACCCTTACACTCCAGTCCATGCATGATGGACACGACCCGCAACCCGACGAACTGCCCCAGGGCATGGTTCCGCGCAAGCGTCGCAAGGGCATCTACGTCCTGCCCAACCTCTTCACGCTGGCAGCCCTGTTCGGCGGCTTCTATGCGGTGGTGATGGCCATGAACGGCCGCTTCGACCTGGCGGCGATCGGCATCTTCTGCGCCATGGTCCTGGACAGCCTGGATGGCCGCATCGCCCGCATGACCAACACCCAGAGCGCCTTCGGCGAGCAGATGGATTCGCTCTCCGACATGGTGTCCTTCGGCGCCGCCCCGGCGCTGATCGCCTACGAGTGGTCGCTCAAGGGCCTGGGCCGCTGGGGCTGGATCGCGGCTTTCGTCTACTGCGCCTGCGCCGCGCTGCGGCTGGCCCGCTTCAACGTCAACACCGCGGTGGTGGACAAGCGCTACTTCCAGGGCCTGCCGTCGCCGGCGGCCGCCGCGCTGGTCGCCGGCTTCATCTGGCTGATGACCGAGTACGAGGTCAAGCCCTACGACGTCACCTGGATCATGTTCGGCCTGGCGCTCTTCGCCGGCCTGACCATGGTCACCAACGTGCCGTTCTACAGCTTCAAGGACGTGCAGATGAAAAAAAGCGTGCCGTTCGTGGTCATCGTGCTGATCGCGCTGGGCATCGCCGTCATCAACATCCACCCGCCGGTGGTGATGTTCTCGCTGTTCGTGGCTTACGGGCTGTCCGGTTACGTCATCTACGGCTGGCGCAAGGCCAAGGGCCAGCGCGCCAGCATGATCAGCACCTCGACGGATGAGCCCGAGGAAAGCGGCCTGCATCGCTAGGGTTGGCAAACCTGTGCTACATTGACACCATGAACCGAATTGCGCTGGCCCTACTGCTATCCCCCCACGGGCGGAGACGGTAGAGCGCGCGCGCATTTCCCGGTCGACGGCCCGTTTGCACCTGCAGCGGGCCGTTTTTCATTGGGGCTGCCGGTTTCCATCACCACCACCGAGATCCACCATGCCGATGTTGAAGAATCCCGCCAGCAAGTACCGCCCCTTCGCCCCGGTGGCGCTGAAGGACCGCACCTGGCCGGACGCCGTGCTGACCAAACCGCCGGTGTGGTGCAGCGTCGACCTGCGCGACGGCAACCAGGCCCTGATCGAGCCGATGGACATCCCGCGCAAGCTGCGCATGTTCCAGCAGCTGGTGGCGATCGGCTTCAAGGAGATCGAGGTCGGCTTCCCGTCGGCATCGCAGGTGGAGTACGACTTCCTGCGCCGCCTGATCGACGAAGACCTGATCCCGGCCGACGTCACCATCCAGGTGCTGACCCAGGCGCGCGAGCCGCTGATCCGCCGCACCTTCGAGTCCCTGCAAGGCGCCCGTCGCGCCATCGTCCACCTGTACAACGCCACCGCGCCGGTGATGCGCAAGGTGGTGCTGGGGCTGGACGAGGACGGCATCGTCGAACTGGCCACCTCGCAGGCCCGGCTGTTCAGTGAGCTGGCGGCGCAGCAGCCCGGCACCGAGTGGGTGTTCCAGTACTCGCCCGAGATGTTCTCCGGCACCGAGCTGCCCTTCGCCAAGCGCGTGGTCGACGCGGTCACCGCCGTCTGGGCGCCGACGCCGCAGCGCAAGTGCATCGTCAACCTGCCGTCGACGGTGGAGCATTCCACACCCAACATCTTTGCCGACATGATCGAGTGGATGCACCGCCACCTGGAGCGGCGCGACGCCATCGTGCTGTCGGTGCATCCGCACAACGACCGCGGCACCGGCACCGCGGCCGGCGAGTTCGCCGTGATGGCCGGCGCCGACCGCCTCGAAGGCTGCCTGTTCGGCAACGGCGAGCGCACCGGCAACCTCGACATCGTCAACGTGGCGCTCAACATGTACAGCCAGGGCGTGCACCCGGGCCTGGACTTTTCCGACATCGACGAAATCAGGCGCACGGTCGAGCACTGCAACCAGATCCCGGTGCACCCGCGCCATCCGTACGTGGGCGACCTGGTCTACACCTCGTTTTCCGGCTCGCACCAGGACGCGATCAAGAAGGCCTTTTCGGCCCGGCGCGAGGACGACATCTGGGACATGCCTTACCTGCCGCTGGACCCGAAGGACCTGGGCCGCAGCTACGAGGCGGTGATCCGCGTCAACAGCCAGTCGGGCAAGGGCGGGATCTCCTACCTGCTCGAGACCGAATACGGGCTGGAGCTGCCGCGCCGGCTGCAGATCGAGTTCAGCCAGGCGGTGCAGGCCGTGATGGACGCCTCCGGCAAGGAACTGAACGCGCAAGACCTGTGGCAGCTGTTCCAGCGCGAGTACCGCGTGGGTGGCGCGACCGTCTCGCACCAGGTGCTGGAGACGGCCGCCGACGGCAAGGTCAGCCTGGCGGCGCAGGTGCAGCTGGGCGAGCGCACGGTCGACGTCAAGGGCGAGGGCAACGGCCCGATCGACGCCTTCGTGCAGGGGCTCAGCCGCGTGACCGGCCAGGCCATCCGCGTGCTGGACTACCATGAGCATGCCGTCGCCTCGGGGGCGGACGCCAGGGCCGTCGCCTACCTGGAACTGCGGGTGGGCGAGCGGACGCTGTTTGGCGTCGGCTCCGACGCCAACATCGTTTCCGCCTCGCTCAAGGCGATCGTCTCGGGCCTGCAGCGTGCGATCCACGCCGGCAGCCAACAGGAGTCCTCATGGCAGACCAGCTGATCATCTTCGACACCACCTTGCGCGACGGCGAGCAGTCGCCCGGCGCCTCCATGACCAAGGACGAGAAGCTGCGCATCGCGCGCCAGCTCGAGCGCCTGAAGGTGGACGTGATCGAGGCCGGCTTTCCGGCCAGCTCCAACGGCGACTTCGAGGCGGTGCAAGGCATCGCCCGCGCCATCCGGGAGTCCACCATCTGCGCCTTGTCGCGCGCCAACGACCGCGACATCTCTCGCGCCGCAGAAGCGCTCAAGGACGCCGCCCGCGCCCGCATCCACACCTTCATCGCCACCTCGCCGCTGCACATGGAAAAGAAGCTGCGGATGACGCCCGATCAGGTGCACGAGCAGGCGAAACAGGCGGTGCGGTTCGCGCGCAACCTGTGCGGGGACATCGAATTCTCGCCCGAGGACGGCTACCGCAGCGACGTCGACTTCCTGTGCCGCGTGCTCGAGACGGTGATCGCCGAAGGCGCCACCACCATCAACGTGCCCGACACCGTGGGCTATGCGGTGCCCGAGTTGTATGGCGAGTTCATCCGGACCTTGAGGGAGCGGGTGCCCAACTCCGACAAGGCGATCTGGTCGGTGCACTGCCACAACGACCTGGGCATGGCGGTGGCCAACTCGCTGGCCGGCGTCAAGATCGGCGGCGCGCGCCAGGTCGAGTGCACCATCAACGGCCTGGGCGAGCGGGCCGGCAACTGCTCGCTGGAAGAGGTGGTGATGGCGGTGAAGACCCGCCGCGACTACTTCGGGCTGGACGTGAACATCGACACCAAGCACATCGTGGCGGCCAGCCGCATGGTCAGCCAGACCACCGGCTTCGTGGTCCAGCCGAACAAGGCGGTGGTGGGCGCCAATGCCTTCGCCCACGCCAGCGGCATCCACCAGGACGGCGTGCTCAAGGCGCGCGACACCTACGAGATCATGCGGGCGCAGGACGTCGGCTGGAGCGCCAACAAGATCGTGCTGGGCAAGCTGTCGGGCCGCAACGCCTTCAAGGCCCGGCTGCAGGAACTGGGCGTGCAGCTCGAGAGCGAAGCCGACACCAATGCCGCGTTCGCCGGGTTCAAGGAACTGGCCGACCGCAAGAGCGAGATCTTCGACGAGGACATCCTGGCCCTGGTCAGCGACGAAGCTGTAACGCACGAACAGGAAACCTACCGGCTCGTCTCGTTGCGGCAACACAGCGAAACCGGCGAGCGGCCGCATGCCGAGGTGGTGTTTTCGGCCGACGGCAAGGAAGTGCGCGGCGAGTCGGACGGCAACGGGCCGGTGGACGCCTCGCTCAAGGCGATCGAAAGCCACGTCAAGAGCGGCGCCGAGATGGTGCTGTATTCGGTCAACGCCATCAGCGGCTCCACCGAGAGCCAGGGCGAGGTGACGGTGCGGCTGCAGAACGCCGGCCGGGTGGTCAACGGCGTCGGCGCCGACCCCGACATCGTCGTCGCTTCGGCCAAGGCCTACCTCAGCGCCTTGAACAAGCTGCAGAGCAAGGCTGACCGTGTGGCCGCGCAGGGGTAGCAAAATGTCACGGCTTCAAAACGCATGAGGTAGATGCTCTAAGTCCTTGATTTGTGTAACTTTTGCCGCGCGAGGTACATTGCCGAAGTACACTCTGTCGCATCGGTGCGTGCCAGCAATTTCCTACGCGCCGGGACGTCGACCAGGAGTGACCGAATCTTGAAACGCTTCGCACACACCATTGCAGTGGCCCTCCTCGCCATTTCCTTGGCCCCCGCAGCATCCGCGGCAGGTGAAGGCCGGCGGGTCGCCAAGAAGGCGCAGCCCACCGTGGTCAAGAAGGCGCGCGTCAGCAAGTCTTTCGTGGCCAAGTCGCGCCGCAACACGGTGGTCCGCGCCGTCGCGCCGCCGCGGCTGTCGTTCGGGCACATCGCCGGCCTGAATGCCACTACCGACGACCTCGACCTCAAGTCCAGCGTGGCACTGGTGATCGACCAGGACACCAGCGAAGTCCTTCTGAGCAAGAACGATTCGGCCGTGCTGCCGATCGCCTCGCTCACCAAGCTCATGACCGGCCTGATCGTCAGCGAAGGCCGATTGCCGATGGATGAAGCCGTCACCATCACCCAGGACGACGTCGACACGGAAAAGGGCAGCAGCTCGCGCCTGAAGGTCGGCACCACGCTCACCCGCGGCGAGTTGATGCACCTGTCGCTGATGTCGAGCGAAAACCGCGCGGCGCACGCGCTGGGCCGCACCTACCCGGGCGGCATGAATGCCTTCGTCGAAGCGATGAACGTGCGCGCCAAGCTGCTGGGCATGCGCGACACGAAGTACGTCGAGCCGACCGGCCTGTCCAGCCGCAACCAGTCCAGCGCCAAAGACCTGGCGCGCCTGGTCAGCGCAGCCTACAACGATTCGATGCTGCGCGAGCTGTCCACTTCGCACGGCTACGAGGTCGCCGTCGGAAACCGTACGCTTCAGTACCGCAACACCAACCGCCTGGTCAAGCACCCCGAGTGGGAGATCGGCCTGCAAAAGACCGGCTACATCTCGGAAGCCGGCCAGTGTCTGGTGATGCAGGCCAAGGTGTCGGGCCGCAAGCTGATCATGGTGTTCCTGGATTCGGCCGGCAAGCTCAGCCGCATCGGCGACGCCGAGCGTGTGCGCAAATGGGTCGAGACCCACGTGCCGGCCGCGTTGCCGACGGGGATCCCGGGGACCGGCAACACGGTGATCCGTCAGGTCAGCGGCTGACAGCCTCGCGCTCCAATGAAAAAGGCCCCTTGTCGGGGTCTTTTTTCATGGCCTCGGCTCATGCCGCCAACCGCTGCGTCGGCGGCGCCTTGTGACCCAGCGCGGCCGAGATTTCGTTGGCGGTGGCCTGCAGCCTGACCAGCCAGCTGTCGTCGAGCCGGTCGGCCGGCGCCGAAATCGACAGCCCCGCCACCAGCCGCGCCTGGTCGTCGTAGATGCCGGCGGCCATGCAGCGCACGCCCAGCTCCAGCTCCTCGTTGTCGCGCGCCATGCCGTGCTGGCGGGCCTTGGCCAGTTCGCGCTCCAGCACCGGCAGCTGCGTGATGCTGTTCTTGGTGTGGCCGGCCAGGCCGGTGCGGGTGGCGTAGGCGCGCACGCGCGGGGCATCGTCGGCCGCCAGGAACAGCTTGCCGGTGGACGTCAGGTGCAGCGGCGCTCGCCCGCCGATGGCGCGCACCACCTGCATGCCGG
This sequence comes from Ramlibacter sp., assembly GCF_028292805.1. Lineage (GTDB taxonomy): Bacteria > Pseudomonadota > Gammaproteobacteria > Burkholderiales > Burkholderiaceae_C > Ramlibacter. The sequence goes on along the minus strand of NZ_JAQGLS010000144.1, from coordinate 14,800 downwards.
AGCGCTCGCTATAGGCCCGCTCGACGTACACGATCTCGTCGCCCTGGCGCACGCTCAGGTTCACCGGCTGCTGGATCTGCTTGTGCAGCTCGCGCATGGGCAGCAAGGCGGCATCGCGCACGTTGAGCCGGGCCTTGACCAGGTTGCCCAGTTCCAGCAGCCGCATGCCCAGGCGGTAGCTGCCCGCCTGCGGGCGGTCGACGAAGCGCCCGGTGGCCAGGTCGTTCAGGATCCGGTGGGTGGTGGACGGATGCAGGCCGGTCTTCTCGCTGATCTCCTTGAGTGAGCAGGCGTCCTCGCGCGATGCCAGCACGTCGATCAGCGCGAACATGCGCTCGATGACCTGGATAGTGGGGGTGGCCGGAGCCGAGGGATCTTTCTTGCGCATGGGCGAGCCTCCGCCCATATTTTATCTTGTGAAATCCGCCCGTGGGCGCGGCCGCCCGGGTCAGGCGCCGCGAGCATCGCCCGGCAGCCACTCGCCTTCGTGCAGCACCTCGTGCGGATGGAAGCGCGCCTTGTAGTTCATCTTCGGGCTTTCGCCGATCCAGTAGCCCAGGTAGACGTGGGGCAGCTGCAGCTTGCGGGCCTGGTCGATCTGCCACAGCACGCCGTAGGTGCCGTAACTGGTCTCCGGCTGCGGCTCGTAGAAGGTGTAGACGGCGGAGATGCCGTCGTTGAGCACGTCGAGGATGGACACCATGCGCAGCGCGCCCGCGCTGCCGTCCGGCAAGGTCTCGCGAAATTCCACCAATCGCGAGTTGACGCGGCTTTGCAGCAGGAATTGGGTGTACTGGTCGATGCTGTCGTGGTCCATGCCGCCGCCCGCGTGGCGGCCGGTCTGGTAGCGCAGGTACAAATGGTAGTGCTCGGGCACGAAGCACAGCTTGAGAACGCGGGCCTGCAGGTTGCCGTGGCGCGCCCATGCGCGCCGCTGGCTGCGCGCCGGCTGGAAGCCCTCCACCAGCACGCGCAAGGGCACGCAGGCGCGGCAGCCGTCGCAGTAGGGCCGGTACGTGAACATGCCGCTGCGGCGAAAGCCGCCGGTCACCAGGTCGGAGTAGGCGTCGTTGTGGATCAGGTGGCTGGGCGTGGCCACCTGGGAGCGCGCCTGCCTGCCGGGCAGGTAGCTACAAGGGTACGGCGCCGTTGCATAGAACTGCAGCGTCTGGAGCGGTAGGTCCTTGAGGTGCGTCACGCGGGTGTGGGGTGCGACAGGAGTGAATTCCAGTATACGGGGTCGAACTGCCAGCGCACAGGCGGGCGCGCCACCTGGCGCGCGACTTGTTCCACGAATTGCCGCCGCGCGATCTCGCGCGCGCCCAGGGAGGCGAGGTGGCGCGTGTTCTGCTGGCAGTCGACCATCGGCACGCCTTGGTTGCGGCACCATGCCACGAGCGCCGCCAGCGCGATCTTGGAGGCGTCCGGCACCCGCGTGAACATCGACTCGCCGAACACCGCGTGGCCGATGTTCACGCAGTACAGGCCGCCCGCGAGTTCGCCGTCGATCCAGGTTTCCACGCTGTGGGCGAAGCCGGCGCGGTGGAAGGCGCGGTAGGCCTGCACCATGGGCGGCACGATCCAGGTGCCGGACTGGCCGGGCCGGTCGCTGCTGGCGCAGGCAGTGATCACCGCGTCGAAGCTGGTGTCGAAGCGCACCTCGCAGCGGGCATCGCCGGCGAAGCGCGCGAGCGTCTTGCGCAGCGAGCGGTGCAGGCGGAATTCATCGGTGAACAGCACCATGCGCGGGTCGGTGCTCCACCACAGGATGGGCTGGCCCTCGCTGAACCATGGAAAGATGCCGCCCGCGTAGGCCCGCTCCAGCGTGGCGACGTCCAGGGCGCCGCCCGCGGCCAGCAGGCCGGGAGCCGGTTGCCGGTCGTTCCAGGCCAGGGCGGGGTCGGGAAAGGGATCGCCGGGTTCGAGCCAGGGCAGGTGCATTCGGTACGGGCAGGGTGGAGGGGGGCTGCGCCATTGTCCCTCCGGAATGCGCGGCCCCGCTCGGGTGAGTCTTGTCCCACAAGCTGGGCACGACCGCGCCTACAAGGGGGCCCGGCGCATCCGCTAGGCTGGCCGGGCCACAGGATTTCAATGCAGAACATCGGCACACTTGGACTGGCGAGGGCGGCTGACCAGCGGGAGGCGCCGCGCTTCGACACCGCCTTGCCGGTGCGGATCGACGGCGTGCAGGGCCGCGCCTTCAACATCAGCGAGCATGGCATCTACTTCGAGACCGACGTGCCGCAGCAGCTCGGCGCGCTGGTGAACTTCACGCTCGAATTCCACCTGTACGGCAAGACGCACCAGATGGTGTGCGAAGCCAAGGTCGTGCGGGTGGAGGAGCAGGGCGCGCGCATCGGCGTCGGCGCCCGCCTGCTGGCGCCCTTCTTCTCCGGTGAGGAGGTGACCGAGGCGGTGCCACTGCCCGACCCGCAGCTGCAGGGTCGGGGCCGCCGGCTGGACTCCTAGCCTTGCGCCGGCCCGGGCGGGCGCCGGCCATCCAGCATTTCTCCCGACTGCGCGGTCAGCCGCGCGCCGATGGCGTACCCGCCGGGGGCGGGACGCACCCGCACCACTTCGGCCTGGCAGTGCAGCGGATACTGGTGTCCATCCAGCAGGTACTCGATCACCATTTCCACCGTCGCGCCGATTTCATAAGGCTTGTCGGCCAGGAACGAAACGCCGGTGGCGCTCAGGTCGCTGGTGACCCCTTCACTGCCCTCGACGCAGATCGGCATCTGCGCCGGGATGCGCTCGGCCCCGCGCCGCTCCGTGCCCGGCGCCAGCAGCGGGACGGGAAGGGTGACTATCTTGCTGGCCATCTCGGAGTCCTTGCGTGCCGGTCGGCTCAGCTTGCCACACGAGCGCATCCGTCGCACCAGCCTGCAGGCTGATTCCTAACTCATTTGTAGTACCGGCGAGGACCGGCGCGGCGTCGGAGGGCCGACTACGCAGCGCGAGGCGTTTTCCCACACCCTGGCCGCAGCGGGGGCACGACCATGGGCGAGCCGCCAAGGAGCAGACAATGCGCAACGATCCCCGCCATGACCAGGTCGAGACCGCCATCCTTTCCGCGGAGTTTCCCCTGGCCGACCTGGATCCAGCCGACGGGCTGACCGAGATCGGCTGGTGGCTGACGGGCGGGATGTCGCTGCTGGCCTGGACCGGTTTCGCGCTGCTCCTCACCGGCGCCTGAAGCGGCGCCGGCCCCGCCTCCGGCGCATGGCTGGAGATGCGGGCGACAGCGGCTTGTGCCACACTCCAGTGCACATTGCCCGATGCCGTGACCGACCGCACGCAACCCGCCAACCATTTCAGCCTGCCACCGGCAGGGCACCGCTGGGGGCTGGGCGCGCAAAGCGTCGTGCCTTACCTCGCCTCTGCGGCCCGAGCCCGCCCGGGATCGGCCCAGGATGCGGCCGATGCGGCTGAAAGCATCAACAACCCAGTTTTCCGGCAAATGGAAATCCGCCTTGTATGGCGCGATCGTTAACACATCGGACGATTGAGTCCCGGTCGGCTGCGGGCCCGTTTGTAACTTAGTGTTTCATGGAAAACCCTCTGTAGGGCTACGCCCTAGGGGCGGATGATGGGGCCTTCTCGACTCATCCGTTGCAGAGGACCGCATGAACATCCCGGCTCTAGTCTTCCTGGCCGCCTCGATGGCCATGTCCCTCCCGGTGGCCGCGCAGGTGCCGGCCGCGGCCAACCCGATCCGCATCGGCCTGGTCTTTCCCCTGACGGGCGGCTCCGGCGACATGGGCAACAGCGCCCGCATCGGGGCCGAGGTGGCAGTGACGGAGATCAACCAGGTGGGTGGTTACCTGGGGCGGCCGCTGCAACTGGTGATCCGCGACGACAAGGCCACCCCCGACGTCGGCCTGCAGGCCGCGCAGGACCTGGTGCTCAAGGAAAAGGTCACCGCGACCATCGGTTACTGCAACAGCGGCGTGGCGATGAAGGCGCTGGACGTCTACCAGCAGAACAAGCACATCCTGATGGTGACTTGCGCCACCGGCACCGCCATCACGGCGAAGTACCCGACCGCCGAGAGCTACATCTTCCGCACCTCCGCCCGTGACGACCTGCAAAGCAAGTTCCTGGTGGACGAGATCGTCAGGCGCGGCCTGAGCAAGGTGGCCCTGCTGGTGGACACCAGCGGCTATGGCGACCTGGGCCTGCAGGATCTGGAAGCTGCCCTGGCCGGCGTCAAGCTCAAGCCTCGGGCCGTGCTGCGCTTCAAGGTCGGCGCGCAGACGCTGGACGAGGAACTCAAGCAGCTCAAAGCTTCCGGCGCCGACGCCCTGATCGGCTGGACGGTGGGCCCGGAAGAGGGCGTGATCTCCGCCAGCCGCGCCAACGTAGGCTGGAAGGTGCCGCAGTTCGGCCCCTGGGGCCTGTCGCATTCGTCGGCCTTCACCGTCTCCAACGGCAAGGTGGAAGGCGCGCTGATGGTGCAGACCGTGCTGCCGAACGTCTTCCTGGAGCGCAACAGCAGCTTCTTGCGCAACTACGCCAAGATCAGCAAGGAAAGCCCGATCGGCTCGATGATGTCGGCCGCGCAGACTTACGACGCGGTCCACCTGCTGCTGCGCGCGATGTTCGACTCCAAGAACGACCTGAGCGCGGCCGGCCTGAAGAGGGCGCTGGAGAACCCGTCGAACGCCTACCGCGGCGTCGTCACCACCTATGAGCGCGCGTTCTCGCCCGCCGACCACGACGCCATCTCCATGAACATGCTGTGGCTGGGAACCTGGCGCAACCAGGAGCGCGGCTACGCGCACAAGGAAGACGAGCGCCGCGCCACCATCATCCGCCGCAAGGACGCGGTCGCCAGCCCCTGACCGCAGTCGCCCGGCGGGAGCGCGGCGGCGCCCCGGGGCTGTCCCCGTCGCGCCAGCTCCGCTGCCCAACCACTGCAGTGCTTCTTCCTGGCCGGCGAAAACGCAGCCATAGTCAGGTGCCTTCTTCGAGCGCTCTGCGCACCCGCAGCAAACGCACCCCCGCATCATTCGCCACAGCCCCGACGGCCGCATTGTTCGTCAGCTGCACCATGATTGTCGGATCCAGGAAACCAACGACGACGCGGTCGCCGTCCGCTTGCCGCACAGTGACGTTGCACGGAAGCAGCAGCCCGATTTCGGGATCGGCCTGCAGCGCCTGGTGCGCCAGCGGTGGGTTACAGGCGCCGAGGATGCGGTAGGCAGGCATGTCCTTTCCCAGCTTCTCCTTCATGGCCTGCTGGATGTCGATGTCACTCAGGACGCCGAAGCCTTCTGCCTTCAGTGCGGCCTGCACGCGCTCAAGAGCCCGGTCGAACGGGCCGGCGATTTCGATGTGGTGTCCGTACATGCGATGGTCCTTCGAAGTGAGAGCTGCAACAACGATGGTAGACGCGGCGCCGCCGGGCGGGGGCCCGCGCAACAGGACGTTGCCCAGCGGCTCAGGACCGGATGTCGCACCAACCGGCCGCCTGCCTGCGGGCGAGCGCCAGAACGGCAGACTGGTCCCGCACCGTCAACCGGACGGGCGCAGACTGGCCGGTGCGCGACAAGGTACCGGCGCAGACGAGCGTGAGTGCATCGCCGGCCGCCTCGGCGCGGCGAGCACGACCGGCACGGCCTGGGCGTTGACCAACGATGCGCCCTCGACAGGCGGGCTGCTTCATGAGGTTGGCGGCGTTGTTTCTGCGCGCTTCACGGCAAAGGCCGTCGGTGCGTGCCGGACGATGCGGATCGGCGTGATGCGTTCTGACATGTGGATCACAGCTCGGACACGGATTGGATCTGCCGTACCGCCTCCTGGAGGGCGGACTGCAGCATCTCTTCGACGGCGGGATGGTAGTGCGGCATCTTCAGCAAGGAGTGAAACGGTTCGCCTCGCTGCACGGCTCCAAGCAATCTGGTGCGCCAGGTGTTCTCCGTGCTCAGCAATCAAGGGAAGCACCGGTGGTCACGCTGCGCATAGACGCGCACGTGGAACAACCCGTCGGCCGGCATCTGGGCGCGGATGTCCTGCAGCGCCGCGGCTTGCACATTGTTCAAGAGGTGCTGCCACTGCAGCACCTGGGTGCAGCAGGATGCCGTCAAAGAAGCCTTCAAGGCTCAAGCCGAGGAGGAATCCGGTCCGCGCAGCTTGCGGGAGCTGGGCCCCCGTGTGGAGAGCGGCATCCATGGACCCAGCACAGGTTGCGATGCACCTGACGTGGGCCGTCGGTAACGGCGTGCCGCTGTGCGGGCCGGCGCGTCAGGCGTTGGCGGTGCGCGCGGCGATCCGCCGCTCCCAGAGCTCGAACAGGCCCATGCCAGCCAGCATGGCGGCCACGAAGACCACGGCCTTTTGCTCACCCATGCCCAGCGCCACCAGCGCCGGCCCCGGGCAGAACCCGGCGATGCCCCAGCCGATGCCGAACAACAGCCCGCCACCCACGAGCCGCCGGTCCACCTGGGTGGCGGTGGGCATGCGCATCTGCAGGCCGAGCAGCGAGACCGTGCGCTTGCGGGCGAAGGTGAAAGCAAAGGCGCCCACCAGGATGGCGCCGCCCATCACGAAGGCGAGGGAGGGATCCCAGGTGCCGGCAAGGTCGAGAAAGCCCAGCACCTTGGCGGGATCCGCCATGCCGGAGAGGATGAGGCCGATGCCGAACACGGCGCCGGCGAGCAAGGCAAAGAAAGTAGGCATGGATGCTCCTCAGGCGCCGATCAGGTGGCGCACGACGTAGACAGTGGCGAATCCGGCCGCCATGAAAGTGGCCGTGGCGACGAGCGAGCGCGGCGACAGGCGCGAAATGCCGCACACGCCGTGGCCGCTGGTGCAGCCGGACCCCAAGCGGGTACCGACCCCGACCAGCAGGCCGGCCACGACGAGGCCTGCGTACCCCGCGTCGATCTGCGGACGCGGCAGTTCGGTGAACAGCGCATAGAGCAGCGGCGCGCCAACCAGGCCCAGAATGAATGCAACGCGCCAGGAGAGGTCGCCTCGGACGGGTTTCAGCAATCCACCGATCACGCCGCTGATGCCGGCTATGCGGCCGTTGAGCAGCACGAACATGGCTGCGGAGATGCCGATGATCACGCCGCCAGCGAGCGAGGCCCACGGGGTGAAAGCGTTCCAGTCGATGGTCATGGGTAACTCCAGATGAGGATGGATGAGCGGTTGGGCCTGGTCACACCGTGGTGAGTCGACCCATCATTTTGGCGCCCTCGTGTTCGAGGATCTGGCAGTGGTCTGTGAACGGGGATCGTCCCGAGGGCTGCATGAACCGCACCAGCAGTTGCACCGGCTGCTGCACGAACACGGCGTCGCGAAGGCCGGCATCCCGCGGGAGCGGCGGACGGCCGTCCCGGCTGAGCACTTCGAAATGACCACCGTGGATGGGCAACGGGTGAGCCATCCTGATTCAGGGGGAGGGTCATTGCGGCTCCTCGGGACAGTAGAGGCGGTACAGGACCACCAGGATTTCCAGCAGGTTGGGATCGGCCACGCTGTAGTAGATGTTCTTGCCTTCGCGGCGAGTAGCCACCACGCCTTGGCTGCGCAGCACGCCAAGCTGCTGTGACAGGGTCGGCTGGTGGATGTCCAGCTGCTCCTGGAGCTCGCCGACGCTGAACTCGCCCTGGGACAGCTGGCACAGCAGCAGCAGCCGCTCCGGATTGGCCAGCAGCTTGAGCGAAGCGACCGCGGTCTCGGCTGCGCAGCGCAGCCGTTCCGGGTCGATCACGAGATCGCTTGGGTCTTCCCTCATCTGGTCCTCTCGGTGCCTCACTTGACCATATTATAGATGTCGATAGAATATCGTGCAATAGAGCGAAAACGGGGGAACGCTATGACCAGTCGCATCACCACCCAAGCCTTCTTCGACCGTTCTACTTGGACGGTTTCCTACGTGGTATCGGACCACGGCAGCAAGGACGCTGCCGTGGTCGATCCCGTGCTCGACTACGACTTCAAGTCGGGCCCAAAGCCATGCTGCTGGTTCCCGACATGGCCTACCTCATCCAAGACGGTGTCGGTGGCGCAGTCCTCGCGATCAGGCTGGACCTGTCCTCGGTCAGCCGCGTCGGCCTCACGGCCGTGGAGGCTCTTCAGCGTCTGCACCGAGACCTGCACGAGCGCGGCATCGAACTGCATCTCGCGAAGGTCCGCGGCCGCGTCATGGACAGGCTCGCGCAAACGAACCTGCCGCAGAACCTGGCCCACAAGCCCTTCCTGAGCCTGCACGAAGCCGCCGGCGCGCTGGTGCCGGCGCCCAAGCGTCCTCGTCCTGGTCCCTGAAACCCATCCCTGCCCGGAGCAATGCATGATCTTTCGACAGCTTCTCGAACCCGTCTCCAGCACCTACACCTACGTACTCGGCTGCCCCGATACCGGCGAGGCGATCCTGATCGATCCCGTCGTGAACTCCATAGACCGGGACCTGCAGGTGTTGCAGGGCCTCGGCCTGCGCCTGGCGTACACGCTGGACACCCACATCCACGCCGACCACATCACTGCGGCGCTCGAGCTGAAGAAGCGCACGGCAAGCAGGATTGCCGCCCCCGCCTTCGACCGGCTTGCCTGCACCGACTTCGGCATGGAGGAGGGCCGGCCCCTGCAGGTCGGCTCCATCTGCATAGAGGGCCTGCACACGCCGGGGCACACGGACGGGCACTTTGCCTATGTCCTGGGCGGGCGGGTGTTCACTGGAGACGCGCTGCTGATCGACGGCTGCGGCCGCACGGACTTCCAGAACGGCGACTCGGATGCGCTCTATCGCAGCGTGACGCAAAAGCTTTTTGCCTTGGCCGACGAGACGCTGGTGTATCCCGCACACGACTACACGGGCAGGCATGTGTCCTCGATCGCCCAGGAGAAGACCCGAAACCCGCGTCTCGGCGCCGGCAAGAGCCTGGCGCAGTTCCAGCAGATCATGGCGACGTTGAACCTGCCGTATCCGAAGTTCATCGACTACGCAGTGCCGGGGAACCGCGGGTGCGGGGTGTGCCCGAGTGGCCTGCCCGAAGAGTTGCAGAAATACTGCGCGCCCATGGCTGAGAGCCCGCAGGGTTGAACGTTCCGCCGGCGCGTGTGAGCTTTGGGTACGCAAGCTGCTTCGGCGATCCGGTGTCCGCATAGTCGCTCGTGGCGATGTGGGCGTAGTGCCACAACATCTCGGCCAGCGTGCAGGCTCGGGCCGCCAAGCGCCGGACGGGCGGCATTCCTAGCATGCACGAGCAGTTCCCTGCCAGTCGTCGGCGGCAGCATCGGTTTGGAAGCCGTGCTTGAAGGCGCTCGCCGCGCCCTTGCGTCGGCGGGGCGGTGGTTTTGGATGGGTGGGTCTTGTTCACTGGCTTCGTTCCTTGTGGTTGGGAGACGAAGCCGTAAACCGCCTCGCGGGTGCAGTCCTGCGCAGCCGAGTGCACGTCCTGGAACTATCAGGCGAGCTATCAACCCCGCTGCTGGAGGCGGAAAAGACAAAGGCCTTCCGAAGAAGGCCTTTGAAATCAAGCACTTAAGCCACTTGTTGGGTGGCTCCTCGACCTGGGCTCGAACCAGGGACCTACGGATTAACAGTCCGGCGCTCTACCGACTGAGCTATCGAGGAACAAGCCTCGAATTATAGCGTCATTTTTTCCGGCTTCTCACAGCTCGGCCGTGAAAGTCACACGGACCGCTCGCGGCGCGCCGGAAGACAGGTCGGTCTGGCCGAACTGTCTGGGCGAATTCTTGGTGGAGTTGTCGCGGCGCCGGCGTGCCGGCCTTCGTGCGACACATGGCCCAAGCGCGCCAGCCCGCCTTTCACGGTCGGTTCAGCCTGGGCTTTGTTCGCGGCCATAATGGCTGTTGCTAGAGGTGTCCGCCGGCTGGTCCGGCGGACTGAGAAACACTCTTGGAACCTGATCTGGGTCATGCCAGCGTAGGGAAGCGTCAACAGCCTGGCCTTTCCGCTGGACGCCCCGGTCGCAATCGACGACGAGGACCCTTTCCGTGGCCGCCATGCTGACTTGCTCCGACCTTTGGGCCGACATCGCCGCCGTGCGCGAGCGCGCGCCGCTCGTGCACAGCATCACCAACCTGGTGGTGATCAACCTCAATGCCAACGTGCTGCTGGCCGCCGGCGCCTCGCCGGTGATGGCGCATGCGCACGAGGAAGTGGCCGACATGGTCGGCATCGCGCAGTCGCTGGTGGTCAACATCGGCACGCTCGACGCCTACTGGATCCAGAGCATGGACCTCGCGCTGCGCGCGGCCACCAAGCGCGGCATCCCGACCGTACTCGACCCGGTCGGCGCCGGCGCCACGCCGTACCGCAACCAGGCCATCGAGCAGCTGCTGGATGCGGCCGCGCCGACGGTGATCCGCGGCAACGGCTCGGAAATCATGAGCGCGGCCGGCGCCGCGATCCGCACCCGCGGCGTCGACAGCAGCGCCGGCGCCGCCGACGCACTGGGCGCCGCCCGCGCGCTGGTGGAGCGCACGCGAGGCGTGGTCTGCGTCAGCGGCGCCACCGACCACGTGGTGGATGCGCATGGCCGCTGGAGCCGCTTGTCCAACGGCCATGCCTGGATGACGCGCATCACCGGCATCGGCTGCTCGGCCACCGCGCTGGTCGGCGCCTTCTGTGCGATTCAGCCCGATGCCTGGCGCGCCACCACGTCGGCGATGGCCTTGCTCGGGGTGGCCGGCGAGATCGCGGCCGAGCGCGCGGCCGCCGCGGGCCAGGGCGTGGGCAGCATGCAGGCGCTGCTGCTCGATGCGCTGCAGTTGCTGGAGCCATCGCAATTCGAACGCCGGTTGCGGCTCGAGGTCGAGCAGTGCTAGCCAGGGCTGCGCCCGAGGTCCTGCGCCGGCAACTGCGGCTGTACCTCGTGACCGACGAGGGCCTGTGCCGCGGCCGGCCACTGGCCGACGTGGTGGCGGCCGCGGTGCAGGGCGGCGCCGGCTGCGTGCAGCTGCGTGACAAGCAGCTGGGCACGCGTGAGTTCCTGGCGCAGGCACTGGTCCTCAAGAGCCTGCTGGCGCCGCTGGCCGTGCCGCTGGTGATCAACGACCGGGTCGAGGTGGCGCTGGCATGCGGCGCCGACGGGGTGCACCTGGGCCAGGGCGACATGGCGCCGGAGCAGGCACGGCGGCTGCTGCCGCCGCACGTCTTCATCGGCTGGTCGGTGCAGACGTTGGACGATGTGGCGCGCAGCGCGTCGCTGCCGCTCGACTACCTGGGTGTCAGCCCGGTGTTCGCCACGCCGACCAAAACCGACACCAAGGCGCCTTGGGGGCTGGACGGGCTGCGGCAGGTACGGGCCGCGACCGCACTGCCGCTGGTGGCCATCGGCGGCATCCACCCGGGCAATGCGCGTGCGGTGCTGGAGGCGGGCGCCGACGGGCTGGCGGTGGTCAGCGCCTTGTGCGCGGCCGACGATCCCGGCGCCGCGGCCCGGGTTTTCCACGCGCAGATGGGCATTCCATGAGCCGCCGGGCCGCCCCAAGGCGAATCCCGCAGCGCGCAGCGCGGAGGGTAGGCCAATGAGCCGCCGGGCCGCCCCAAGGCGAATCCGGCAGCGCGCAGCGCGGAGGGTAGGCCAATGAGCAACCAGCGCTACGCCCGGGTGCTCTCCATCGCCGGCTCCGACAGCGGCGGTGGCGCCGGCATCCAGGCCGACCTGAAGACCTTCGCGGCTCTCGGCTGCTACGGCATGACGGCGATCACCGCGCTGACGGCGCAGAACACGCGCGGCGTCAGCGGGATCCACCCGGTCCCGCCGGCCTTCCTCAAGGCGCAGCTGCAAGCGGTGATCGAGGACATCGGCGTCGACGCCGTCAAGATCGGCATGCTGCACGCGGCCGAGATCGTCGAGGTGGTGGCGTGGGCGATCGACACCTACCGGCTGCCCAACGTGGTGCTCGATCCGGTGATGGTGGCCACCAGCGGTGACCGTCTGATCGCGCAGGAGACGGTGCAGGTGCTGGTGCGGCAGCTGTTCCCGCGCGCGGCGCTGGTCACGCCGAACCTGGACGAACTGAGCCTGTTGCTCGGGCGTCCCGTGACGCAGGCCGCGCAGCTGGAGATCGCGGCGGCGGACCTGCTGGCGCTGGGCGCGCGCGCGGTGCTGGTCAAGGGCGGCCACCTCGAAGGCGACGACATCGTCGACGTGCTGGCGCAGGCCGGTCCGCCCGCGCGCTTCGAGGCGCTGCGCGCCGGCCGCATCGCCACCATCAACACGCACGGCACCGGCTGCACGCTGTCGTCGGCGATCGCCTGCGGACTGGCGCTGGGCCAGCCGCTGGAGGCCGCCGTGCGGCAGGCGGCAGCCTTCGTGCGCGCCGCGATGACGTCGGGCGCCGGCGTGCGCACCGGTGGCGGCCACGGTCCGCTGGACCACGGCCACGCGCCGGTGGCCAGCCGGCGCTTTCCGGGCTAAGGCTCCTGGCGCGCGGCGCGCGGCCGCGTGGCCCAGGCCAGGGCGAAGCTCAGGGCCAGCGCGGGCAGCGCCGCGCCGAAGTCCGGCGCCCAGGCGCGGCACGCATGGTAGGTGGCGAGGCCGGTGAACCAGATCGCGATCGGCACCGCATGCGCACGGCGCGTGCCGGCCAGCAGCGCCACCGCATCGGTGCCGAAGGCCAGCCGTCCCAGGATCACCCCGAACAGCGGCACGAACACCGAGCTGAGCAGCAGCAGGAACGGCTCCAGGCTGTGGATCGGCAACAGCAGCGCGAAGGCGGTGCACAGCGCCACCATCACCAGGCCCCAGCGGCGGATGCTCCATCGCGGCAGGATGCTGTGGGCGGAGACGGCACCCGAGTAGGCGTCGCCGTACGCGTTGTCGGCCTCGTCCACGAGGATCAGCGTCAGCGCCAGCAGCCCGCCTTGTGCCAGCAGCAGCGCCGTCACCAAGTCTTTGCTCGGCAGCGTCAGCGCCACCAGCACGCCCAGCGCGTAGCACCAGCTGTTGGCCAGCGCGTAGCCGAGCCAGGTGCCGCGCAGCGCGGCGCGGCCGCTGGAGCCGTGCCGCGCGTAGTCGGCCACCAGCGGCAGCCACGACACCGGCATGGCGATCACCAGGTCGAGCGCCGACAGGCCGCTCATGCCGCCGGTGCCCTGGCGGTTCCACAGCGCCGCCCCGCCTTGCCCCTGGGCCAGCAACAGGAACTGCCAGCTGAGCCACAGCAACGACAGCACCACCAGCGGCAGCGCGACGCGCGAGATCAGCCGCCGCACCAGTTTCACCATGGAGCCGCTCACCAGCAGCGCCAGCAGCCCGCCCCACAGCAAGGTGGCGGCGACGGGCCACCAGCCGCCGCCGCTGGCCTGGCCCGCGATGGCCACGGTGGCGTCGCGCATCACCACGATCTCGAAGGTGCCCCAGCCGACCAGCTGCAGGATGTTCAGCAGGATCGGCAGGCGGGCGAAGCTGCTGCCGTAGACGGCGTGCATCAGGCCGGCGCTGGCCAGGCCGCTGTCGCAACCGAGCTTGGCCACCCAGGCCAGCAGCCCGGCGCCGATGACGGAACCACAGACGATGGCGAGCAGCGCTTCGCGCGTGCCCAGGGCCGGCACCAGGTAGGCACCGACCTGCATCACCAGCAGGCCCACGCCCAGGCTGAACCAGAGCGACGCGTGGTCGCGCCAGCCGAAGGCGCGCTGGTCGGGCGCAACCGGCGTCAGTGCCTCGTTGCCGAGGGTGGAAGAAGAAATTGCCATCGTGTGCTTGCTCCGGACGACGCGGGGGAGGCGGCGTCGGCGGCCCAGCTCCGGAATGAGCTTGGCTGCGATGGCTGCTTCCCTGCGCGAGGATTACCTCAATCAGGTTCAAAGGGACTTTCTCAGTCGCTGCCGGTCGGCAACAACACCCCTAGCGATTGGCTCTCGTGAGCCGAGGCGGATTCTAGCTGCCTTGCCGTCGTTGCCGCGGAGGTGGCAAGCCCGGGGCTTGCAAAAGGGAAACGGAAAATGCCCGCGGTCGGCGGGCATTTCCTGGGTCACCGCCTGCGCGGGATGACGGAGTTCTCAGTCGAAAACCGGCGTTTCCACGCCCAGCACCTTGTGCAGCTTCGGGCTGGTGGTGGTGTACTGCAGGTGGATCTTGCCCTTTTCGGGGAAGACGATGGTGGCCGCCCCGAACGCGGCCAGCGCGCATTCGTGGAAGCCCGACAGGATCAGCTTCTTCTTGCCCGGGTAGGTGTTGATGTCGCCCACCGCGAAGATGCCGGGCACGCTGGTGGAGAACTTCTCGGTGTCCACCTTCAGCTGCTTGCGCTCGATGTCCAGGCCCCACTCGGCGATCGGCCCCAGCTTGGGCGACAGGCCGAAGAACACCAGCAGGGCGTCAGTCGGCACCACGCGCGTGACGCCGTCGCTGCCTGTGACCTTGGCGCCCACCAGCTTGCCGTCCTTTTCGTCGATGCCGGTCACCTGGCCGACCACGAACTGCATCTCCATCGCCTCGCACAGCTCGTGCATCTTGGCCACCGAAGCCGGCGCGGCGCGAAAGCCGTCGCGGCGGTGCACCAGGATCACGCTTTCGGCTTTGTGCGGGTTGCCGTCGGCATTGCCGGCGCAGAAGTTCAGCGCCCAGTCCAGCGCGGAGTCGCCGCCGCCCACCACCAGCAGGTTCTTGCCGGCGAAGTCGGCCGGGTTGCGCACGCGGTACGACAGCTGGGTGCCGTCGTACTTCGCAAGGCCGTCGACTCTCAGCTGCTTGGGCTCGAAGGCGCCGACGCCGGCCGCGATGAAGATGGTGCGGGTGAGCAAGCGGGTGCCCTTGGACGTCTCGACATAGAAGCGCCCGTCGTCCTGCTTTTGCACCACATTGACCGTCTGGCC
>NZ_JAQGLS010000139.1 GCF_028292805.1 Ramlibacter sp. | reverse complement strand
CGTGCCGGCCGCGGCCGCCAGCCGGCTGGGCGAGCGCGGCGCTCGCATCGCGCTGCTGGCGGCCTGGGTGCTGCACGCGGCGGTGCTGGCCTGGAGCCTGCTGGGCGATGCCCCGCGCTTTGGCTTCGCGCCGGCGCTGTCGGTCACCGCCTGGCTGGTGCTGACGGTCTACGCGGTGGAGCGGCAAGTGTTCCCGCAAATGCAGGCCCGCTGGGCGCTGTCGGCGCTGGGCGCGGCGGCCGTCCTGCTGGCGCTGGTCTTTCCCGGCACGCCGCTGCACGTGACCGCCACGCCGCTGCTGCCGCTGCACTGGGCGCTGGGCATCGCCTCCTACGGGCTGTTCGCCGCCGCGGTGGTCCACGCCTGGCTGATGACGCGGGCCGAACGCACCATGCGGCAGGCCAGCGAGCCGCAGCCGGGGCTGCCGCTGCTGACGCTGGAGCGCCTGACCTTCCGCTTCGCCGGCGCCGGCTTCGTGCTGCTGACGGCCACCTTGCTGGCGGGCATCTTCTTTTCCGAGGTGCTGTACGGCCGCGGCTGGCGCTGGGACCACAAGAGCGTGTTCTCGGTGCTGTCCTGGGTGGCTTTCGCCACCTTGCTGCTCGGGCGGGCGCGCTTCGGCTGGCGCGGTCGCAAGGCGGTGCGCGTGATCTACGTCGGCTCGCTGCTGCTGCTGCTGGCCTACGTCGGCTCGCGCTTCGTGATGGAAGTCGTGCTGCGGCGGGCCGCATGAAATACCTCGTCCTGATCGCCGTGCTGGTGCTGGCCTACATGCTGTGGCGCAACGCCCGGCTGGCCGAACGCGCCGCCCGCGACGCGGCGGCGCCGCCCCGGCAGCCGCCCGTCGCCGGGCCCCAGGACATGGTCAGCTGCGCGGTCTGCGGGCTGCACCTGCCGCAGTCGGAAGCGGTCACCGATGCCAAGGGGCTGGCGTACTGCAGCCAGGAGCACCGGCTGCTGGCCGGCGGCTGATGGCCTTCGCCGTCTCCGAGATCTCCAGCTGGGACGGCAGCAGCCTGCGGCCGGCCGGGCCCGAGCAGTCGGCCTTTCACCGGCTCTGGCTGGGCTTCATGGCGGCGCGCGTGGGCATCGCCATCGTGATGCTGGTGCTGCTGGGCGGCCTGATGCTGTCGGGCCTGACGCCGATCGACATGTGGCAGCTGACGCTGTGCGGAAGCTACCTGGCGGCCGTGCTGGCGGTGCGGGTGTTCAGCCGGCCGACGCTGCCGGGCCGCACCTTCGATCCGCAGTGGGTCTCCACCATCGGCATCGACCTGCTGGCCTTCTCGACCCTGCATTTGCTGCAACCCGCGGGGCTGAACTTCTCGCCCCTGTATGCGCTGCCGGTGCTGACGGCGGCGGTGCTCGGCTCCACGCTGCTGGCGCTGGGCACGGCGGCGGCGGTGACGCTGCTGCTGCTGATCGACGCCTGGGTGCTGGTGCTGGAAGCGCCCGACTACGCGCCGCGCCTGGTGCAGGCCGGCCTGACCGGCGGCGGCTACTTCGTGGTGGCCCTGTTCGGCAACCAGATGGCGGCGCGGCTGGCGCGCGAGGAGATGGCGGCGCGCCGCAGCCGCTCGGCCGCGCGCACCCAGGCCCAGGTCAACGAAGTGGTGATCGAGACGCTGACCGAGGGCGTGCTGGTGGTGGCGTCCGACTGGCGCATCCACGCCGCCAACCCGGCGGCCCGCTCGCTGCTCGGCTGGCAGGCCAAGGAAGCGCCGGCGTCGCTGGCCCTGGTCTCGCGGCCCGGCTGGAAGCCGCTGGCGGCGCTGGCGCAGCGCACCTTCACCGAACATGCATCGCAGAACGCGGAGCTCGCGCTCGACCTGGCCCCGGGCGAGCGTCTGCACGTGCGGGTGCGCACGCGCCTGACGCCGCCGCCGGACGCGCAGGCCGACGCGCTGTGCGTGATGTTCCTGCAAGACCTGCGCGAGGCCGAGGCCCGGCTGCGCACCGAGAAGCTGGCGGCCATGGGCCGCATGTCGGCGGCGGTGGCGCACGAGATCCGCAACCCGCTGGCCGCCATCGCGCAGGCCAACGGCTTGCTGGCCGAGGAGCTGGACGACCCGGCCCACCAGCAGCTGACCACGCTGGTGCGCAAGAACGCGCTGCGCCTGTCGCAGATCGTCGAGGACATCCTCAATCTCGCGCGGCTGCAGCAGCCGCCGTCCGACTGGCTGGAGCTGGACCAGACGGCGCGGATGCTGGTGGGCGAGTGGCAGCGCCACACGCAATGCGGCGCCCGGCTGCAGCTGGGGCTGGGCTCGGCCGGCGCCTGGACCGCCTTCGACGGCGAGCACCTGCGGCGGGTGCTCGTCAACCTGCTGGACAACGCGCTGCGCTACGCCAGCCGCCGGCCCGGCGCGATCGTGGTGGCCACCGATGCCACGGAGGGCACCGGCGAGCAGGCCCGCCTGCGCGTCTGGAGCGACAGCCAGCCGCTCGACCCAGGCGTGCAGCGCCACCTGTTCGAGCCGTTCTTCTCGTCGGAGAGCCGCTCCAGCGGCCTGGGCCTCTATATATGCAGGGAGCTGTGCGACCGGCACGGCGCCGCGATCGGCTACGCCCGCGCCCTGGCGCCGGACGGCAGCGGCCGCGAAGGGAACGAATTCACGGTCAGCTTTCGCACCCGAGCGGCGGTGCTGCCCGGGTCGCACCCGTTTGACACAATAGGCGCCTGATGGCCCAGCAGCAACCGACTCCGTCCGCCCAGGTCCTGGTCGTCGACGACGAACCCGACCTGCGCACGCTCTACGAGCTGACGCTGCTGCGCGAGGGCTACCGCGTCGAGGCCGCCGGCACGCTGGGCGAAGCCTCGCTGCTGCTGGACCAGCGCCAGTACGACGCCGTGATCACCGACATGCGGCTGCCCGACGGGCGCGGGCTGGAGCTGCTGCACCGCATGGCGTCGCAGCAGCGCGCCGAGCGCTGCATCGTGATGACGGCCTACGGCTCCGCCGAAAACGCGGTGGAAGCGCTCAAGGCCGGCGCCTTCGACTACCTGACCAAGCCGGTCGACTTGAAGCAGTTCCGCGCCGTCGTG
>NZ_JAQGLS010000096.1 GCF_028292805.1 Ramlibacter sp. | reverse complement strand
CCGGAGCCAGCGCTGCCGGCCAGTCCGCGCCAGCCGCAGTGGGCGGCGCCGGCCACCCGGCCGCGGCCGTCAGCCAGCAGCACCGGCAGGCAGTCCGCCACCATGATGGTGCAGGCCGTGCCGGCCTCGGTGGTCCAGCAGGCGTCGGCCTCGATGCCGTCCGGCGAGCCGGCCGTCAGGCGCGCCACCGCGCTGCCATGCACCTGCTGCAGAAACACCGGCCGCACGCCGATGGCCTGGGCGAAACGGCGGCGGTTCGCGGCGACGGCTTGCGGCGCGTCGCCGACGTGGTTGCCCAGGTTCAGGGAGTCGTACGGGGCTGCGGAGACGCCGCCGCCGCGGGTGCTGCAGGCGGCGCGCACGCGCTCGGGCGCCGGCCACGCGGGCGTGAGCAACTCGGCGCCGCCGCTGTCCGCTCGCACCGCCTGCACGCTGCTCAGGCCTCGTTGTCGGGGCAGTTGGACGGCTGGGCTTTCTGGAACGCCGCCAGCTGCATGCAGGCCTCGAAGGCCATCATCGTGCGCGGCAGCCCCGTGAAGTCACAGTCGAAGCGCCGGCCGTTGAAGATCTGCGGCACCAGGCAGCAGTCGGCCAGGGTGGGCGCGTTGCCGAAGCTGAAGTTGCCCTGCGGCAGGCGCTGCAGTTCGCGCTCGTACGCCTCCAGTCCGACGCGCACCCAATGGCGGTACCAGGCGTTCTTGGCTTCTTCTTCGACCTTGAGGTCGCGCACCAGGTACTTGAGCACGCGCAGGTTGTTCAGCGGATGGATCTCGCAGGCAACCAGCTGGGCCAGCGCCCGCACCTGGGCCCGGCCGATGGCATCGCCGGGCAGCAACGCTGGCTGCGGGTGCTGCTCGTCCAGGTATTCGATGATGGCCATCGACTGGCCCAGCAGGGCGCCGTCGTCGGTCTCCAGCGTCGGCACCAGGCCGCTCGCCGAGACTGCCGCGTACTGTTCCTGCTTGTGCTCGCCCTTGGGCAGGTGCACCGCCACGTATTCGTAGGGGAGCCCCTTGAGCTCGAGCGCGATGCGCACGCGGAACGAAGCGGAAGAACGAAAGTAGTTGTGCAGCTTCATGCTGCGAGCATAACGCCGGCTGGCTACACTCCGGCCGGAACAGGACACTCGCCATGCTGCATCCCCAAGCCCTGGCCCTGCGGCGACTGATCGCCGAGCGCGGGCTGCCGCCCACGCACATGCAGACGCCGGCGCAGACGCCGGCGCAGGCGCGTGACTTCTATCGCGACGCGATCGACTGCGACCACGACCACTGCCTGGTGGACGGCACGCACGACCTGGACTGGCGCGCTTCGCCGCTGCTGCACGCCAACCACGGCCGGCTGCCGCCGGCGTTTCGTGCTGACAGCGGTTACGACCCGGTGCGCGACCAGGGGCTGGCGTACGCGCAGCAGCTGACCGAGTCCGGCAGCAATGCCATCCCGGTCAGCTTCGAGCAGCAGCGGCAGGGCTTCATCCTGATGGGCCGGGTGATCGACGAGCCCAACGTGGCGGTGCAGCTGTGCGCGGCGCAGTTGCAGGCGGTGCTGCAGCCCTGACTCACAACCCCGCCCACCGGCACCGCGCCACCGCCCGCGCCGGCGCGGCAACCACGTCGTTGCGCACCACCTTCATCGCCACGCCCACCACGGCCAGCCCGACCAGCTCCGGCCCCTTGCCGCTGACCGCCGCGCCAGCACGATGCCGATCATCACGCCCAGCGGGATTGCCGCCAAGACGCCTTGCACGCGCGGGGTGATCGGCACCCACGCCATCAGCAAGTAGCCGGCGCCGCGGCCGGCCACAGGTCGGCCCGGCCGCGGAAGACCGAAACGCCGATGGCGGCGGCGAACGGAACCAGCATGAAGTCGGCCCCAGCGCGGTGGGATCCTGCACGCCGCCCCCGAGCAGCTGCCCGGGTCCCCACGAACCAGGGCAGCCGTCGCCAGTCCGGAGCCGAACGGCAAGCCCGCGTCGCGGTCGCCTGCGTGGTACTCGCGCATCGAGAGCGCCCAGTTGCCGTCGCCAAGAAAGAACCGCCTGGTCAGCGCCTGCGGGCGGCAGGCGCCCACCAGCCACCGCTGGATCGATGCGCTGTACCGGACATGGCGCGCGTTGATCAGCAGCACCGTCGCCACCAGCGGCGCGATCTGCGGCGCCGCGGTCAGCGCTTGCAGCGCCGCCAGCTGCGCGCTGCCGGAACAGACCTGCACACTCATCAGCCAGGCCTCGGTCCAGGCAGGTCGCGTTCGCTGCCCAGCATGCCGTAGACGAAGGCCGGGTGCCAGCGGCTGGCCGCCGACGTAGCCCCGAAGAAGGGGCGGCGCGGCCGGCCCGGCGAGCTCATGGACGCGCGGCTGTACACTGGAAATGCAAGGCGGTGCGCAGTCCGCCACATGGAGACACGCATGAAATCGGAACAGAACGAGCTGCTCACGCGGATCGGCCCCGGCACCCCCTGCGGCGCGGTCCTGCGCAGCTACTGGCAGCCGGTGGCGCTGGTCGACGAGTTCGATCCGCGGCTGGATCCGCGCATGGCGCTGCGCCCGGTCAAGGCCGTGCGCGCGCTGGGACAGGACCTGGTCCTGTTCAAGGACGACACCGGCCGCTGGGGCCTGCTCGATCGCGATTGCCCGCACCGCGGCGCCGACCTGGCGTTCGGCCGGCACGAAGGCGACGGCCTGCGCTGCCCTTTCCACGGCTGGAAGTTCGACGCCACCGGCCGCTGCCTGGAAACGCCGGCCGAACCCACCGGCAGCAAGCTGTGCGAGCGCGTGCGGCAGCGCAACTACCCGGTGCTGGAAAAGAGCGGCATCCTGTTCGCCTGGTTCGGCGCCGAGGGCAAGGCGCCGCCCTTCCCCGTCTTCGACTGTTTCGCCGCGCCGGCCAGCCACACCTTCGCCTTCAAGGGCCTGTGGAACGCCAACTGGCTGCAGGCTTTCGAGGTGGGGATCGACCCGGCGCATCCCTCGTTCCTGCACCGCTTCCTGCGCGACGCGGCGCTGGAAGGCATCGGCGAGAACGCGGCCGGCCGCCAGTTCCGCAGCGCCAGCGCCGGCGACTTCGGCGGCGAGAAGTGGCCGATGACGCGGATCATGCGCGAGTTCCACCAGCCCGACATCTCCTACGAGCCGATGCCCTGGGGGATGCAGCTGCAGGCGCTGCGGCCGATGACGGACGAACTGACGCACGTGCGCATCACCAGTGCCATCTTCCCGCACACCTTCGTGATCCCGCTGTCCGAGACGCTGACCATCACGCAGATGCACCTGCCGGTGGACGACACCCACACCTACTGGTACTCGGTGTTCACCAGCTTCGCCGGGCCGGTCGACAAGGAAGCGATGCGCAACCAGCGGCTGCAGTTCATCTCGCTGCCCGACTACATCCCCAAGGCTGGCCGCCACAACAACTGGGGCTTCAACGCCGAGGAACAGGCCGGCCAGACCTACCTGGGCATGGGCGAGGAGGACATCAACGTGCATGACCAGTGGGCGGTGGAAAGCTTGGGCACTGTCCAGGACCGCACCCGCGAGCACCTGGGCACCAGCGACAAGGTGATCATGGCCAACCGCCGCATGCTGCTGGCGGCGATCGAGACGGTGCAGGCCGGCGGCACCGCCCCCGGCGTCGCCGACGCCGCGCTGGCGGCGCAGG
>NZ_JAQGLS010000078.1 GCF_028292805.1 Ramlibacter sp. | reverse complement strand
TTCGCCATCGAGGCCGCCCGCGCTGGCACGCTGCCGCCGGCACAGGTGCGCGACCTGTTCACCCTCAGTCTGGCCGCGCTGGTGCGCCGGGCGCTCGCGCCCGAAGGCGGGGACCCGGTGTTCCAGGCGCTGGTGCTGCACGCCGGCTCGGAACCGGTCCGCGAACACGTGCGGCTGGCCACGCGCGCGGCGGCCGACCGACGCACGCTGCGCGCCGCCATCGATGCCGTCGCCCATCCGGGCAAGCTGCGCGACATGCCGGCCGCAGCGCTGCGCGACGCGCTTGCCCGACTGCACGCCCTGCTGGAAAGCGGCGCCTGGGCGCAGCTGCACGCTGCGACGCAGGCCACGCTCGTCCATGCAAGCGGCGACGCCCGCTTGCATGCCGCCCTGGCGTCACTGCTGGCCGAGCCCGCACTCGAGCGGCTGCAACGCGGCGACGCGCTGCGGCCAGTGGCCGACGTGCAGCGTTACCTGGCTCTGGCACAACAGCGCGGGCCGCCGGCCGGCAGCGAGTTGGCCGCCGCGCAAGGGCGCGCCTCCGCGCGCCTGGGCAGTGACGCCGAGGCAGCGACGCTGCAGGCATTGCGCACCATTGCCGGCTTGCTCGAAGAAGGCCGCCCCGCTGGCCGCTACCGCGCGGTGGCCGGCTTGCGCACCCCGGCGGGCTTTCCCGGCGCCGCCGACAAGGCCAAGGACGAATGGGATGGCGCAATCGTGCGGACCGACGCCGGCGCCGACGCGGCCGACGTCCTCCTGCTCGCCGAGGTCAAGGCGGCGCCGGCCGCAGCCACCCCCGACTTCGCGCGGCTGGTGCGCGGGCTCGAACGGCTGGCGCAGGCCGGCGCCGAGACGACGTACCTGTTTCCCACGGCCGGCGGCGAGCTGCGCATCCGCGGCGCCTCCTTGCGCCGCCTGCTGCCGCACCGCGATGCGCTGCCGGCGCACGTGGTTTATTGCTGCGCGGCGATGGAAGCCCAGCCGCAGCCGTTGGGCGCGGCCACCAGGGCGGTGCTGCTGGCCGAGCCGGCCACCGTGGCTTTCGCACGGCAGCTGGCCGGCGGCGAGCCGGCGCCGCACGACGCGCTGGCCCCGGTGTGGCAAGACCTCACCACGGCGCCGCGGTTGCGCTCGGCCTTGAACCAGTACCGGACGGCGGTGGCGGCGCGGGATGCGATGCTGCATCCCGATGACCTGCTGGCCGCGGTGCGCGAACGGCTGGCGCCCGGGGCGGGTTGAGGCCCAGAAGCGCGCGGGCAGTTGGAAGCGGCCGCGGCCACCTTCCCGCGGAACAGGTCGGCCACGCCAGGCACGTCGCACGTCTTCTTTCCGCGAGGCATTCCCCAGCGCCCCGATTGCTGGGATAGTCGGCCCATGTCCGGCGCTTCCTTCCTGAAGTTCTGGGCGCCAGGCCTGCTGGCGCTCGGCATGCTGCTGGCCACGTGCGCCGCCCCGCCCGGCGGCGCGGCCCACCCGGATGCGGACGAGGCTGCCGACGACACCCGTCAACGCCTGCAAGGCACCTGGCTGCGGGAATACGAAGCCAAGGGCATCCGCGCCCGCCGGGTGCTGGTGCTGGAGCCGGACGGCGCGTTCCGCGAAAAGGTGCGCGCCACCGACGGCGCCGGCCGGGCCACCGAGCAGGCGCACGAAGGCACCTGGCTCTTCGACGGCACCAACCTCAAGCGCAAGTACACGCTCATGAACGGCCGTCCGCCATCCCGGCTGAATCTGCCGCTGGCCACGTTCCAGATCGCGTTCGAGACGCCGAACGAATTCCTGGGCGTCGACCACATCCACGGCAACAAGGTGCGCTACCGGCGGGTAGCGGCCGGGATGGAGCCTTAGGAGCCTGGGCGCAGACTCCTGGGTCAGGCCCTCTTCACCACGCCGCGCGCCTGATGTAGAAAGTGAGGACGCGCACCAGCCGCAACCCGGCACACGGTGCCGGAAAGGGGCTGCGATGGGCAAGGCGGAACGCGACCGGCGGCATCAGGGCAACCTGGAACGCATCAACCACGTGCAGCTCGTCGTCGGCCGCGGCGACCGGATGCGGGTGGACCACGAAGGCACGCTGCTGGAGCGGGCCCGCATGCTGTGCGAAGAGATCAGCTCCCACGACGCCACCGAGCTCGGTCTCGCCGCCCTCGACCGGCTGCTGCGGCGGGCCGAGGAAGGCCAGTTGCGGCAGGCGCGCGACATCGTCGAATTCATCGCCGCGGTCTGGAGCAACAAGCCGCTGCCGCTGCACACGCTGCGCGGGCTCGACCCCGAGGCCGGCGACGACATGCTGGCGGTGCTGGACGCCTTCCGCCATGCCCGCCTGCACCTGGTCGAACACGTCGAGGGCGGGCCGCAGCGGGTGCAACGGATGCTGGCCAGGTGGAAGGCCAGGGCCTGACGAAGGGCGCCCGGGTGCCCACCAAACGCTCATTCGAACGCCAGGCCAGTGCTGGCGCGGCCCTGCGGCGAATGCCCCAAGGTTGTCCACAGACTTGCGCACCGCAGCTGTGGGAATCTTCCTGGCCGGCTAGATGACGCCTTGTTCGCGCAGGGCCCGGATCGTCGTATCATCGCGCCCCAGTTCCCGCAGGACGGCATCGGTGTGTTCGCCGACGGCGGGAATGGCGTCCATGCGGTAGTCGAAGCTGCTGTTGACGCCAGGCGGCAGCAGCGCCGCCAGCGCGCCGGCCGGCGAGTCCACCTGCTTGAAGCGGCCACGCGCCTGCAGCTGCGGGTGCTTCCACATCTCGCCCACGGTATTGACGTGGGCGTTGGCGATCTGCGCGGCTTCCAGCCGCGCGATCACCTGTTCCGCATCCATGCCGGCGAAGGCTTCGAGGATGAGCGCCCGCAGCGCCACGCGGTTCTCGCTGCGCCTGGCGTTGGCATCGAAGCGCGGGTCGGTGGCCAGCGCGGGCTGCAGCAGCACCTGGTCGCAGAACACCTTCCATTCGCGCTCGTTCTGCAGCCCCAGCATCACCGTCTTGCCGTCGCCGGCTTCGAACGGGCCGTACGGATAGATGGTTGCGTGCGAGGCACCGCTGCGCGGCGGCGGCTCGGCGCCGTCGTAGGCGTAGTACATCGGGAACCCCATCCACTCGCCCAGCGCCTCCAGCATGGAGACGTCGATGTGCGAGCCGCGGCCGGTCTGCTGGCGCTGCAGCAGCGCCGCCAGCACGCCGGTGTACGCATACATGCCGGCCGCGATGTCGGCGATCGAGTTGCCGGACTTGCAGCCTTCCTGCGGCGTGCCGGTGACGGACAGGAAACCCGCCTCGCTCTGGATCAGCAGGTCGTAGGCTTTCTTGTCGCGGTACGGGCCGTCCTTGCCATAGCCGGAGATGTCGCACACCACCAGGCGGGGATGGGCGGCGCTGAGTTCTTCATAGCCCAGGCCCATGCGCGCGGCCGCGCCGGGCGCGAGGTTCTGCACCAGCACGTCGGCGCCGGCCACCAGCTCCATGAGCACCTGCAACGCCTGGGGCTGCTTCAAGTCGAGCGTGACGCTTTCCTTGGAGCGATTGACCCAGACGAAGTGCGACGACAGCCCTTGCGCGCGCTGGTCGTAGGCCCGGGCGAAGTCGCCGCTGCCGGGCCGCTCCACCTTAATCACGCGGGCGCCGAGATCGGCCAGCTGACGCGTGCAGAACGGCGCCGCGATCGCATGCTCCAGCGACACCACCGTGACGCCATCGAGCGGACGACGTTGCCCCCCGGGCGCTGCGCGCCAGCCCCCCGAGCGGGCGTGTCGGTCTTGAGGCGGCTCGGCGACGGACATCAGAACGACCTCGGCAGCCCGAGCAGGTGCTCGGCCACGTAGCTGTAGATCAGGTTGGTGGAGATCGGCGCCACCTGGTACAGGCGGGTTTCGCGGAACTTGCGCTCGACGTCGTATTCGTGGGCGAAGCCGAAGCCGCCGTGCGTCTGCAAGCAGGTGTTGGCCGCCTCCCAGGACGCCTTGGCCGCCAGGTACTTGGCCATGTTGGCCTCGCCGCCGCAAGGCAGCTTGGCGTCGAACAGCTGGCAGGCCCTGAAGCGCATCAGGTTGGCCGCTTCCGTCTCCATGTAGGCATCGGCGATCGGGAACTGCACGCCCTGGTTCTGCCCGATCGGACGGTTGAACACCACCCGCTCGCTGGCGTACTTGCGCGCCTTGTCGATGAACCAGTAGGCATCGCCGATGCACTCGGCGGCGATCAACGTCCGCTCGGCGTTCAGGCCGGTCAGGATGTAGCGAAAGCCCTGGCCTTCCTCGCCGACCAGGTTCTCTGCCGGGATCTCGAGGTTGTCGAAGAACACCTCGTTGGTTTCGTGGTTCACCATGTTCGCGATCGGCCGCACCGTCATGCCATTGCCGATCGCCTGGTGCAGGTCGACCAGGAAGATGCTCATGCCTTCGCTCTTGCGCTTGACGCCGGCCAGCGGCGTGGTGCGCGCCAGCAGGATCATCAGGTCGCTGTGCTGGATGCGCGAGATCCAGACCTTCTGGCCGTTGACCACGTAGCGGTCGCCCTTGCGCACGGCCATGGTCTTGAGCTGCGTGGTGTCGGTGCCGGTGGTCGGCTCGGTCACGGCCATCGACTGCAGGCGCAGCTTGCCGCTGGCGATGCCGGGCAGGTATTTCTGCTTCTGCTCGGCGCATCCGTGGTGCAGCAGCGTGTTCATGTTGTACATCTGGCCGTGCAGCGCGCCGGCGTTGCCGCCGGAGAAGTTGATCTCCTCCATGATCACCGAGGCTTCGGTCAGGCCCAGGCCGGAGCCGCCGTACTCGCCGGGGATCAGCGCCGCCATCCAGCCGGCCTCCGTCAGCGCGTCGACGAACTTCTCCGGGTACCCGCGGTCGGTGTCCACCTTCTGCCAGTAGGCGGAATCGAAACTGCCGCACAGGGCGCGCAGCGCCTCGCGCATGTCCTGGTGCACATCGGGTGTGGGGATCTGGGTCTTCATCGGTGTCAATCGAGTTGGGCTTCGGCTTGCATGGTCAGCCAGCCTTCATGGTCCTGCGCCCACAGCGTCACGCCGCGGCCGTCGCCGGAGGGCCTGCCGTTCACGCCGAACGGATGCAGGTCGTAGGTCGGGCGCACCGCCTTGAAGCTGAAGCTGCGCAGCGTGGCCTCGGGGCGCTGGCGGCGCACCAGGTCCACCAGCAGCGTGGCGATCAGCGGCCCGTGCACCACCAGGCCGGGGTAGCCCTCGACCTCGGTGACGTAGCTGCGGTCGTAGTGGATGCGGTGCCCGTTGAAGGTCAGCGCCGAGTAGCGGAACAAGAGCACCGGGTCCGGCACGATCTCGCGCGACCAGGGCGCGTCGGCCGGCGCTGCTTGCGCCGGCACCACCGGATCACCAGGACGGGCCGCGGCGCGGTAGACGATGTCGTGCTCCTCGATCACCGCCAGGCCGTTGGCGTTGTGCACCTCGTGGCGCACCAGCACGAACACCAGATCGCCGCTGCGGCCGGCCTTGTGCGTCACGCCGGCGATGCGCGACATGCGCCGGACCGGCTCGCCCACGCGCAGCGGCGCGTGCCACTGCAGGCGACCGCCGGCCCACATGCGGCGCGGCAGCGGCACCGGCGGCAGGAAGCCGCCCAGCTTCGCGTGGCCATCGGCGCCCAACTCGCTTTGCAGGTGGCGCGGCAGGAAGTACAGCCAGTGCCACAGCGGCGGCAGCGCGGTGCCGGCCGCCGGCTCGGGGTCGTCGCGATCCAGCGTGGCGGACAGCGCGCGCACCGGTGCCGCGGTGAGCTCGTCGTGCAGCGTTTCGCTGCGGCCTTCCCAGGCGCGCAGCCGGGCCACCGCCTCGGGTGTGATGGAGGAATCGTCTTGCATGGCGCCATCGTGCCCCAGGAGCCGGCACAGCACAATGCGGCAGTCCGCAAGCCAGCCTTCGCCGGCGCCGAAGGCTGCTCTAATCGCGGCATGGATTTCGACCTGCTCGACCTGCGGCTGTTCCACGCCGTCGCCCAGCACGCCAGCATCACGCATGCGGCCGCCGCCGAGCACCTGTCGCTGGCGGCGGCCAGCGCCCGCATCAAGGCACTGGAGCGGCACGCCGGCGTCCCCTTGTTCTACCGCCAGGCGCGCGGCGTGCGGCTGACGCCGGCCGGCGAGGCCTTCCTGCACCACACCCGCGCCATGCTGCGGCAGGCCGAGCAGCTGCGCGCCGACCTGCACGAGTACGGCCGCGGCTTGCGCGGCCACGTGCGCGTGTTCGCCAACACCACCGCCGTCACCGACATCCTGCCGGAGGTGCTGCCGGCCTTTCTGAAAGCCAATCCCAAGGTCAACGTGGAGTTGCAGGAAAAGCCCAACGCCGACATCGCGCTGGGCGTGCTGGCCGGCCGCGCCGACCTGGGCATCGTGGCCGGCCGCGTCGACACGCTGGGCCTGCGGGCCATCCACTTCAGCACCGACCGGCTGGTGCTGGTGGTGCCGCGCGGCCACCGCCTGGCGCGGCGCAAGGCCGTCGCCTTCGGCGAGACGCTGGACGACGACCACGTCGGCATGCATCCGGGCAGCACGCTGCAGGACTTCCTGGCCAAGGTCACGGCCGGCCTGGGCAAGCCGCTGCGGCTGCGGGTCGAGCTGTCCAGCTTCGACGCCGTCTGCCGCATGGTCGGCGCCGGCGTCGGCATCGGCGTGGTCCCCGAGAGCAGCGCCCGCCGCAACCTGGCAACCATGCAGCTGGCGCAGGTGGAGCTGAGCGACGACTGGCGCGTGCGCGAGCGCTACGTGCTGGTGCGCGAAGCGCAGGCCCTGCCGGCCTTCGCGCAGGCGCTGATCGATGCGCTGTGCGCCTTCCACGCGCCGCCTGCTCCCGGTGCCGGCCTCAAGGCGGCCTGAACCGAAACTCCATCCGCACGAGGAGCAACCATGCAAGCCGCCTTCTACACGCGCCAGGGCCTTGCGGCCCAAGTCTTCACCGTGGGCGAGCAGCCGACGCCGCAGCCCGGCCCGGGCCAGGTGCGGGTGCGCGTGCGCGCCTCGGGCGCCAATCCCTCGGACTGGAAAACGCGCAAGGGCGGCGGCGGCCGCCAGCTGATCGCGCCGCTGATCGTGCCGCACAGCGACGGCGCCGGCGACATCGACGCGGTCGGTGAAGGCGTGCCCGCCAGCCGCATCGGCGAGCGCGTGTGGATCTGGAATGGGCAGTGGAAGCGGCCGCTGGGCACCGCCGCCGAGTTCATCGCCTTGCCGTCACAGCAGGCCGTGGCCCTGCCGGCCAACGTGTCGTACGAGGAAGGCGCCTGCATGGGAGTCCCCGGCTTCACCGCGCTGCAGGCGGTGCGGCTGGCGGCCTTGCAACCGGGCGAGACCGTGCTGGTGCAGGCCGGCGCCGGCGCGGTCGGCCACTACGCGATCCAGCTGGCCAGGCTGCGCGGCGCCAAGGTGCTGACCACCGTCAGCAGCCAGGCGAAGGCGGCCCACGCCGGCGCGGCCGGCGCCGACCATGCCATCGACTACCGGCGCGAGGACATCGGCGCGCGCGTCGCCGAACTCACCGCCGGCCGCGGCGTCGACTGCGTGATC
This sequence comes from Ramlibacter sp., assembly GCF_028292805.1. Classification (GTDB taxonomy): domain Bacteria; phylum Pseudomonadota; class Gammaproteobacteria; order Burkholderiales; family Burkholderiaceae_C; genus Ramlibacter. The sequence goes on along the minus strand of NZ_JAQGLS010000078.1, from coordinate 19,723 downwards.
GAGATGGACGTCACCAACAACGCGGCGCAGTACCCCAAGCTGCTGCGCGCCCATGGCCGGGTGGTGATCTACGGCATGACGGGGGTGGAGGCGACGCTGCCCACGCTTTGGCTGATGCAGAACAGCATCGCCTTGAAGTTCTTCATGATCTACGACATCGCGCAGGCCGACCGCGATGCGGGCGTGCGCGAGCTGTCCGCATTGCTGGCCGAGGGAAAGCTCAGGCACACGATCGCCATGCGCCTGCCGCTGGCCGAGATTGCACGGGCGCACGACCTGCTCGAGGGTGGCACGCTGATGGGGAACGTGGTGCTGACGGTCTGAGCGCCATCCCGGCTGATGGATGTCACCGCGGGCTTGAGCCGGGTCATGCCGGGGTGCAACGGCTGCATGGACGGGCTCGAGCCCGCAACGGCCGCGGCGGCGTCAGTTCGCCTTGACGCCCGCTTTCACCAGCAGCCCGCCCAGCACGTCGATCTCGCGCTGCAGATGCGCCCGCAGCGCTGCCGGCGTGGCCTGCTCCGCGCTCACGGCCGACACGCCCATGCCTTCCAGCCGGTTGCGCACCTCCGGGTCCGCCACGGCCTTTTGCAAAGCCGCTGTCAATTGCTCGAGCACCGGCCGCGGCGTGCCCTTGGGCGCGTACAGGCCGAACGAGATGTTGATGTCGAACTCCTGCACGCCGGCCTCGGCGATCGCCGGCAGCCCGGGCAACTGCGGCAGCCGCACCTTGCCGGCCGCGGCATAGGCCTTGATCTTGCCGCCCTTGACCGAAGGCACGGTGCCCGAGGTCTGGTCGCACAGCAGGTCGACCTGACCGCCCATCAGGTCGTTCAGCGCCGGCCCGGTGCCTTTGTACGGGATCTCGTTGAGCCTGACCTTCAGCGTGCTCATCATCATCAGCCCGCACAGGTGCGAGGCCGAGCCGACGCCGGCGTGCGCCAGGCTGACCTTGGGCCCGTTGGCGCGCACGTAGGCGACGAACTCGCTCAGGTCCCTGGCCGGAAAATCATTGCGCGCGACGATCAGCATCGGACCGCTGGTGGCCGAGCCGATCGGCTCGAAATCGTCCACCGGGTGGTACGGCAGGCCCTTGAACATCGCCGGGTTGGTGGCGTGGCTCACATGGATCATCAGCAGCGTGTAGCCGTCGGGCGCGGCGCGCGCCACCTTGGCCGTGCCGATGCTGCCGGAGGCGCCCGCCGTGTTGTCGACCACGACCTGCTGGCCCAGGTGCCTTTGCATGGCGCCCGCGAACACGCGCGTGATGGTGTCGCCCGGACCGCCCGGGGCGTACGGCATCACCAGCGTGATCGGCTTGGCCGGAAAGGCCTGCGCGGCCGCCGGCGGCGCCGCCACGGCGGCGGCCACCAGCGCCAGCGCGATGCCGAACATTCGATGCGTTCCAGATCTCAAGACGGTTCTCCCACGAACATGCGAGCCCGAGTCTAGGCAGGCGCCGCGGCCGCGGCGCCAGTGAATACCCGTGCCGCGCCGGCATGGCCTGCCATGCCGGAGAATCGGGTGAACGCAAACAACAAGCGCAAGCGCAGGGAGACATCTTGGACACCACAGTGCCGTGCCGCTGGTATTTCGGCTGGAACATCGTGGCCGCCGCCGCCTTCCTGACCCTGCTGTCGGTGGGCCTGCGGCTGGCCATCGGGCCGTTCTTCCTGCCGATCGCCGCCGACCTGGGCTTCAGCCGCAGCCTGCTGGCCGCCATCATTGCCGCCGGCATGCTGTGCTACGGCCTGGCGATGCCGCTGGCCGGCCTGCTGGTCGCGCGTTACGGCACCCGCTTCGTGCTGCTGCTGGGCACCGCCATCGTGGTGGCCGCGACCGCCTGGAGCGTGAACGCGCGCTCGCCCGTGGGCTTCCTGCTGTCGTTCGGCGTGCTGCTGTCGTTCGGCCTGGGCTTCACCAGCCCGGTGGCGCTTACGCCGGTGATCAGCCGCTGGTTCACCCGCCAGCGCGGCATGGCGCTGTTCTTCCTGTCCACCGGGTCGATGGCGGGCATGGCGGCGATGACGCCGGTGTTCACCTGGGCGATCGCGACCTGGGGCTGGCGCGCCACCATGGTCGGCTACGCCTGCGTCTTCACCGCCTTCACGGTGCTGGCCGCGCTGCTGGTGGTGCGCGACGATGCGCCAGCGCACACCGACCTGCTGCCCGACGAGATCGCGGCCGAACGCGCGCAGGGCACGCCGCCAGTGCAGAGCCTGCCGTTGCGCCAGGCGCTGGTGACGGTGCCGTTCTGGCAGATCTTCCTGGGCCTGTTCGCCTGCGGCTACAGCATGAACCTGCTGGGCACCCATGGCATGCCGATGCTGATGGACCATGGCTTCGACGCCACGACCAGTTCCCTGGGCATCGGGCTGATCGGCTTCGTCGCCATCTTCGGCACGCTGGTGCTCGGGCGCATGTCGGACCGGCTGCCGCGGCGCAACATCCTGGCCGCCATCTATTTCATCCGCGGCCTGGGCTTCTTCGCTCTGGTGCTGGTGGGCACCCACTGGGAGCTGTACATCGCCGCCACCATCGGCGGCCTGGTATGGGCCGGCAGCATCGCCATGTCGTCGGCCATCCTGGCCGACATCTACGGCGTGCGGCTGGTGGGCGTGATGTACGGGCTGGCCTACCTGGGCCACCAGGTCGGCGGCATGCTCAGTTCCTGGCTGGGCGGCTGGGGCTACGAAACCTTCGGCACCCACTGGGTGGCGTTCGGCAGCTCCGGCGTGCTGCTGCTGGCGGCCGCGGCCATCGCGCTGCAGTTGCCCAAGCGGGGGTTCCGACTGATGGCGCCGTTTCCGGCCAAGGTGTAGCCGGAAGCCGGTACTGGAGCCCCGCCTGCCCGGGGACGCCCTTCACTTCCGCTGCGCGGCGATGAAGGGTCATTTGTAGAACGCCTCGACCTTGCCCTTGAGCTTGAGCAGCAGGGGCTTGCCCTTGCGGTCCAGCGTCTTGCCGGCCGGGACCATCACCCAGCCTTCGCTGATGCAGTACTCCTCGACGTCGGTACGTTCCTTGCCGTTCAGGCGGATGCCCACGTCGTGCTGGAAGATTTCGGCGACATGGAACGGGCTGCGCGGCTCGGCGGAGAGGCGGTCGGGCAGGGGCGGCTGCGGCTGGGGGCTGGCTTCGGTCATGGCGCGATTGTCCCAGAGCCGCGCGGCGCGGCATTTTCCACGAAATTACCATCGGCGTGCAGCTCGAAGGAGCAGTGCTGCGCACTGCTCCTTCCTTGTTGACTGGGAAGAGTGAAGATGGGGCAGCAGCGTGCAGGGCAGGTTTTGGTGGTGGGTTTGATGGCCAAACCAGCTTAGCCATCACTCACCGTCAGTGCGAGCATGAGCGTCATGATTGACTGGTCCAGTTGTTCTGCGGTGGACGAGACCCAGCCGTGTTGGCGGCGCCTGAATCTTTCGTGGCACGCGCGTAGCGGTCGCTGCGCTCTTCGAAATCCACCTCGGTCAGTCTCGCGGATGCAAGCTTTTCCCCTCGAAGATTCAAAGCTCCTGACATGTCGGCGTACCTGGAAGGGCGTACGTACGGGCATACGAGGCGTGTGATGACGCGCCCGCCCTCGCGCCAGCTCACACCACCAGGTCGATCAGGAACGGCCCGTCCTGGCGGAAGCTTTTCGCCATCAGGTCGGCGCACTGCTCCATCGTGGTCGCGCGCGCCGCCTCCACGCCCATGCCCTTGGCCAGCGCCACCCAGTCGAGCGCGGGATCGCCCAGATCCAGCATCCGCATGGCGGTCGGCCCCGGCGTGGCGCCGACGTCCTTGAACTCCCCGATCAGGATGTTGTAGCGGCGGTTGTCGATCAGCACGGTGGTCACTGGCAGCCGCTCGCGCGCCTGCGTCCACAGCGACTGCAGCGAATACATGGCCGAGCCGTCGGCCTGCAGGTTGACCACGCGGCGGCCGCCGCCGGCGATCGCCGCGCCGGTGGCCACCGGCATGCCGTCGCCGATGGCACCGCCGGCCAGGTGCAGCCAGTCGTGCGCCGGCGCGGCATGGGTGTGGTGGTAGAAGCCGCGGCCATAGGAGATGCTTTCGTCCGAGACGATCGCATGCTCGGGCAGCAAGGCGGCCAGCGTCTGCGCCAGCGCTTCCGGCGTGGGTGCGCCGGCGGCGATGCCGGGCCGCGGCCCCGCCTCGGGCAGCGCGACCTCGGGTGCACCCAGCGCCTCGACCAGCGCGCGCAAGGCCGCCACGCCGTCCTGCTCGGGTCGCGCCAGCAGGTGCAGCTGCGCCTGCGGCGGGTACTGGATGGAAGGTTTGCCCGGGTAGGCGAAAAAGCCCACCGGCGCCTTGGCGCCGACCAGCACGATGTGATCGAAGCCGGCGAGCGCCGCGATGGCCAGGTCGGTGTTGTAGGGAACCCGTTCCAGTTGCAGCCGGCCGCGCCCGCGCGCCACGTGGGCGTTGACGTAGTCGGCCAGCAGGCGGGCGCCGGTGGCACTGGCAATGCGCCAGGCCAGCGCCTGCCCTTCGGCCTGGACCGCGCGGCCGGCCAGCAGCACCAGCACCTTGCCGCCGCCACTGCGCAGCGCGCGGGCGGCGGACTCGACGGCGAACGGATCGATCGCCGGCGGCGGCGGCACGGCCAGCGGCTGGGCGACGCTGCCGCCCGCATCCCACGACGCATCGGATGGCAGGATCAGCGTGGCGATCTGGCCGGGGAAGGTACGCGCGGCCTGCACCGCACCAGCGGCATCGCGACCGACGTGGCCGGAGCGCGTGCTGGTGCGGACCCAGGCCGAGACGGTGCGCGCCAGGGCGTCGGTGTCGGCGGTCAGCGGCGCGTCGTGCGGCCGGTGCCAGCTGGCCTGGTCGCCAACGATGTTGACGATGCCGCTACGAGCCCGGCGCGCGTTGTGCAGGTTGGCCAGACCATTGGCCAGGCCCGGCCCGCAATGCAGCAGGGTGCAGGCCGGCTTGCCGGCGATGCGCCAGTAGCCGTCGGCCATCCCGGTGACGACGTTCTCCTGCAGGCCGAGCACGCAGCGCATGCGGGCGCTCTCGTCGAGCGCGGCGACGAAGTGCATCTCGCTGGTGCCGGGGTTGGCGAAACAGGTGTCCACGCCGCAGCGCAGGAGGGTGTCGACGAGGCTGCGGGCGCCATTCATGCGGGGAAAGCTCCTTGCTGTGCGGAGCCGATTATCCGGCGCGGGGCGGCGGCCTGCGGCCTGAGCCTGTTCGAGGCAGGAGCCTGACCGGGGCCGGCGTTGCGCCGACCCGAATACGTTGGTGCCCAGGAGAGGACTCGAACCTCCACGATGTTACTCGCTAGTACCTGAAACTAGTGCGTCTACCAATTCCGCCACCTGGGCGCCTCAGGAGGATCGAATTGTACAGCCTCCTGAAGAGGTGAGCACCGCGGAGCAGGAACGGGGCCTGTTCCGACACCGCGCCGGCCCGTCCTTTGTCATCATGCAGCCTGCACAACCGACGCGAAGGAAGCACATGCAGGTCGACATCTACCGCCGCCCGGAGGCGGACAACAAGGTTTCCTACCTCCTGGTTCCCCACGGCCAGCCGATCCCGGAAGAAGCCACCAACGTGGACTGGGCGCAGCGCAAGGTGGGCGTGCACATCGACGAGACCAAGGAGCACCTCCACCCGTACCAGATCGACAGCCCCGCCGACCAGATCGCCGAGAAGGGCTACGCCATCACCGGCCTGGCGCACCAGGTCCCGGTGGGCGACGGCAGCATTCCCTGAGCCAGAGATCGAGGGCTGCCGACGTCAGCCGTCGACAACGCAGCGAAACAACATCAACGAGCGCGCGTTCAGCATCGTCTTGTCGCCGCAAGGATGCACCTGTTCGGCGGTGTCGTCGCTGGTGTCGAGCAGCAGTTCCCACTCGACGCAGTCGCCCACTCTGGGCAGCGTGAACTCCAGGTCCTCGTGCGAGGACGACAGCATCAGCAGCAGGTGGTCGTCGCGCCGCGGCTGGCCGAGCGCGTCGACCTCCTTGAGACCGTTGCCGGCCAGGAACATCGCCAGCGATTGCGTGTGCGGGTTGCGCCAGTCTTCGTCCGTCATCTCCAGGCCGTCGTGGCGGAACCACATGACGTCGTGCACATCGGTGCCGCGGATCGGCCGTCCCGAGAAGAACTTCTGCCGGCGCAGCGCCGGATGCTCCTTGCGGATGCGGATGAGGCGTTGCGTGAAGGCCAGCAGGGCCTCGTCCTTGCGCTGCCAGTCGTACCAGCTGATCTCGTTGTCCTGACAGTAGGCGTTGTTGTTGCCGCCCTGGCTGTTGCCGAATTCGTCGCCCCCCAGCAGCATGGGCGTGCCCTGGCTCAGGAGCAGCGTGGCCAGGAAGTTGCGCTGCTGGCGCGCCCGCAGGCGGTTGACTTCCTCGTCGTCGGTCTCGCCCTCGGCGCCGCAGTTCCAGGAGCGGTTGTCGTTGTGCCCGTCCTGGTTGCCTTCCTGGTTGGCCTCGTTGTGCTTGTCGTTGTAGCAGACGGTGTCGCGCAGGGTGAAGCCGTCGTGCGCGGTGATGAAGTTGATGCTGGCCGACGGCTTGCGGCCGTCGCCCTGGTACAGGTCGCTGTAGCCCGTCAGGCGGTAACCCAGGTCGCTGGCCAGCCCGCCCTCCCCTTTCCAGAAGGCGCGGATCGAGTCGCGGTAAACGCCGTTCCACTCGGCCCACTTCACCGGGAAGTTGCCGACCTGGTAGCCGCCCTCGCCCACGTCCCACGGCTCGGCGATCAGCTTGACCTGGCTGATGATCGGGTCCTGGTGGATGATGGTGAAGAAGCCCGACAGCTGGTCAACTTCATGCAGCCCGCGCGCCAGCGTGCTGGCCAGGTCGAAGCGAAAGCCGTCGACGTGCATCTCCTGCACCCAGTAGCGCAGCGAATCCATGATCAGCTGCAAGGTCTGCGGGTGCCGCACGTTGAGCGTGTTGCCGGTGCCGGTGTAGTCGAAGTAGTGGCGTGGGCTGTCCGGCACCAGCCGGTAGTAGGTCGGGTTGTCGATGCCCTTGAAGCTGAGCGTGGGCCCCATGTGGTTGCCCTCGGAGGTGTGGTTGTAGACCACGTCCAGGATCACTTCCAGGCCGGCGGCGTGCAGCGCCTTGACCATGTCCTTGAACTCGCGCACCGCCCCCACCGGGTCGCCCTGGCGGCAGGCCGCGCTGTAGCGCAGTTCCGGGGCGAAGAAATTCAGGGTGGAATAGCCCCAGTAGTTGGTCAGCTTCTTGTCGAGAAGGAACGGGTCGTCCAGGTGCGCATGCACCGGCATCAGCTCGATCGCCGTGACCCCCAGTTCCTTCAGGTAGCCGACCATCGCCGGGTGCGCCAGCCCGCGGTAGGTGCCGCGCAGCTCCTGCGGCACGTCGGGGTGCAGCATGCTCAGGCCCTTGACGTGCGTCTCGTAGATCACCGATTCGTGCAGCGGGATGTTGGGGGCGCGGTCGCCGCGCCAGTCGAACGCCGGATCGACCACCACGCCCAGCGGCACGCCCCGCACCTCCTCCTCCAGCATCGCGTAGTCCTCGCGCTCATCGCCCAGCCGGTAGGCGAACACCCCCTGGTCGAAGCTTTCCACCGAGGCCAGTGCCTTGGCGTACGGATCGAGCAGGACCACATTCGGATTGAAGCGCAGCCCCTGGTCCGGCTCGTACGGGCCGTGCACCCGGTAGCCATAGCGCTGGCCCGGCCGCAGCAGCGGCACGTAGCCGTGCCACACAAACGCGGTCTGCTCTCGCAACGGCAGGCGGGTTTCGTGGCCGTCCTCGTCGAACAGGCACAGCTCCACCCTGGTCGCGTTCTCGGAGTACAGCGCGAAGTTCACGCCTTCGCCGTCCCAGCTGGCGCCCAGCGGATAGGGTTGGCCCGGCCGCAGCGGCGCCGGCTCGGGGGGCGTGGCCGTCATGCGCTTTCCTGCGGCAGGAACGGTGGACCGGACAGCCGCGTGCCGGCCGGGATCGCCCGCTCGGCGAACCAGCCCTGGTTGACCTCCAGCACCCAGCGCACCGGATGCTCCGAACTGCAGCCGTCCAGGGCATGCGGGTCCATGTCGTCGAGCTTGACGATGGTGCCGTCCTCGTCGAGGAAGGCGATGCTCAATGGCAGCGGTGTGTCCTTCATCCAGAACTTCTGGACCGCGCGCTCGTCGCACATGAACAGCATCCCTTCGTCTTCGGGAAGGTCGCGCCGGAACATGAGGCCGAGGGAGCGCTCCTCGGGCGTGCGGGCGACATGCGCGTAAAGCTCGTGCTCGCCGGCCAGCAACTGCACGCGGGGCAGGTTCATATTGCTCATGCCGGTGGTTGCTCCAGGCCCTGATCGACCTTCTGGGCCTTGCGGTTGGCCTGGATCACATCGTGCACGTAGCGCAGCTTGCGCAGTGCGCCGGCGGTGAGCGCGAACGGATAGGCGTCCTCCTGGCCCAGGCTGCGGTTCAGACTGTTGACCAGCAAGGTGATCGGCACCCATTGCTCGACCAGTTCCTCGAACACCGGCGCCTTCTGCTCGAACGGATTGACCAGCTCTTCCAGCTCGTCCTCGTCGTCGCCCGGCAGCGTGATGCGCGTGTTGTAGGAGGCCGCGGTCTCCAGCAGGTCGACCATGTGCAGGTAGTGGGCCCAGGTCTCGGCCCAGTCCTCCCAGGGGTGGGACGTGGCATAGGCGCTGACGTGTTCCAGCTGCCAGTTGGCCGGGTTGCCGCCGGCTTCGTAGTGGCGCCGAAGCGCCTCGCCGTAATCGACCGATTCGTCGCCGAACACCTCCCGGAAAGGCTCGACCTGGTTGCCGTCGCGGATCAGCACGTCCCAGTAGTAGTGCCCGATCTCGTGCCGGAAGTGGCCGAGCAAGGTACGGTACGGCTCGTGCAGCGCAACGCGGCGGCGCACCCGCTCGTCGTCGTCGGCCTCGGCCACGTTGATGGTGATCAGGCCTTCCGAGTGGCCGGTCATCACCGGCGCGCCCGGCAGGTCTTCCAGGAATTCGAACACCGGGCCGTCCGGCTCGCCGCCCTGCGGCTCCGGCGAGATCAACCCGAGCTTGGCCAGCGTGTAGAACAGGCGCCGCTTGGCGACTTCTATGCGGTACCAGCGCTGGTGGTTCTCGGGTTTGGACAGGTCTGGCAGCACCCGCGTCAGCCGGCAGGCCACGCAGTAGGGGTTGTCGTCCTCGGCGGGCACCACGAAATTGCAGGCCGCGTGGTCGGTGTTGCGGCACAGGCGGTACTGGCGCGGCGCCTTGCGGCGGCGGCCGCGGGCCTTGATCTGCCACCGGCCGTCGCTGCCCTGGATCGGCTCGATCGCAGCCATGGTCATTCGATCTGGCAGGAAGGCCAGCTGGCTCTTGCAGTTCAGGCATTCCACGTTCTCGAAGAACAGGGCCTGGCCGCACTTCTGGCAACGAAAGGTTTTCATGATGGGAGTCGGTGGTTCACCCGCATGGTCGCCCGCCGCGCAGTCCCGGTTCGTAGGACGGAGCCTCAGCAGACTGAAAACCTTCCGGCCGGCCAGCGTCGGTTGCCCGCAGAATCGGGGGCTGCCACCCATTCGAGCCAGGACGACTTCTTGACCGCCGCCTTCCCGCCCCCTTCCTCCTTCGTCGAAATCGACTGGGCCGGCCGCCCCGCGCGCATCGAACACCAGTGGGTGGGCAGCGGCGACCGGCGCGCGCCGCTGCTGGTGTTCCTGCACGAGGGCCTGGGCTCGGTCGCCATGTGGCGCGACTTCCCGGCCCGCCTGTGCGATGCCCTGGGCGCTGCCGGCCTGGTGTATTCGCGCCCCGGCTACGGCCGCTCGACGCCGCGCGCCGAGGGCGAACAGTGGGGGCCCGACTTCATGCACCGGCAGGCCGACGAGGTGCTGCCCGCCCTGCTGCGGGCGCTGGGCATCGAGCCGTCCCGCGAGGAGCTCTGGCTGTTCGGCCACAGCGACGGCGCCTCCATCGCCCTGCTGTACGCGGCGCACCAGCCCGGCGGGCTACAGGGCGCGATCGTGCTGGCGCCGCACATCCTGGTGGAGGACGTGTCGATCGACAGCATCGCCCAGGCCCGCGCGGCCTGGCGCGATGGCGACCTGCGCGAGCGGCTGGCGCGCTACCACGACGAGCCGGCGTCGGCCTTCGAAGGCTGGAACGGGGCCTGGTTAAACCCGGCCTTTCGCGCCTGGTCGATCGAGCAGGAACTGGATGCCATCCGCTGCCCGGTGCTGGCGGTGCAGGGCCTGGACGACGAGTACGGCACCCTGGAGCAGGTCCGCGGCATTGCCAGCCGGGTGCCCGGCACCGAGCTGCTGGAGCTGCCGGCCTGCGGCCATTCGCCGCACCGCGACCAGCCGCAGCTGCTGCTCGAACGCGTCGCCAGCTTCGTGCGCCGGCACCGGCGCGGTCGCTGACGCCCGGCTCGCCGTGACCCAAGCCGAGAGCGCCCCCGCGGCCCTGCCGCCGGCCACCCGCGCCGCCATCACCCTGCTGTCGCTGGCCGCCTTCCTCAGCGGCGCGGCGCTGCGCATCTGCGACGGCCTGATCCCGCGGCTGGCCAGCGACTTCGTGCTCACTGCCGGCCAGGCCGGCCGGGTGGTGATCACCTTCTCCATCGCCTACGGGCTGGCGCAGCTGGCCTTCGGGCCGCTGGGCGACCGCTATGGCAAGGCGCGGCTGGTCTGCGTGGCCTTGTTCGGCTGCGCGGCCGGCGCCCTCGCCTGCGCCTTCGCGCCGGGCTTCGAGGCCCTGACCTGGCTGCGGGTCGGCTGGGGGCTGGCCGCGGCCGGCATCGTCCCGCTGGCGATGGCCTGGGTCGGCGACAACGTGCCGTACGCGCAGCGCCAGGAGACGCTGGCGCGGCTGTTGATGGGCACCTTGTCTGGGATGATGATCGGCCAGCTCGCCGGCGGCCTGTTCGCCGACTCGGCGGCCGGCTGGCGCGGCGCCTTCCTGGCCTTGTTCGCGGGCTACCTGGCGGTGGCGCTGCTGCTGCTGCTGCGCCTGCGGCACATCACGGCGGCCCCGCCGCCGCAGCGCGGCACCGGCCGCTTCCCGCTGCTGGCGCAACTGGGGGTGGTGCTGCGCGAGCCCTGGGCCCGGGTCGTGCTGGCCTCGGCACTGGCCGAAGGCATCTTCCTGATGGGGCCGCTGGCCTTCCTGCCGGCCTTCCTGCACCAGCGCTTCGGGCTGGCGCTGTCGGTCGCCACTGCCCTGGTCGCGCTGTTTGCCGTCGGCGGCCTCGTCTACACGGCGATGGCGCGGCGGATCGTGCGCCGCTGGGGCGAGCGCCGCATGGTGCTGGCCGGCGGCGCCTTCATGGGGCTGGGCTTCCTGGCCTGGTGGCAGGCGCCGCTGGCCTGGCTGGCGGCGCCGGTCGCGCTGCTGGTAGGCTTCGGCACCTACCTGTACCACAACACGCTGCAGACCAATGCGACGCAGATGGCCCCGTCGGTGCGCGGCACCTCGGTGGCGCTGTTCGCGTTCTGCCTGTTCTTTGGCCAGGCAATCGGCGTGACGCTGGCCGGCTGGGCCTTCGACCGCTTCGGTGCCGCGCCCCTGCTGCTGGGGCCGGCGCTGGCCCTGCCGGTGGCCGGCTGGGCTTTTGCACGGGCGCTGGCGCGCCGCACCCAGGCCTGACGGCCGCAACAAGGAAAGGACGACGATGGACCTGGAACTCAAAGGCAAGCACGTGCTGGTCACCGGCGGCAGCCGCGGCATCGGGCTGGCCTGCGCCCTCGAATTCCTGCGCGAAGGAGCGCGCGTGACCCTGGTGGGGCGCAGCCGCGGCAACATGGACCAGGCACTGGCGCAGCTGCGGCAGGCCGGCTTCACCGCCACCGGCTGCTGCGCCGACCTGGCCGACGCGGCCGAGGCGCTGCGGGCCGTGGACGAAGCCGAGGCTGCCGGCGGGCCAATCGAGATTCTGGTGAATTCGGCCGGCGCGGCCAGGCGGACCCCGTTCGACGAACTGCAGCCCCAGGACTGGCACGACGCCATGCAGGCCAAGTTCTTCACCTACATCCATGTGCTGGACCCGGTCGTGCGCCGCATGGGCGCGCGCGGCGCCGGCGCCATCGTCAACGTGGTCGGCATGGGCGGCAAGGTGGCCTCGCCCACCCACCTGGCCGGCGGCGCGGCCAATGCCGCCCTGATGCTGGCCAGCGCCGGCCTGGCGGCCGCCTGGGGCGCCCGGGGCGTGCGGGTCAACGCGGTCAATCCGGCCATGACCCAGACCGAGCGGGTGGCCCAAGGCCTGGCCGCCGACGCCAGGCTGCGCAACACCACGCCCGAGGAAGTGCTGCGCCAGGCCCAGGCGAAAATGCCGCTGGGGCGGATGGCGACGGCGGAAGAAGTTGCGGCGGCGGTGGTGTTCCTCGCCTCGCCGCGGGCCAGCTACATCTCCGGCGCCGTGTTGTCAATGGACGGCGCCGCCACGCCGATGATCGTCTAGCCAGGCACGCCCGGACAGGACTCCCATTGATGCCAACGCAGCGCGGCCAGCCCGACTTTCTGGAGACGGCGCCCGCGATCCAGCTGCAGCAGCTGCAGGAAGGGGCCAACGACTGGCGCCGCATCTTCGGCGCCGTCATGGCGTTCATCGTGCTCCTGATCTGGGGCACCTACGCCGAGCACACGGCGCACGAGCACCGGCTGGCGCTGGAGACCGCCGCCGAGCGCGACGCCAACCTGGCCACCTCGGTGGACCTGTACGCCGTGCGCGTGTTCCGCAACGCCCGCGCGGTCCACCAGCTGCTGGCCAACGTCTATCGTGACGAAGGCGAGGCGCGGCTGGTGGAGCTGCTGCACGAGCGGCTGCGGGCCAACGACGCCTTCGTCGAACTGGCGGTCTGCACCGGCGACGGCCGCATCCTCGGGCCGGCGTCCTTTCTCGACGCCGCCGACTGCGCGCGGCTGCAGGCCGGTACGCGGACCTCCACCGAGGTGACCGTGGGCACGCCGGTGCGCACCGGCGGCGCGCTGCTGGTGCCCCTGAGCCTGCCGATGGGGCCGCCCGGCACCGGCGCGCCGGACATCGCAGTGGCGCTGGCGCCGGTGCACAGCATGCTGGGGATCATGGCGTCGGCGCGCTTGCGCGACGCCACCACCGTCGTTCTGGTGGGCGACGACGGTGCGGCGCGGGCCGCCTGGCAGTCCGGCTCCGGCGCGCTGTCGCGGCAGGAAGACGCCCAGGCTCTCGCCGTCCTGCGCCACCAGCGCCCCGACGGCGCCACGCCTTCGATCGGGGCGCAGGAGCAGCTGGTGTCGGTGCGTGCCCTGCCGGCCTGGGAACTGCAGGTGGTGGTGGCGACGTCGCGCGCCGACGCGCTGGCCGCCTTCCAGCAGCGGCGCCTGTTCTACCTGCTGGTGTGCGCCGTGATGTCGCTGGCGATCCTGGGCGTGTACCTGGTGCTCAACCGGCTGCAGCTGGAAAGCACGCGCCGCGCCAAGTCGCTCAGCCGGGCCCGCACGCAGTTGCAGAACCTGAACCAGCAGCTGGATGCGCAGGTGCAGCAACGCACCCTGCAGCTGGAGCAGGCCTATCGCGACCTGGAAAGCTTCTCCTACACCATCGCCCACGACGTGCGCGCGCCGCTGGCCGCGATCGACGCCTTCGCCGCCGAACTCGAAGCCGTGGTGGCCTCGGCCGGCGGCGACAAGCACGTGCGCTACCTGGCCCGCATCCGCGCCAATGCCAGCCAGATGAACGAGCTGACGCAGCACCTGCTGGACCTGGGCAAGCTCACCCGCGCGCCGTTGCGGCTGGTGCGGGTGGACCTCACGGGCATCGCCAACGAGCTGCTGGGGCAGCTGCGGGATGCGCAGCCGCGGCGGCCGGTGGAGATCCACGTGCAGGACGACCTGGCCGCGCGCGCCGACGCGCCGCTGCTGCGCCAGGTGCTGGACAACCTGCTGGGCAACGCCTGGAAATTCAGCGGCGCCCGCAACCCGGCGCGCATCACCTTCGGCCGGCTCGACGACGCGCAGGCGGAGGGCTGGCAGACCTTCTTCGTCAGCGACAACGGCGCCGGCTTCAACAGCAATGAAGCCAGCGCGCTGTTCCAGCCATTCCAGCGCATGCACACCAGCAGCGAATTCCCCGGTACCGGCGTCGGTCTGGCGACGGTGCAGCGGATCCTGGCGCTGCATGGCGGCAAGGTGTGGTGCCAGGCCACGCCCGACGAAGGCGCCACCTTCTTCTTCACGCTGCGCGCGCCGGCCTAGGAGGCTGAGCGCTCAACGCGCCGGTTGCAGCCCCAGCCGCCGCGCCGTCTGCCCTAGCCGGGCGCGCGAACCCGCGCAGGCGCGAGCGCGACAGCGCGGCGGGGTGAGAAGCAGCAGGCGCCGGCGGATGAGCATGGGGCGAATCGTGCAAGCAGCGGCCGCCGCACTTGCCATCGCGCCAGGCAGCCCCAGATACCCTGGATGACTTCGCTTTCCGTCCTCGACCTGTCCCCCATCACTGAAGGCAGCGACGCCGCCCAGTCGTTCCGCAACAGCCTGTCGCTGGCCCAGCGGGCGGAAGACCTGGGCTACCGGCGTTTCTGGCTGGCCGAACACCACGGCATGCCGGGCATCGCCAGTGCCGCCACCGCCGTGCTGATCGGCTACGTGGCCGGCGGCACCAAGACCATCCGGGTCGGCGCCGGCGGCGTCATGCTGCCCAACCACTCGCCGCTGGTGATCGCCGAGCAGTTCGGCACGCTGGAGTCGCTCTACCCCGGCCGGATCGACCTGGGCCTCGGCCGGGCGCCCGGCTCCGACCAGATCACCGCCCGCGCGCTGCGGCGCAACCTGCAGACCGACCCGGACGAATTTCCGCGTGACGTGGTCGAACTGATGGATCTGCTGTCGCAGCAGCCGCGGCAGTCGGTGCGCGCGGTGCCGGGCACCGGGCTGCAGGTGCCGATCTGGATCCTGGGCTCCAGCCTGTTCGGGGCCCAGCTGGCCGCGATGCTGGGGCTGCCCTACGCATTCGCGTCGCACTTCGCGCCGCAGCAGATGATGCAGGCGATCGAGATCTACCGCGCCACCTTCAAGCCTTCGGCGCAGCTGGCCAAGCCTTACGTCATGCTCGGCTTCAACGTGTTCGCGGCCGACACCGACGCCCAGGCGCAGGTGCTGGCCACCTCGATGCAGCAGGCCTTCGTCAACTTGCGCAGCGGCCGGCCCACCAAGCTGCAGCGGCCGCTGCCCGGCTACCTGGAGCGGCTGGGGCCGCAAGAGCGCACGATGCTGGACGGCGTGCTCGCCGCCACCGCCATCGGCTCGCCCGATACGGTGCGACGCGGGCTGCGCGAGTTCATCGAGCGCACCGGCGCCGACGAACTGATGATCACCTCGCAGATGTACGACCACGCCGCGCGGCTGCGGTCCTACGAAATCACCGCCGGCCTGCTGGCCTGAAGCTGCAGCGCCTGGGCCAGCAGCGCGGCCTGGATCTCTTGCGCGGGCTGCACCTCGGTGCGCACCGCGAATTCGAAAGCCTGCGCCTGCAGCTCCTCCAAGGCGGCGGCGAGTTCGCTGTCCCGCGCGATCTGCTGCCGCGGCACCGCGCCCAGGTGCCGGCTGGCTTCCAGCAGCGCTGGCTCGTCCAGCGGCGTGGCCACGGCAAGGAGCGGGCGGCCGGCGGTGTCCGCTCCGATGCACACTGCGCGCAGGCGCAATGCGACGTCCATGGGCAATGACGCCGCATGCCGTCGCACCTGGCCCGCGTCGAGCTGCGCCCGCCCCAGGTCGGCCTGGTAGGCGAGCGCTTCCGCCAGTGTCTCTTCGTCCAGCCAGCCGCGCGCCACCAGCAGCTGGCCCAGCGGACCCGGCTGCGCCACCTGCGCCCGCAGTGCCTGCTCCAGGTGGTCCGGCGCCACCGCCTCCCAGGTGCGCAGCAGCTCCCCGAGTCGCTGGCGGTCGCGCACCAGCTGGTCGGCGCTGGGGAAATCGTGTGCCGTCTTGTCCCACACCAGCTTGCGGCCCAACACCATCGAGAGCAGGTACAGCCGCCACGCGCGGCCGACCGCCAGGCAATTGACGAAGTTGCCGATGACCATGCGCGGCAGCGACATCAGGCCGTGCAGGCCGCCGTACAGGCGAGCGGTGAAGTACATCCGCTGCGCCACGCGCAAGGTGAGGAAACCGGCATTGACCCAGACCAGCGACCGCCAGGAGCTGCCGGCGGCGAACAGGTCGGCGCGCACCGGCGCCCACCAGCCAGCAGCGCTGCCGGCGTGCAGCAGCAAGAACTGGGCGGCGATCGCGTACGCCACGATGCTGACGAAGGACGTGACCACGCCCTTGCGGTCATGCAGCAGGAAATAACGCGCCGCGGTCGTGCGGCCGCGCCAGGGAATCTGGTGCCAGCCTTGCAGCCCGATGCCGAGCACCCAGCGTGACTTCTGCCGGTAGGCGGCACGAAAGCTGTCGGGAAAGAATTCGCGCACCGACATCGGTGCGTGCACATCCTGCTCGATCTGGACGCCGCGCCAGTTGCGTCGCCGCACGCGGTAGGTGACCGGAAAGACGCCGAAGATCGACGCCATGCCCAGCGCCTGCAGCCGCATGCCGACGTCGTAGTCCTCGGTCAGGCTGCAGATGTTGAACGGGCTGTTGCCGGTGGAGCCCACCAGCGCGGCGAGGGCGCGCCGCGAAAAGCAGGTGCCGACGCCGGCCGACGGCACGGTGCCGGCGACGCTCTCGCGCACCAGCATTTCCTTGCCATGGCTTTCGGCAAACTCGTCCATGTAGGTGCCGGCCACCAGCTCGCCGAGCCTGCGCTCCAGGGACGCCACGGGCAGCTGGATCATGTCCTTGCGCGGCAGCAGGTAGTTGAAGAACTTCAGCTCCAGCGGATGCAGCACATCTTCGCTGTCGTGCAGGACCACGCCGGCGAAGCTGGTGCCGGTCAGCTGCTCGTGCGCGAAGATCGCGTCGACCACGTGGTTCAGGCAATCGGCCTTGCAGGTTGGTCCGGGGTGCGGCACCTCGACCCGGCGCAGCCGGCGGTAGCGGCGGCACATGCGCTCCACCTCCGCCACCGTCGCGGCGTCGTTGACGTAGGTGCCGATGAAGACGACGTACTGCTGGTAGTCGAGCACCTGCATCAGGTTTTCCACCATGGAGGCGATCACGTCGGACTCCTGCCAGGCCGGCACCATGACGGCGATCGGCTGCTCGCTGCGTTCGCTCAGCTGCAGTGGCGTCAGCGGTTGCAGCCGGCCGGTGCGCTCCAGCGTCCACCAACGCAGCAGGCGGCGACACCAGTACCAGCCGTCGATGAACAGGTCGTCCAGCGAGGACAGCAGGATGACGACGGCGACGATCGCGGCGGCGGCTTCCAGCCCGGCGTGGTAGTTGCCAGCGTTGAAGGCCAAGTTGGAAGAAAACGTGTCTGGCATGGTCATTGTGTGACCGAACGAATCTAGATGTCACCGCATGAGCTACCCGAAGGTGCCCCGCGCGTCGCTGCGTAAGAGGCCGCCTACACGCGCCAACGCGATCGAAAAAGCAGACAAGCGCCGCTGCCGGCGCAACGATCACGGCCGACGCCGTGCCTTGGACACGGCCACGCCGAACCAGGCGCTGGTCTGGTAGCCGGGCACTGCTTTGAGCGCCGTCGGCAGCCGGCTTGATGGCGAACTCCGTGCCGAGGTTGTTGCCGCCACCGGACTTGTTCTCCCCCCGCACCTGCTGGCCGACGCTGCGACAGCCACTGCCCCATCAGCCGCGCCACCAGGCGGTGGAACCGCCCGGCGGACGGGACCACCCACTTGATCGGACGGCTCGGGTGGCCGCCGGTTGCGCAGGGGGTCGGCCCATGGCCGGCGGGACGCTACCGGGGCGGCAGCGACGCGTCCGCCGCCAGGCCCAGCAGCGCGCGCGCCACCGACTCGGCGACCTCGATGCCGTCGACCCCGGCGGACATGATGCCGCCCGCATAGCCAGCGCCCTCGCCCGCGGGATAAAGGCCGCGCACGTTCAGGCTTTGGTGCTGGCGATCGCGCGTGATGCGCAGTGGCGACGAGGTGCGCGTCTCGACGCCGGTCAGCACCGCATCCGGCATGGCAAAGCCGGCGATCTGCCGCTCGAAGGCGGGCAGCGCCTCGCGGATCGCGTCGAGCGCGTACTCGGGCAGGCTGCCGCGGCCCGGCTGGGCCAGGTCGGTCAGGCGCACGCCCGGCTGGTACGAAGGCAGCACCTTGCCCAGCACGCTGCTGCGCTGGCGTTTGACGAAGTCGCCCACCAGCTGGCCCGGCGCGACGTAGCCGCCCTCGCCCAGCTCGAAGGCGCGCGATTCCCACAGGCGCTGGAAGCGCATGCCGTCCAGCGGATTCACCGGGCCTTCGGTGGCGCCGTCCTGCCGGTAGTCCTGCGGGGTGACGCCGACCACGATGCCGGCGTTGGCGTTGCGCTCGTTGCGCGAGTACTGGCTCATGCCGTTGGTGACCACGCGGTCCGGCTCCGAGGTCGCCGCCACCACGGTGCCGCCGGGGCACATGCAGAAGCTGTAGACGCTGCGGCCATTCTTGGCGTGGTGCACCAGCTTGTAGTCGGCCGCGCCCAGGATTGGGTTGCCGGCGTTGGGGCCGAAGCGCGCATTGTCGATCAGCCCTTGCGGGTGCTCGATGCGAAAGCCCACCGAGAACGGCTTGGCTTCCATGAAGACGCCGCGTTCGTGCAGCATGGTGAAGGTGTCACGGGCACTGTGGCCCAGCGCCAGCACGACGTGGTCGGCGCGCAATTGCTCGCCCGAGGCCAGCGTCACGCCGCGCAGCTGCGCCTGCTCGCCGGCGCGCTCGATCAGCACGTCGCTCACCTGCTGGCCAAAGCGCACCTCGCCGCCCAGCGCCACGATCTCGGCGCGCATCTTCTCCACCACCCCGACCAGCCGGAAGGTGCCGATGTGCGGCTTGCTGACGAACAGGATCTCGTCGGGCGCGCCGGCCTTGACGAACTCGGCCAGCACCTTGCGGGTGAGGTGGCGCGGGTCGCTGATCTGGCTCCACAGCTTGCCGTCGCTGAAGGTGCCGGCGCCGCCTTCGCCGAACTGCACGTTGGACTCGGGGTCCAGCACGCCGCGGCGCCACAGGCCCCAGGTGTCCTGGGTGCGCTGGCGCACTTCCTTGCCGCGCTCCAGCACGATGGGCCGCAGGCCCATCTGCGCCAGCAGCAGGGCGGCGAAGATGCCGCAGGGGCCGAAGCCCACCACCAGCGGCCGGGGCCGCTCGGTGGCGAAGAAGTCGGCCGGCGCATGCCCGGCGAAGCGGTAGCGGGTGTCCGGCGCCGGCTTCACGTGCGGGTCGCCCTGTCTGGCCGCCAGCACCGCCGCCTCGTCGCGCAGCTGGCAGTCGACCGTGTAGGTCAGGACGATGGCGCTCTTCTTGCGGGCGTCGTAGGCCCGCCTGAAGACCTCGCAGGAGAGCAGGTCGGCGTCCGCAATGCCGAGGCGGCGCACGACGGCGGCACGCACCGCGTCGTCGGCGTGGTCCAGGGGCAGTCGCAGTTCGGTGATTCTCAGCATCGCGGGGCCAGGGTTGGGGCCTGAATGCAAAACGCCGCCCACGGGCGGCGGATCGTGCAGGCCGAGGGGACTCAGCCGCCCTTGCGGGGGCGCTTGCCGGGGTTCTTCTTGCTGCGGGTGTGGGAACCGCGTTCCAGGCTGATCTTCTGGCCGTGGCCGGCGGTGAGGGTCACGCCATTCGGGGCGACGGCTTTGGGGGTGGCGCGGCGATCCGCTTCGGTGACGATCTTGTTGCCCATGACGGCTCCGT
>NZ_JAQGLS010000057.1 GCF_028292805.1 Ramlibacter sp. | reverse complement strand
CACGACTGCCGACATGACCCAAGATGAAATCAAGGCCGTCCTGACCATGAGCCTGCTGGCGGCGTTCGTCGACGGCGACAAGCACGAGCGTGAACGCGCGGAGATCAAGCGCATCGCGCAAGGGCTGGCCGCCGACGAGAGCCTGCACCTGCCTTCGCTTTACCAGGACGTCCTGCTCCAGCGCGTGTCGCTGGCGAGCGTGGCGGCGGGCCTGGGTAGCACGGCGTCCAGGCAACTGGCATATGAGATGGCGGTGTGCGTCTGCGATGCCGATGGCGCGCAGTCCGGGGCCGAGCGCGCTTTCCTGGAGCAGGCGCGGGCCGCGCTGGGCCTGGCGGCACCGGCGGCGGCGGAGTTTTCCCGCGCGGCGGACGAGCTTGCCTCGGTTCCGCTGGCGGCCAGCGCCGCACCGGTGACCGCGAAGCCAGGATCGCTTGCGGTGGACGAAGCCGCCCTCGAGCAGGCGATCCTGAACGCATCCATCGTCAACGGCGCGCTCGAATTGCTGCCCGAGACGCTCTCGACGATGGCGATCATCCCACTGCAGATGAAGCTGGTCTACCGTATCGGCAAGGAGCATGGCTACGAGCTCGATCGCGGGCACATCAAGGATTTCCTCGCGACCGCCGGTGTCGGCCTGACCTCGCAGTACCTTGAGCAGGCCGGCCGCAAGCTGCTGGGCGGCCTGCTCGGCAGGTTCGGCGGAGGCATCGCGCGCGGGCTGGGCAACCAGGCCGTCAGTTCCGGGATGAGTTTCGCCAGCACCTATGCCCTCGGCCATGTGGCCAAGCGTTACTACGCCGGTGGAAGGCAGCTGTCGCCGCAGATGCTGAAGGACGCGTATGCGAGCGTGGTCGACGAGGCACGCAAGCTGCAGCAGCACCACCTGCCGGCGATCCAGGACCAGGCGCGCACGCTCGATGCCGGCAAGGTGCTGGCGATGGTCAGGGGTGCCTGACATGAGCGGCAAACCGGACAGGGACATCGAGCGCGGCTATTCGAACGCGCAGTTCGTGGCCAAGCTGCGCCGGATGGCTGACGCCATCGAAAGCGGCGACAGGTTCGAGATCCAGATCGGCGGCGAGCGGATCTACGTCCCCGCCTCGGCCCGCTTCACGGTGGAGCACGAGCGATCGGGCGGCGAGGAAGAGATCGAGTTCCAGGTGAAATGGAAGGTGGGCGACGCAGCGTGAGCGTTGCTCGCCGCCCGCGCTACTTCGTCCCGCCCCCTGACGGGTGCTCGGGTCCACCTTGATCTCGCGCTTGCGTTTGCCCTCTCCGACGATCTCGGCTTCACGATCAGCCGGCGATTTTCCTCCTTTCACCTCGGCGTTTTTTATCGGTCCGGGGCAGGAGGCAACGGCAACGTTGATGTCTGCAATGACCTGGTGCGCGGGCAGCGCCTTGTCGTCGGCCCACGGCGCCGGCACCAGCGACAAGCCCGGCGCCAGCGCCGCGCGCCAAGGGATGGATGCGCTTCATCGTGGCTCCTGAAAGATGATGCCGACCGGGCCGGTCGCGGGCTGCCGCTTGCCCGTTGTAGCCAACTTCCCAAGCTACGTTCAAGCGCTTCAGATCGCGTATGTTTGCAGCAGCGCCTTGATCTGCACTGAGAGGTAAGGCCAGCTGTATCCCCCACCGTCATCCCAAGACTTCGAGCCCGTCATCAGACCGGTCGCCAGCAGCAGATCTCTCACTTCGTCGTGCGGGTACAAGTACCAGATCTCCTGATCGCAGAACGCGACGTAGATGTCCTTGCCGCTGTATTTCATGTCGATGCTCAAGCGGCCCTTCAGTTGCACCTTCAAGAACATGTTGCCATCTATGTGGCAGGCAATGAAGTCGGCACCTTGCCAATCATCACTCAGCCGCAGGCTATTGAAGCCATAGTCCGCCAGGTGAGCCGCTACCTTTTGAAAGTTGTAGTTCTCCTTTTGACGGGAGTTCAACTCTGTGTAGGCGATTTTCTGAAGGGTGGTCATCTGATGTGTTGGCTTGCGATGGCTGAAGCTGCAGAAACGGTGGTCGCGTAGCGCTCGAAGCGGAACTTGACCTCGCCTGCGTGCGGCTTGGGCAGTTGCCTGACCTGCACCGGTACTCTTGCATCGTAGCGAACCCAGCAGCAGATGCATCGCACTGCCACCCAAGTCGCTTTTTCCGGCGCGCTGCTCATCCGGCAGCCTCCTACACAGCTTACGGCGATCTCTCGCAACGGGGACCGCGCGAGCGCGAAACAATCGCTGCTTGGCTACCCAGAACCACGCACCCGGCGCCGCCGAAATCACGCGCCGCAACGTCGAAACGATGCGGCGTCTCGAAGAGCTCGCCTCGCAGAATCGCACCATCGGTGACCGCGTCGCGTCGTTCGTCGCGCGGTTTTGCGGCAGCCCCACCTTCGTCTGGGTGCATGCGGTCGTGTTCGGCTCGTGGATCGGGTGGAACGTCTGGCCGGGCCTGAAGCACCCGGACCCTTACCCGTTCACGTTCCTCACCATGTGGGCTTCGATGGAGGCGATCTTCCTGTCCTCCTTCATCCTCATCGCCCAGAACTACGCGATGCGGATCAGCGAGCGTCGAGACAAGCTGGACGTGCAAATCAATCTGCTGACGGAGCAGGAAATCACCAAGGTACTGCAGATGCTTCAGGACATTTCCGCCGCGGTCGGGGCCGGCCAGAAGCCCGACCCGGAAGTGCAGGCCCTTGCCGAAGTTACCGAACACCAGGCGCTGGTCGAGCAGATCGACCAAGCCGCGCAAGAGTCGGTGCGCAAGAGTTGAGACCGCCGCGGCGCGGCTGGAGTCACGCTGGAAAACGGCCTTTGCCGCAGCATGCGCAACGTTCGCGCCCTGCAGTTCAGAACTCACTGCGGCGCCCTACGTCCGCCTGGAATTGGGTCTGGAGTGGCCTGTCGCGGAGGCGGTTGCGGCTTGCGCGCCGCCTCCGCCTGCACGACACGCACGTAGGCCACGCAGATCCCGGCATAGGCCCAGTACAGCCAGGAAATCACGCCGATGCTGCTGACCGTCGCGATGGTCACGGCGATGCCCGCCAGGCCCGCCGCCAGGCCGCGCCCGACGTTGTCCAGAGCGGCAGCGCGGTGCGGCAGTGGCGACGCCAGCCGCGTCGCCCTCAGCACCGCCAGCATCGTGCTGAGGAAAAAGGCAACGAACAGGCCCGACCCGATCAGGCCGGAGTCGAGTGCCACCCGGAGATAGGTGTTGACGATATCGACGATTCCCTCGCCCTGCACCAGCCCACGCCGGCTCCCGTTGCCGCGAACTTGGCCAGGTTCTTGACGGCTGCCGCGCCTGTGCCAAGATACACGCGGAGCATGGCCAACGCCCCCAGCCACGGGCCCCGAGATACGGGGAAGAACAAGCCGAATGCCAGGGTGACCGAGATGACGTGCCGCCAGCCGGCCCGCATGGTCGAACGCAACGCCAGCAGCGCAGTGGTGCCAACGAGCATGACCAGGCCGAGCGCGATGGCATGGCCCGCGGTGGCACGCACCCGCAGAAAGCCACCTCGCCCGAGATAGGTGTTCACACCCGCCTTGACGCCCCACGATGCGCCCAGGCTGGAGTACACGAGCCACTGCTTCGCGAATTCGACCGCTGCGATCCCGGCCAAGGCAAGCGCATCTGCCAGCAGGCCGGCCAGTGCCTGCCGCAGGGCAGCCGGCGACTGCAGGGCGCGGCTCAGGGTGAAATAAGGGAGCACAAGGTCGGTGAATGTCATGACGCGACGCGCATCGCGTTGGTCACCGAGAGTCGTCGTCCGCCTTGAACGGGACATTGATCCAGATGTCCTTGCCGGTCTCATTCGCCAGCGCGACGACGTACTCCCAGGCCATGCCCTTCGGGCCGCCCTGGCTGGCCGCATCCGGCCGTGGCCGTTGCGCCCAGAGGCCGGGCGGGTCGCTATTCGGCGCCAGGGGGCCGAGCAGGCGCAGGACCGAGAACGGCTCGACGGCGCGCAGGAACTCCTCGGTGAACAACGTGGTCGCTTCGCGTTGCGGCGGGAAGCAGTTGCACATCGCGTACCCCACCCCGCGTGCCGGTGAAGGAAAGCATGAGCTGGGAGGCCCGCGCGCCCGCGATGACTTCTGCCGAAGATCGGTTCGACTCCGGATC
Source organism: Ramlibacter sp. (assembly GCF_028292805.1). Lineage (GTDB taxonomy): Bacteria > Pseudomonadota > Gammaproteobacteria > Burkholderiales > Burkholderiaceae_C > Ramlibacter. The sequence continues at coordinate 5,221 of NZ_JAQGLS010000057.1, read as the reverse complement.
GTGGCGCATGGCACTGACGGCCACGCCGGGCGATGCGACCGGCGCGACGTTGGCCTTGCCGGTGAACGACAGCCGGTAGGTGCCAGCTTGCATGTACCGGCGGGCGGACACACTTTCACCCGGATCGCGATTGAGGATTCGAACGACGCCGCCGGCGTCTTGCACAGGCCAGCCGCCCTGGTCCACCTTCACGTTGTGCACCCAGGGCAGACGGGCGGAACCCCAGCGGCGCGAGGACTTCATCAGGTCGGCGAACATCGTCAGGCGCGCCTCGCCGGCGATGCCCTCGAGGTTGACGCCGAGCGGGTAGGATGCCGGCGCGGCACTGGAAGCATCCTGCGCAATCGCCCGCGGCCAAGGACGCTGGAGAGGAGCATCAGGCCGGCGAGCAGGACTCCGTGCGCGGCGTGAGGGCCACCTTCGCCTACGTGTCGACTTGGCAGGGCTGGCGGTACCTGGCCTTCGTTGTGGACGTGTTCGCCCGCTGCATCGTGGGCTGGCGGGTGAGCAGTTCGATGCGAACGAACTTCGCTCTGGATGCCTTTGGAGCAGGCGCTGTACGCCAGGCAGCCAAAGCCCGACGCGGGGCTGGTGTGTCACTCCGATCGCGGATCGCCTGCTCGAACCAACTGGCTTCGTCCCGCCGGCGAGGCTGAGGCAAACCACTACCGGCAACCCGCCATTCGAGCCACCTCGATGGTGGCCTGCCTTGAACCAACTGGCCTCCACGAAAGCTGGGGCGATTCAATGCTGTCCTTGTGAGCTGACCTGCGCCACAAGCTCCTTTGTGCAGATCTTGTGCAGGTGCACAGCATTGCAGCCGTATGGCCCAAAGCACTTTCAAGTGCCACCGAAGCGTGGCCCAAGCAGGCTCGACAGCGTCTGGGATAATTCCGGTAAGCCCCTCCCCTACTCCCGAAGCCCATGACGACGACCATCAAGCAAGCCGACCTGATCGAATCCGTGGCGGCCGCGCTGCAGTACATCAGCTACTACCACCCCGCCGACTTCATCTCGCACCTGGCCCGCGCCTACGAGCGCGAGCGCAGCCCCGCGGCGCGCGACGCCATTGCGCAGATCCTGACCAACAGCAAGATGAGCGCGACCGGGCACCGCCCGATCTGCCAGGACACCGGCATCGTCAACGTGTTCCTCAAGGTCGGCATGGACGTGCGCTTCGAAGGCTTCAGCGGCGGGCTGGAAGACGCCATCAACGAAGGCGTGCGCCGGGGCTACGACTTTGCCGACAACCGCCTGCGTGCCTCCGTGGTGGCCGACCCGCAGTTCGCCCGCAAGAACACCGGCGACAACACGCCGGCCGTGATCTCGGTGCAGATCGTGCCCGGCGACAAGCTCGAAGTGACCGTGGCGGCCAAGGGCGGCGGCAGCGAGAACAAGAGCAAGATGGTCATGCTCAACCCCAGCGACAGCGTGGTCGACTGGGTGCTCAAGACCGTGCCGACCATGGGCGCCGGCTGGTGCCCGCCCGGCATGCTGGGCATCGGCATCGGCGGCACCGCGGAAAAGGCGATGCTGATGGCCAAGGAGTCGCTGATGGACGACCTGGACATGTACCAACTGCTGGAAAAATCCGAGCGCGGCGACAAGCTGTCGCAGGTCGAGGAACTGCGGCTGGAGCTGTACGAGAAGGTCAACGCGCTGGGGATCGGCGCTCAGGGCCTGGGCGGCCTGACCACGGTGCTGGACGTCAAGATCGCGATGTACCCCACCCACGCCGCCAGCAAGCCGGTGGCGATGATCCCCAACTGCGCGGCCACCCGCCACGCCCATTTCGTGATGGACGGCTCCGGCCCGGTCTACCTGGAAGCGCCCAGCCTCGACCTGTGGCCGGACGTCGCCTGGGTGCCCGACACCCAAAAGAGCCGCCGCGTCGACCTGGACACCCTCACCCGCGAGGAAGTGGCCAGCTGGAAGCCGGGCGACACGCTGCTGCTCAGGGGCAAGATGCTGACCGGCCGCGACGCCGCCCACAAGCGCATCCAGGACATGCTGGCCCGCGGCGAGCAACTGCCGGTAGATTTCACCAACCGCGCCATCTACTACGTCGGCCCGGTCGACCCGGTGCGGGACGAGGCGGTCGGCCCGGCCGGCCCGACCACCGCCACCCGCATGGACAAGTTCACCGACATGATGCTGGAGCAGACCGGGTTGATCGCGATGATCGGCAAGTCCGAGCGCGGCCCGGCGGCCATCGAGTCCATCCGCAAGCACAAGAGCGCCTACCTGATGGCGGTCGGCGGCGCCGCCTACCTGGTCTCCAAGGCGATCAAGCATGCCAAGGTGGTCGGGTTCGCCGACCTGGGCATGGAAGCGATCTACGAATTCGACGTGGTCGACATGCCGGTGACGGTGGCGGTGGACGCCACGGGCATCAGCGTGCACAACACCGGGCCCGCCGAATGGCAGAAAAAGATCGCCAGCGGCGAGTTCAAGCGCATCCCTGTCGCCGTCATCTGACCCCGCCGGTCCCCGGCACGGGCTAGAGTCCCCGGCATGGACAAGGACCACCCCATCGGCATCTTCGACAGCGGCGTTGGCGGCCTGAGCGTGCTGCGCGCGCTGCGCGCCGAGCTGCCGGGCGAAGACTTCGTCTACTTCTCCGACGCCGGCCATGCGCCCTACGGCGAGCGCGGCGACGCGTTTGTCTCGCAGCGCTCGCTGGCGATCGCCGTCGACCTGCTGGCGCAGCACCGCATCAAGGGCCTGGTGATCGCTTGCAACACGGCCACCGCAGCCGCGGTGCACCTGGTGCGGGAGGCGGCGGTCGACCTGCCGGTGGTGGGCGTCGAGCCGGCCCTCAAGCCGGCGGCGGCGCTGACCAAGACCGGGCACGTGGCGGTGCTCGCCACCCGCGGCACGCTCGCCAGCGCCAAGTTCAAGTCACTGCACGATTCGCTGCGCGCACAGGCCGAGTTCGTGCTGCAGCCTTGCGACGGCCTGGCAGCCGCCATCGAGGCCGACGACCAGGATCTGGTGCGCGCGCTGTGCCGCCGCTACACGAAAGAGGTGTGCTGCTTCGGGACCGGCGCCGGCGAGATCGACACGCTGGTGCTGGGCTGCACCCACTACCCGTTCGCCGCCAACGCCTTTGCCGAAGTGCTCGGCCCGCACATCCAGCTGGTGGAAACGGGCAAGCCGGTGGCGCGCCAGACCCGCCGGCTGCTGCAAGCGCAGGGGCTGCTCAACGCCGCCGGCACCGGCAGCGTGCAGTGGCAGACGACTGGCGAGCCGCAGGCGCTGCGGGCCGCCGCGTCACGCTGGCTGGGCTTGTAGTGCCGCTTCCCGCCCCCGACCCACGTCCACCTTCATCAGCAGCACCAGGCCCACGACGAACATCGCGGCCGTCGACAGGATCGCCATGCGCTGGTTGCCGCCACTGGCCCAGGTGATGGCGCCGTAGGTCAGCGGCCCAATGATGCTGGACAAGCGCACGGCGAAAGTCCACAGGCCGTAGAACTCGGCCAGCTGGCGCGGCGGCGCGAACAGGCCCGCCATCGCGCGGCCGGCGGACTGGCTGGAGCCCATGCACAAGCCGGCGATGGTGGCGGCCCACCAGAACTGGCCCTTGGTCTGCGACAGGGCCGCGATCACGCACACGGCGATCCAGCCCACCAGCGTGCTGCCCAGGGCCAGCTTGTGGCCCACTCGATCCTGCAGGTAGCCCCAGGCGAAGGCGCCGCCCGCGGCCGCCAGGTTCAGCACGAAGATCAGCACCATCGTCTCCTGCTGCGAGAAACCGATCACCGTCTGGGCATAGATGGCGGCCAGCGCGATGGCCACTGCCACCCCGCCCTGGTAGAACACGGCGCAGGCCAGCAGCCACATGAAGTCGCGGTAACGCCTGGCCTGCGAGAATGTGCGTTGCAGGCGCTGCATCGAGGCCTTGAAGCCGCCTTGCTCCAGGCTGCGCGGGTTGGCCTGCCCCCGTTCGCGCAGCAGGCGGAAGGTGACCAGCGAGGCAGCGCCATACAAGGCGGCGGTGACCAGCACCGTCACCGGCACGAACTGCGCGGCCGGGATGCCCCGGCCCTGGGCCCAGATCACGTAGCCCAGGCAGATGCCCAGCGACAGCATTCCGCCGAAGTAGCCGAAGCCCCAGCCCCAGCCGCTCACCTTGCCCATGGCTTGCGGGCGCGCCAGCTCCGGCAGGAAGGCGGCGGTCAGCGACTCGCCCCAGTTGTAGAAGGTGTTGGAGACGATCACCAGCAGCATCGCCAGCACCATGGCGCCGGGCTGGGCCAGCGCCAGCAGCGCCGTGCTGACGACGCAGCCCGCCGTCACCAGCATCAGGATCTTCTTCTTGGCGCCGCGCAGATCCGCATAGGCCCCCAGCGTCGGCATGGTGAGCATGACGATCGCGTAGGAGATGCTCAGGGCCAGCGTCCAGGCAAAGGTGGCCCAGGGCGCGTTGCCGGCGATGCCGTTGACGAAGTAGGCCGAGAAGACGGCGGTGATGACCACCGTGGTGTAGCCGGAATTGGCGAAGTCGTACATCGCCCAGCCGAACACCTCGCGCTTGCGCACGCCGGGGTTCAGCGCTTCCTGGGAAAACAGTGGCATTGGAGGGACTAGAGACTAGAGATCAGGGCGAGCCCGACCGCGCGAGCATAGCCGCAGCGGGCCGGCTTGGCTGTTCCCCCCAGCCGCCTCTATAGGCCCTGCCCCCTCTTGCTCAGTGCAAATGCCGCGGCCGGCGGCCGCCGCCGTGCCCACCGCCCGAGCCGCCGCTGCCGCGCGGTGGCTTGCCCAGCTCCAGCGAGCTGACCAGCGCGTCGAAGCGTTCCGCGAACAGCTTGTCGATCTCGCCGACGACGCCATTGAGTTCGGCGCCGTCGAAGTGGCGCTCCATCAGGTTCACCACGTCCTGCACCAGCAGGTCGCGCTGCACCTGCATGATGGCTGCGGGTGTCGGGCCCACGAACACCATCAGGAAGTCGTCGCGCGAGTCTTCCTCGGGCGGCGCCTCTTCCTCGTCGAACTCGGCGTCGTAGAAGGTGACCTCGATGGCCGCGCCTTCTTGCGCCAGCTCGTTGAGCGACATGCACATTTCGTCGAGCTGCTGGCGGAAGTCCTGGTCGCCGGCGACCGTCCAGCACATGGTCAGCAGGCTGTCCTGGGCATCGAACTTGATGCCGGGCTCTTCCTCGTAGGCGCTTTCGCTGCCATCGGCCAGCGACTTGGCGCCGGCGTAGGTCCACAG
>NZ_JAQGLS010000041.1 GCF_028292805.1 Ramlibacter sp. | reverse complement strand
AATAGGCGCGGGCAAAGGCTTCCGATGTCTGGCGGTACATCGCAGCGTGGGCGCGATGCGGATGGCCGTGCAACAGCAGGAGCGGCGTGCCCTGCCCGCCGCGGCGCACGTTCAGCGCGACGCCGTCGCGCGCGATGCGCAGCGTTTCGAAGCCGGTCAGCATGGGACGATTCTGGACTGCGCCGAAGGCAGCGGCAAGCCAGCCGGCGCCTCAGGCCCGCGGCTGCCGCACCACCAGGCTCACGCCCAGGGCGGTGAGCGCCATGCCGGCCACGATCAGCACGGTGATCGGTTCGCCGAACAACAGCCAGGCCATCAGGGCGGTGGTCGGTGGCACCAGGTACATCAGGCTGGTGACGGAGGTGTCCGCGCCCTTCTGGATCAGCAGGTAGAGCAAGGAACTGCCGCCCAGCGTCAAGCCGAGCACCGACCAGGCGAGCGCGCCCGCCAGTTCGAGGTTGATGCGGCCGTCCGGCTGCCACAACCGGATCGCCTCGGTCTCCAGCAAGGCCAGCGGCAGCGTGACCGCGAAGGCGGCTGCCAGCTGCACGAGGTTGGCGGTGCGCACGTCGCAGGGCCCGAGGAAGCGTTTCTGGTACAGGGTGCCGGCGGTGATCGACAGCAATGCGATGAACGCATACAGCAGGTTCTGCGCATGGACCTCGCCCAGCCCCAGCTTCTGCCAGACCACCAGCACCAGTCCGCCCAGGCCGAGCGCCAGCCCGCCCCATTGGCGCGCCGTGACCTTGCCGCCCCAGAGGGAGACCCAGACGGCGGTCAGCACCGGCTGCAAGCTGACCAGCAGCGCGGCCAGCCCGGCGCCCATGCCCAGCTTCACCGCCGCCCACACGCCACCCAGGTAGCCCGCGTGCATCAGCACGCCGGTCACCGCCAGGTGACCGGCCTGCCGGCGGTCGCGCGGCCAGGCGGCACCCGCCAGCACCGCCCAGGCCAGGAAGGCCAGCACCGAGAACGCGTAGCGCAGCGCCAGGAACTTCATCGGCGGCGAATGCGGCATGCCGTAGCGCGCCACGATGAAGCCGGTGCTCCAGATCAGCACGAAGACGGCCGGCATGGCCCGCACCAGGGCGGGCGGCCGCACTGCCGGCGTCATGGCTACTTCACCCGTCGCCGGATCTCCGGCAACGCCTTGCGCAGGTAATAGACCATCGACCAGACGGTCAGGATCGCCGACAACCAGATCAGCCAGTGGCCCCAGACGCTGGTGTCGATCACGCCGAACAGCCTGTCGTTGAACAGCAGGAACGGGATGGCGATCATCTGCACGGTGGTCTTGACCTTGCCCAGCATGTGCACCGCGACGCTCTTGGAAGCGCCGATCTGCGCCATCCACTCGCGCAGGGCCGAGATGGCGATTTCGCGGCCGATGATGATCAAAGCCACGAACACGTCGGCCCGCTGCAGGTGCACCAGCACCAGCAGCGAGGCGCAAACCAGGAACTTGTCGGCCACGGGGTCGAGGAAGGCGCCGAAGGAGGAAGCCTGGTTCAGCTTGCGGGCCAGGAAACCGTCGAGCCAGTCGGTCAAGGCGAAGACGATGAACATCACCGTCGCCACCAGGTTCTGGACGCCGTGCTCCAGCCCCAGGTAAAACACCCCGACGAGTAGCGGAATCGCAATGATGCGAGTCCAGGTCAGGAGCGTGGGGACCGTGAGGAACATGGGGGTCGATTGTGCATGAGGGGGAACAGGCTAGGGACCAGGGACTAGGGACCAGCGAAATACAGCTCAGATCAGCCCAGTTCCTAGCCCCTTAGCCTAATGCAACGCCCGATAGATCTCTTCGGCCAGTTCGTGCGAGATCCCTTCCACCGTGGCGATGTCGTCGACGCTTGCCGCCGCCACCCCGCGAACGCCGCCAAAGCGTTGCAGCAGCCGGGCCCGTTTCTTGGCGCCCACGCCGGGGATTTCCTCCAGCGAGCTGCCGCCCACGCGGACGCGCGCGCGCCGCGCCCGCATGCCGGTGATGGCGAAGCGGTGCGCCTCGTCGCGGATCTGCGCGATCAGCATCAGCGCTGCCGACTCCCGCCCAAGGTAGACCTTCTCGCGGCCGTCGGCGAACACCAGTTCCTCCAGGCCCACCTTGCGGCCCTCGCCTTTCTCCACCCCGACGATCACCGACAGGTCGAGCCCGAGCTCGGCGAACACCTCGCGCGCCATGCTGACCTGGCCGCGGCCGCCGTCCACCAGCACCAGGTCCGGCAGGCGCTGGGCGCTGCCGCCGCCGCCGACCTTGGCGGGCCTGGCCGGCGCGGCCTCGGCCGCGCCTTCGGCGGCCACGGTCGCCGCGGCTTCGGCGGCAACCACCGCTTCCGGCGATTCCACCGCCTGCAGTTGCACGTCGGCCGCGGCCTCCTGCGCACTGTCGATGAGGGCCGGGTCGTCCTCGGTCGGCGGCGTCGCATTGGGCGAGTCGCGGCCGGCCTGGGCCAGCCTGGCATAGCGGCGCGTGAGCACCTGCCGCATGGCGGCATAGTCGTCACCCGGCGTGATGCCGTCGATGTTGTAGCGGCGGTACTCGCGGTTGTGCATCTGGTGGTGGTGGAACACCACGCAGGAGGCCTGGGTCGCCTCGCCGGCGGTGTGCGAGATGTCGAAGCACTCCACCCGGAAAGTGTCGAGGTGGTCGGGCTCGAGGTCCAGCGCCTCCACCAGGGCCCGGGTGCGGGCCTGCTGCGAGCCTTCCTCGGCCAGCAGCCGGGCCAGCTGCAGCCCGGCGTTCTTCTCGGCCATTTCCAGCCACAGCCGCCGCTGGCCGCGCGGGTTATGGACAGCGGCGACGCGCACGCCGCTTTGCTCGGTCAGGGCCTCGACCAGTCCGGCAGCGACCGGGTGGCTGGTGATCAGCGCCGCCGGCACCGGCACGCCCAGGTAGTGCTGGGCGATGAAGGCCTCCAGCACCTGCACTTCCACCGGTTGCGATGCCGGCGCGGCTTCGCTGTCCGCATCGGCGGCGTCGGCGGCATCGGCTGCATCGCCGAAGTCCTGCACGGCGGTCGCGTCTTCGACGTGGCTCGGAAAGTAGGCGCGGTCGCCCAGGTGGCGGCCGCCGCGGATCATCGCCAGGTTGACGCAGGCCTTGCCGCCCTGCACCTGCACCGCCAGGATGTCCACGTCCTTGTCCGAGGCGGTCTCCACCGACTGCTGGTGCAGCACCTTGGACAGCGCGCCCATCTGGTTGCGCAGTTCAGCCGCTTGCTCGAACTCCAACTTGTCGGCGTGCTGCATCATCCGCGTTTCCAGCGCCGACAGCACGGCCTGCGTTTCGCCGCGCAGGAAGGCCTCGGCGTGATGCACGTCAAGCTGGTAGTCGTGCGCCGAGATCAGGTTCACGCACGGTCCCGAGCAGCGCTTGATCTGGTAGAGCAGGCACGGGCGCGTGCGATTGGCGAACACGGTGTCTTCGCAGGTGCGCAGCCGGAACACTTTCTGCAGCAGCTGGATCGATTCCTTCACCGCCCACGCGCTGGGATAGGGACCGAAGTAGCGGTGCTTCTTGTCGACCGCGCCGCGGTAGTAGGCCACGCGCGGATAGTCGTGCGAGACGATCTTCAGGTACGGGTAGCTCTTGTCGTCGCGGAACAGGATGTTGTAGCGCGGCTTGAGCGTCTTGATCAGGTTGTTCTCGAGCAGCAGCGCTTCCGCCTCCGAGCGCACCACCGTGGTCTCCAGCCGCGCGATCTTCCCGATCATGTGGCCGATGCGGGTGCCGCCGTGGTTCTTCTGGAAGTAGCTCGAGACGCGCTTCTTCAGGTCGCGCGCCTTGCCGACGTACAGCACCGCCTCGCGCGCGTCGAAGTACCGGTAGACGCCGGGCAGGCTCGGGAGGGCCGCC
>NZ_JAQGLS010000037.1 GCF_028292805.1 Ramlibacter sp. | reverse complement strand
CCCTGACCGCCGTGGCCACGCCCGCCGCCGCCAACGCCACCCACGTGCTGGTCGTGGACGACGACGCCGACATGCTGCGGCTGCTGTCGATGCGGCTGCAGTCGGCCGGCTACCGCGTGACCACCGCGGGCTCCGCCGAGGCGGCGCTGGCGCAGCTGGACCTGGCGCGGCCGCAGCTGGTGATCAGCGACGTGCGGCTGCCGGGCAAGGACGGCCTGGCCTTGTTCGACGAGGTGCGGCGCCGCCATCCGGCGCTGCCGGTGATCCTGCTGACGGCGCACGGCACCATCCCCGATGCGGTGGAGGCCACCGCGCGCGGCGTCTTCACGTACCTGACCAAACCCTATGACGGCAAGGACCTGCTGGACAAGATCGCCCAGGCCCTGGCGCTGGGCGCGCCGGCGACGGCGCCCGCGCATGCGGACGAAAGTTGGCGGGCCGAGATCATCAGCCGCTCCAGCCGGATGGCGGACCTGCTGGCCGAGGCCCGCATGGTGGCGCGCTCGGATGCCAGCGTGCTGCTGCGCGGCGACAGCGGCACCGGCAAGGAGCTGATGGCGCGCGCCATCCACCGCGCCAGCACCCGCGCGGCGCGGCCCTTCATCGCCGTCAACTGCGGCGCGATCCCAGAGGCGCTGCTGGAGTCGGAGCTGTTCGGCCACGTCAAGGGCGCCTTCACCGACGCGGTGGCCAACCACAAGGGCTTGTTCCTGGCCGCCGACGGCGGCACCTTGCTGCTCGACGAGATCGGCGACATGCCGCCGGCGCTGCAGGTCAAGCTGCTGCGGGTGCTGCAGGAGCGCGCGGTGCGGCCGGTCGGCTCCAGCCAGTCGCATGCGGTGGACGTGCGGATCGTCTCGGCCACCCACCGCGACCTCGACGCCGCCATGGCCGCCGGCCAGTTCCGCGAAGACCTGTACTACCGCCTGAACGTGGTGACGCTGACGCTGCCGACACTGGCCGAGCGGCGCGAGGACATTCCGCTGCTGGCCAACCACTTCCTGCACCGGCTGGCCGCCAAGTACGGCCGCCGGCTGTCCGGCTTCGCGCCGGAAGCACTCAAGGCGCTGCTGGCCGCGCCCTGGCCGGGCAACGTGCGCCAGCTGTACAACGTGGTGGAACAGGTTTGCGCGCTGGCCACCACGCCGCTGGTGCCGCTGGCGCTGGTGCAGCGGGCGCTGCGGGTGCCGTCGGTGCAGGTGCTCACCTATGCCGACGCCAAGCAGCGCTTCGAGCGCGACTATCTGGTGGGCCTGCTCAAGCTCACCGACGGCAACGTGGCCGACGCCGCGCGGCTGGCCGACCGCAATCGGACCGAGTTCTACCGGTTGCTGCAAAAGCACGAGCTGACCCCCGGTCACTTCCAGTCGCAGGCCGGCGAGCGCGACCTGTCGCCTCCCGGCGACAGCGACAAGTAGTTGATTTCATTGGGTTTTCCATGGTCCGAAGGAAGACCTGTCGCCTCCTGGCGACAAAACCGGGGATTCCAGCCCCCTGACCCGTCGGTCTACCTCCAGTTACCAGGGGATTTCACCGCAAGTCCTTGATCCGTAAGAAGTTCTCAGACCTGGCACAGGGTTTGCCCTAGTGATGGGGATGAAGGCCTTTTTCCGGATCCTGCAACTGCTCTCGGTGACCTTGCTCGCGCTGCTTGCGGCCAGCCTGCACCCGTCCGCGCGCGCACAGGGAAGCTTTCGCTTCGGGCTCGACGATGTCGCCCGCATCGCGCAAGAGCGCGCGCAGTCGCCGCTGGTGTCCGCCGCCGACGCGCTGCCGGCCGAACTGCAGTCACTCGACTACGACGCTTACCGCGACATCCGCTTTCGCCCGGCACGTGCGCTGTGGGGCGACGCCCAGCTGCCGTTCGAGACCATGTTCTTCCATCGCGGCCTGTACCAGCGCGCCCCGGTGCGGGTGCACGAGCTGACGGCCGACGGCGCGCGCGCCCTGCCCTACGCCAGCGGTGACTACGACTTCGGCAAGAACGCGGTGCAGCCGCAAGGCTGGGGCGACCTGGGCCATGCCGGCCTGCGCGTGCATTACGCGCTGAACAATCCGCAGTACAAGGACGAACTGGTCGTCTTCCTGGGCGCCAGCTACTTTCGCGCGCTCGGCGCCGGCCAGCAGTACGGCCTGTCGGCGCGCGGGCTGGCGATCGACACCGTCGGCGGCAGCGGCGAGGAGTTTCCGCGCTTTACCGAGTTCTGGCTGGAGCGCCCGGCCGCCGACGCCAAGCAGATCACGCTGTACGCGCTGCTGGAGTCGGCGCGCGCCACCGGCGCCTACCGGTTCGAGCTGGTGCCCGGCGCGCAGACCGTCACCCGGGTGCATGCCCGCGTGTTCCTGCGCCCCACCGACCGCCCCGTCGCCACGCTGGGCATCGCGCCGCTGACCAGCATGTTCTTCTTTGGCGAGAACCAGCCGCGCGCCGGCGACTTCCGCCCGGAAGTGCACGACTCCGACGGCCTGCTGGTGGCCAGCGGCGACGAATGGCTCTGGCGCCCGCTGCAGAACCCGGCGCGGCCCACCACCAACGCGTTCGCGGTGCAGCAGCTGCGCGGCTTCGGCCTGATGCAGCGCGATCGCGCCTTCGCCAGCTACGAGGACGTGGAAGCGCGCTACGAGCGCCGCCCGAGCGCCTGGGTCAAGCCGCTGGGCGACTGGGGCCCGGGCCGCATCGAGCTGCTGCAGCTGCCCACGCCCGACGAAACCCACGACAACATCGTCGCCTACTGGGTGCCGGCGCAGCTGCCCGCGCCGGGCGTGCCGCTCGCCTTCGCCTACGAGCTGTCTTGGCAAGGCGACACGCAGCAGCGCCCCCCCGGCGGCTGGGCGACGCAATCGCGGCGCGGTATCGGCTACGCCAGGCTGGACGGCAACGAGCGCGCCGGCCAGGTGCAGTTCGTCGTCGACTTCGCCGGCCCGGCGCTGGCCGCCTTGCCGCCCGACGCCGCCGTGCGCGCCGTGGCCAGCGCCGACGGCAACGGCCGGGTTCTCGAGCAACTTGCCTATTTCAACCCCGCCGCCAAGAGCTGGCGGATGACCCTGCGCGTGCAGCGCATCGACCCGGCCCAGCCGGTCGAGTTGCGCGCCTTCCTGCAGCACGACACCCACACCCTGAGCGAGACATGGTCCAACATCATTCTTCCCGAGTAGACATGCAGCCCGTGCCGGCGCCGGCTCGCCGCAGCACCTTGCGCCAGGAGCGGCACCCGAACTGCGTGACCACGCCGCCGGTGCATCGCGGCTCGATGCCGGCGCAGCCCTGGCGCGGCTTCTGGAACAGCGTGGGCACCGCGCTGCTCTGCGCCGCCAACGCCGTGCTGGCTGGCGGCACGCCCGCCGCGCGCAAGCCGCGCGAACAGCCCCAAGCCTGGCAACTGGCGGCCAACCGCCGCCGCCTGGCCTTCGCGTTGCTGACGCTCCTGAGCACCGGCGTGGCCAGCTGGCTGTTCGCCGATGCCCAGCCGGACTACGGCAGCGGGTGGCTGGAATGGGGCCAGATCGCCCTGTTCGCGATCCTCTCGACCTGGGTGGTGACCGGCTTCGTCACCGCGCTGATGGGCTTTTGGGTGATGCTGTTCGGTGATGCCCATTCGGTGTCGGCGCGCGCGGTTCAAGACCATCCGGTCGATGCCAGCGCCCGCACCGCGATCATCATGCCGATCTGCAACGAGGACGTGGCCACGGTGTTCGCCGGCTTGCGCGCCACCTGCGAATCGGTGGCCGCCACCGGCCATGCGACCGTGTTCGACGTGTTCGTGCTGTCCGACAGCAACAACCCCGGCATCATCGCTGCCGAGCGCGCCGCCTGGGAGGGGCTGCGCACCACCCTGGCCGCGCACCCGGAGCAGCCGCAGATCGAGGTGTACTACCGCCTGCGCGAGCGCCGCACGCACCGCAAGGCCGGCAACGTGGCCGACTTCTGCCGCCGCTGGGGCAAGGACTACCGCTACATGGTGGTGCTGGACGCCGACAGCGTGATGAGCGGCGACTGCATCGTCTCGCTGGTCAAGCTGATGGAAGCCCACCCCAAGGCCGGCATCATCCAGACCGCCAGCCAGGCCGTCGGCCACGCCACGCTGCACGCGCGCGCGCAGCAGTTCGGCTCGCGCGTGACCGGCCGGCTGTTCACGCTGGGCATGCAGTTCTGGCAGCTGGGGGAGTCGCACTACTGGGGCCACAACGCGATCTTGCGCGTGGCGCCTTTCATGCAGCACTGCGCGCTGGCGCCGATCAAGGGTGAGGGCGGCCTGGCCGGCCCGATCATGTCGCACGACTTCGTCGAGGCCGCGCTGATGCGCCGCGCCGGCTACCACGTGTGGCTGGTGTCCGACCTGGTCGGCAGCTACGAGCAGCAGCCGCCGGACCTGTTGTCCGAGCTGCAGCGCGATCGCCGCTGGTGCCAGGGCAACCTGCAGAACTCGCGCCTGATCGCCGAGCCGGGCATCCACCGCGTGCACCGCGCCATGTTCGCCATCGGCGCCATGTCGTATCTGTCGGCCCCGCTGTGGCTGGCCTTCCTGACCTTCGGCACCACGCTGTGGATGACCGGCGCGCAGGTGCTGCCGGACTGGCAGGCCGTGCCGGCCGAACTGCGCAGCCTGTGGGCCTGGACCCTGGCGATGCTGTTCATGCCGCGCGTGCTGGGACTGGCGGCCGTGTTCCTGCGCCGTGGCCAGGCCGGCTTTGGTGGCACTGCCGCCCTGCTGGGCAGCGCTATGCTGGAGACACTGGTGGCACTGCTGCAATCGCCGGTGCGGATGCTGGCGCACTCGTTCTTCGTGCTGATCGCGCTGACCGGCCTGAAGCTGGAGTGGAAGTCGCCCCCGCGCGAAGCCGCTGGCATCACCTGGGGCGACGCCATCGGCCGGCTGGCGCCGATGACCGGCGTGATCGCGCTGTACGCCGCCGGCATCGCCGCCATCGACGTCGGCGCGCTGCTGTGGCTGGCGCCGGTGGCGCTGCCGCTGCTGCTGGCGATCCCGCTGGCGGTGCTGACCAGCCACGTGGCGCTGGGCAGCTGGATGCGCTCGCGCGGCCTGCTGCTGATCCCGGAGGAATCGCGCTCGCCGGCGGTGCTGCGCCGGGCGTGGCGGCACGCTGCGGCGCTGGCGGTCTAGCCGCCGTCGTTCCCGCGCAGGCGGCAAGCCAGGGCTTCCCCTTCGAAAGCGGCCTGCGTGCCGCTTTCGTTTTGTGCGTCGGTGTTGCATGTCCTGGCGGCAAACCCGCTTGCGGGTTTGCCGGGCAACGGGGGCCGGCTGCCATCCCCGGGCCAGGAACCAGGCTCGAACGCATGTCCAGCTGCCACGTCGTCGTCAACCAGGCTACGGCTTCACGTGTCCACGCTGGCATTGGCCGCCGCCCTGCCCGCCGGCGCTGGCCCTTGCGTCGGCTTGCCGGCGCTGGAGGATTCGCCCTGGAAGCGAGCACCGGCCGCCTGCATTTTCGCGTGCGGCGCGATCTCGCGGCGGGTGCCTGGAGGCCACCATGATCGTCGTGTTCGATGCCCACTGCCCGCTGTGCAGCCACTGGGCCCGCTTGCCGTTGAAGCACGACCGCCACGCGCTCGTCCAGTTCGCCTCCATCCAGGGCGCGGTGGGCCGTCGGCTGCTGGTCGAGGCGGGGCTGCGTCCCGATGGCTTTGCAGACATTGCTGCTGGTGGACGGTGAACGCAGCGGGCAACACACCGGGCCATCCTGCGGGTTCTGCATGCGCTCGGCTGGCCGTGGCGCGCGACCCGGCCGGGGTGGCTGATCCCCGCGCCGCTGCGGGCCGCCGCCTACCGCCTGGTGGCCCGCAACCGCTACGCGATCCTCGGACACTGCGAGAGCTGCCCGGTGCCGCCGCCGGACCACGCGGTCCGGTTCCTCGACCGAGGGTGGTGACTTGTCACCCGGGCTTGGGGATGACAAGTGAGCAGGAGCGGGGCCGGCCGCCGGGGCATGCACCGACGGCGCATAGAAAAAGCGGCCTCGCGGCCGCTGTTCCCGGAAAGCTTCGGCTCCCGCCTGCGCGGGGACGACGCGGCTCTATTCGACCCGCGCGCCCGCCGCCTTCACCAGCACGCCGGCCGCTTCGTAGTCGGCCCGCAGCAGTTGCTGGAAGGCATCCACCGACATCGCGCCCGACTCCACGCCCAGCCGGGCCAGGCGTTCCTGCACCGCCGGCTCGGCCAGCACCTTGTTGATGGCGGCGTTGAGCTTTTCCGCTTCCGCCTTCGGCAGGGTGGAAGGCGCCAGCACGCCGATCCACGAGTCGAACTTGTAGCCCGGCACGCCGGCCTCGGCCACCGTCGGCAACTCGGGCATGAACTTGGAACGCCTGTCGCCGGTGTAGGCCAGGATCTTGATGCGCGGGTCGCCCTTGAAGCCGGTGATGCCCACCAGCGACGACGTCACGCCTTGCACGCGGCCGGCCAGCACTTCGTTGACGGCGTCGCCGGTCGACTTCATCGGCACGTGCTGCATCTCCACGCCCGCCTTAGCCAGGAAGTAGGCCATGCCCATGTGGGTGGCGCTGCCGTTGCCGGCCGAGGCGTAGTTGTTCTGGCCCGGCCTGGTCTTGAGCAGCTTGACGTAGTCCGCCAGGTTGTTCACGCCCAGGTTGGCCGGCGCGGCGATCGCATAGCCGGAGTTGCCGATGTAGGCGACGCCGGTGAAATCCTTGACCGGGTCGTAGGCCAGCTTGCTGTACAGGTGCCCGGCCAGCGTGTGGCTGGCGGCCGCCAGCACCAGCGTGTTGTTGTCGGTGGCCCTGGCCACCTGCGCCGTGCCGACGGTGCCGCCGGCGCCGGGTCGGTTCTCCACCACCACGGTGGCGCCCAGCGCCTGCCCGAGTTCCGCGTTGAAGGTGCGCGCGATGGTGTCCTGCACGGCGCCGGGGCCGAACGGCACCACCATGCGGATCACGCGCTGGGCCATGGCGGGCGCGGTGACGCCGGCCGCGAGGGCCGCCGCCAGGGCGAGGTTGCGGAAACGGGGAAAGGTCATTGCAGCGATCCTCAGGGTTGTGCCAGCCATTGTTGCGCCAGCCGCACGAAGTAGCTGGCGCCGATCGGAATGATCTCGTCGTTGAAGTCGAACGACGTGTTGTGGATGATGCAAGGACCGGGCCCATGGTCCGCCAGCCGGTGGCCGCCGTCGCCATTGCCGATGAAGGCATAGCAGCCGGGGCGCGCGCGCAGCATGTGGGCGAAGTCTTCCGCGCCCATCACCGCCGGGAAGTTCTCGTCGACCCGGTCGGCGCCGACCACGTCGCGCATCACCTTGGCGGCAAAGCGCGCCTCCGCTTGGTGGTTCACCACCGGGGGCGAGGCGCGGCGGAAGGCGATCTCGGCCTGGCAGCCATGGGCCTGGGCCACGCCCTGGGCGATCTGGCGCAGGCCGGCTTCGATCCTGTCGGTGGCCTCCACCGAGAACGTGCGGACCGTGCCGCCAACCCAGGCATCGTCGGGGATCACGTTGGGCGCGCCCGAGCCCTGAATCTGCGTCACCGCCAGCAGGGCCCGCTCGGTCGAGGAGATCACCCGCGGCACCAGGCTTTGCAGCTGTTGCCCGAGGGTGAGAACCGCCGCCACCGGGTCGATGCCGGTGTGCGGCAGCGACGCGTGCGT
>NZ_JAQGLS010000002.1 GCF_028292805.1 Ramlibacter sp. | reverse complement strand
TCGCCCCGCCGAATGAAATCACGAGTCCCCACCGACAAGCGGTGGTGACCCGCCAGACCGCCGAAACCAAGATCAGCGTCAAGGTCAACCTTGACGGCACGGGGCAGGCGAAGCTGGCCACCGGCATTGGCTTTTTCGACCACATGCTCGACCAGATCGCCCGCCACGGCCTGATCGACCTGGACATCCATGCCGATGGCGACCTGCACATCGACGGCCACCACACCGTCGAGGACGTGGGCATCACGCTGGGTCAGGCCGTCTTGCAGGCGGTGGGCGACAAGAAGGGCATCCGCCGCTACGGCCACGCCTACGTGCCGCTGGACGAGGCGCTGTCGCGCGTGGTGATCGATTTTTCCGGCCGGCCCGGCCTGGTGATGAACGTGCCGTTCAAGAGCGGCATGATCGGCACCTTCGACGTGCAGCTGGCGCACGAGTTCTTCCAGGGCTTTTGCAACCACGCTTTCGTCACGCTGCACATCGACAACCTCAAGGGCGAGAACGCGCACCATCAGTGCGAAACGGTGTTCAAGGCCTTCGCCCGCGCCCTGCGGTTCGCGCTGGAGCTCGATCCGCGCAGCGCCGGCACGATTGCCTCCACCAAGGGCTCGCTCTGATGGCTCGCACGGTGGCGGTCGTCGACTACGGCATGGGCAACCTGCGCTCGGTGTCGCAGGCGGTGCTGCACGTGGCGCAAGGCAGCGGGTTGCAGGCAGTGATCACCTCACGCCCCGAAGACGTGCGCGCTGCCGAGCGGGTGGTGTTGCCGGGGCAGGGCGCCATGCCCGACTGCATGCGCGAGCTGCGCGAGTCCGGGCTGCTGGCGTCGGTGCTGGAAGCGGCGGCCAGCAAGCCGCTGTTCGGGGTCTGCGTGGGCATGCAGATGGTGCTCGATCGCAGCGAGGAAGGACCGACCGACGGGCTGGCCCTGATTCCCGGCGAGGTGGTCCGGTTCCAGCTGCAAGGGCAGTTGCAGCCCGACGGCAGCCGCTACAAGGTGCCGCAGATGGGCTGGAACGAGGTCTGGCAGGCGCGGCCGCACCCGATGTGGGCGGGCGTCGCGGACGGCAGTCACTTTTACTTTGTCCACAGTTTTTATGCGCGCCCGTCGGACCCCCGCCACAGTGTTGGGGAATCCGAGTATGGCGTTCGCTTTACCGCGGCCGTTGCCCGCGATAATATTTTTGCGACCCAGTTCCATCCCGAGAAAAGCGCCGATCAGGGCCTCTCGTTGTACCGCAACTTCCTGCACTGGAATCCCTGACCCTTCCGCCGGCGCAGACCGCGCCCGTTGTCCCGCCATCCGCCTGCCATGATCCTGATTCCCGCGATTGACCTGAAAGACGGCCACTGTGTCCGCCTCAAACAAGGCGACATGGCCCAGGCCACCACCTTCAGCGAAGACCCCGCCGCCATGGCGCGCAGCTGGCTGGAAAAGGGCGCGCGCCGCCTGCACCTGGTCGACCTGAACGGTGCCTTTGCCGGCAAGCCGCAGAACTTTGCCGCCATCCGATCCATCCTCAAGGCCGTGGGCGACGACATCCCGGTGCAGCTGGGCGGGGGCATCCGCGACCTGGACACCATCGAAAAATACATCGACGGCGGCCTGCGCTACGTGATCATCGGCACCGCCGCGGTCAAGAACCCGGGCTTCCTCAAGGACGCCTGCACCGCCTTTGGCGGCCACATCATCGTCGGCCTGGACGCCAAGGACGGCAAGGTGGCCACCGACGGCTGGAGCAAGCTGACCGGCCACGAGGTGATCGACCTGGCGCGCAAGTTCGAGGACTGGGGCGTCGAGTCGATCGTCTACACCGACATCGGCCGCGACGGCATGCTCTCGGGCATCAACATCGAGGCCACCGTCAAGCTGGCGCAGGCGCTGACCATTCCCGTGATCGCCTCCGGCGGCCTGGGCTCCATGACGGACATCGAGCAGCTGTGCGCGGTGGAAGACGAAGGCATCGAGGGCGTGATCTGCGGCCGCGCGATCTATTCGGGCGACCTCGATTTCGCCAAGGCGCAAGACCGCGCCGACCAACTGGGGCAATGATGACGCCCACGCTTGTCACTTCGTGTACTGCGCTGCCCCCCGGGGGGGCTTCGGCCGCCTTGGGGCGGCCCGGCCCCGGCCGAGGCCGCTGATGCTCGCCAAGCGCATCATCCCCTGCCTGGACGTGACGGGCGGCCGGGTCGTCAAGGGCGTCAATTTCGTCGAGCTGCGCGATGCCGGGGATCCGGTGGAAATCGCCGCGCGCTACAACGAGCAGGGCGCCGACGAACTGACCTTCCTGGACATCACCGCCACCAGCGACGACCGCGACCTGATCCTGCACATCATCGAGGCGGTCGCCTCGCAGGTGTTCATCCCGCTGACGGTGGGCGGCGGCGTGCGCACCGTCGAAGACGTGCGGCGGCTGCTCAATGCCGGCGCCGACAAGACCAGCTTCAATTCGGCCGCCATCGCCGATCCGGCCGTCATCTCGGCGGCCTCCACCCGCTACGGCGCCCAGTGCATCGTGGTGGCCATCGACGCCAAGCGGCGCTCGCCCGAGGAAGCGGCCAGCCGCGGCCCCGGCTGGGACGTCTACAGCCATGGCGGGCGCCGCAACACCGGGCTGGACGCGGTCGCCTGGGCCACCGAAATGGCCAGTCGCGGCGCCGGTGAGATCCTGCTGACCAGCATGGACCGCGACGGCACCAGGTCGGGCTTCGACCTGGAACTGACCCGCGCCGTCAGCGACGCCGTGCCGGTGCCGGTGATCGCCTCCGGCGGCGTCGGCACGCTGGACCACCTGGCCGACGGCGTGCAGCAGGGCGGCGCCGACGCCGTGCTGGCCGCCAGCATCTTCCATTACGGCGAATTCACCGTGGCCCAGGCCAAGGCCCGCATGGCCGAGCGCGGGATCCCGGTTCGCCTGTAGTTCGTCGTCCCCGCGCAGGCGCGGCCGCAAGGCGCCCGTACGGAATAGCGTGCTGGGCGCGGCCCCGGGCCGTGGATTGCCGCCTCAGCCGGAACTCAGCCCGAATGACGAGACAATACGCCCATGAACTGGCTGAACCAAGTGAAATGGGACGCGCAGGGCCTGGTGCCCGTGATCGCGCAAGAGGTGACGACAGGTGACGTGCTGATGTTCGCGTGGATGGACCGCGCCGCGCTGCAGCAGACCGCCGAACTGGGCCGCGCCGTGTATTTCAGCCGCTCGCGCGCCAGGCTGTGGTTCAAGGGCGAGGAGTCCGGTCACGTGCAGCAGGTGCACGAGATCCGCATGGACTGCGACAGCGACGTGCTGCTGCTCAAGGTCACCCAGCACGGGCACGATCCCTCGATCGCCTGCCACACCGGCCGCCACAGCTGTTTTTTCCATCTTTACCGCGACGGGGCCTGGCAGGTGGTGGAGCCGGTCTTGAAAGACCCCGAGCACATCTACAAGTGAGCCCCATGACCGCAGCCGACTCCCTGGCCCGCCTGGCCGAAGTCATCGAAAGCCGCAAACCCGCCAATGGCGGTGATCCGCAGGCCAGCTACGTGGCCCGCCTGCTGCACAAGGGCCCGGACGCCTTCCTCAAGAAGATCGGCGAGGAAGCCACCGAGGTGGTGATGGCCGCCAAGGACGCCAGCCACGGCGGCGATGCCGGCGCGCTGGTGGGCGAAGTGGCCGACCTGTGGTTTCATTGCATGATCGCGCTGGCGCACTATGGCCTCAAGCCCGCCGACGTGGTCGCGGAGCTGGAGCGGCGCGCTGGCCTGGGCGGCCTGGAGGAGAAAGCCTTGCGCAAGGCCCAGGCCCGCGAGGCCGGGGGCGAATGAGACAACCGGAGAAAACCATGTCCGAGACCGACTTTGCTGCCTTCGAGACGAAGACGCCGGGCGACCGCACCGTCATGCACGTGCTGTACGCGCTGCACGTGGCGGCGCCGTTCACCGCCTGGTTCCTGCCGGTGGTGGCGCTGATCGTCAACTACGTCAAGCGCGCCGACGAGGGCGATCCGCTGTACGCCCGCCACCACTCGTACATGATCCGCACTTTCTGGTGGTCGGTGCTGTGGCTGCTGGTCACCTCGCCACTGTTCATCCTGTTCATCGTGCCCGGCGCCATCGCCTGGACCATCGTCGCGATCTGGTACCTGTACCGCTGCATCCGCGGCTGGCTGCGCTTTGCCGACAACCAGCTGCCCCCCCAGTGAGCACCATGAGCCAAGCCGATCCGGACTGCATCTTCTGCAGGATCGTGGCCGGGCAGATTCCCGCGCGCAAGGTCTACGAAGACGAGGAAGTGCTCGCCTTCCACGACATCAATCCCTGGGCGCCGGTGCATTTCCTGCTGATCCCCAAGCCTCACATCGTGTCGATGGCCCACGTGCAGGAGGCGCACGCCCCGTTGCTGGGCCGGATGATGGCGCTGGTGCCCAAGCTGGCCAGGCAGGAGGGCTGCCGGCCTTACCCGGAGGGCGGTTTCCGGCTGGTGACCAACACCGGCGCCGATGGCGGGCAGGAAGTGCGGCACCTGCATTTCCACGTGATCGGCGGCCCGCGGCCGTGGCTGAAGGGCTGAGGAGCCCTGTCGGGGTGAACCATCCCTGCCCGACTAGAATCAACGGTAAGTGAAGGAGTATTTCCATGGGTTCGTTTTCCATCTGGCACTGGCTGATCGTCCTGGTGATCGTGGTCCTGGTGTTCGGCACCAAGAAACTCAAGAACATGGGCGGTGACCTTGGCGGCGCCGTCAAGGGCTTCAAGGACGGCATGAAGGACGGCACGTCTTCGACGGCGGACGTGCCACCGCCGGGGCAGGTGACGGCGTCGCAAGCGCCCGGCGCCGACAAGACCACCATCGACGTTGAAGCACGCAACAAGTCTTGATCCGGCACGCTTCATGGCCCCCAAGCTTGCCACTCCGTGTTCTGCGCTGCCCCCCGTGGGGGTGCAGCCGCCCTTGGGGCGGCCCGCCGGGCGGCGGATGGCGCCCAAGCGTGCCACTCCGAGTGCTGTGCTGCCCCCCGAGGGGGAGCAGACGCC
>NZ_JAQGLS010000272.1 GCF_028292805.1 Ramlibacter sp. | reverse complement strand
GCGTTGGCAGCCCCACCGGGGGCGGCCAACGCGCCCAGGGCGCCGCGCGTGAGGGTGACGCTGGGCGCGGAGAGCGTGCCGCCCACCGCCAGCGGCACGCCGATGCCGGCGCCGGCCGCCTGCAACTCCACCGACAGCCGGCCGCTGAGCGCCTGGCTGGCCGAGATGGCGACGTTGCCGCTGGCCGCCAGCACGCCGCTGGTGGCCACCAGCTTGGTCAGCTGCAGCGCCTTGCCTTGCGTGGTGACCTGGCCGGCCAGCGTGTCCAGCCGGGTCGAGCCGCCGCGGCTGAGCCCCGCCGTCTGCACCGCCCGCGCCAGGTCGATTCCCTCCAGCACCGCATTGCGCACGTCAAAGCGGGTCTGCGTGCGCAGCACCTCGCCCAGCTGCCCGACCTCGCGAAACTCGGCGCGCAAGGTGGTTTGCGCCTGCAGCTTGCCGGTCAGGGTCCGGCTGGGTGCGGTCAGCGCCGCCAGCTCCACGTTCTCGGTCCGCAGCTGACCCTGCAGCAGCTGTCCGCCCTTGACCGCCGGCTGCAGTTGCAGCTTGCCGCGGATGGTGCCGCCACCGATGTCCACCCGCACCGGCCAGTGGTCGGCCTCGCGCCGCAGCTCGCCCCTGGCGCCGACAAAGCGGCCGCCAACCACCTTGAACGAGGCCTCCTGCAGCAGGCCGTCGCCGGCCAGCGCCGCCTTCGCATCCATGGTCGTGCGCCGGCCTTGCCCGTCGATCCAGCTGACGGCGTCCAGCACTGCCCGGCGTGGCCACACCACCGACGCGGAAGGGCCCGGTGCCGCCGGCTTGGCGGCCGCCTCGTCCTTCTTCTGCATGGCGGCGCCCAACGCCGCCAGTGCCGTTTGCGGCAGTACCGCCTGCCGCACCAGCAGCGTCGCAATCTCCAGCCGCCCCAGCAGCAGCGCCGTCCAGACCGGCCGCGCCTCGACCCGCGTCACCGAAATCGGCGGCCGCGTCTGCAGCCGCACGTCGTCCACCGCCACCGCCGGCAGCGGCCACAGGTCGACCGACAGCCGGCCCATCGTCAGCGGCACGCCCAGCGCTGCCGTCGCCTCGCGTTCCACCCGGCTGCGGAAATCGTCGGTGCGCACCCATTGCTGCAGTGCCACGGCAACGCCGACCAGCAGCAAGACGAACGCCGACACCGCGAACACCAGCCATTTCAGGAGCTTTGCCATCGGGCGATTGTCGGTTGCCCCGCCCCCTGCACGGTTGCGCGCAAGGCGCTAGCATCGAATTGTCCACACCACGCGCGCAACTCAAGGAAAAAGCGAATGAAGTTGTACTACTCTCCGGGCGCCTGCTCGCTCTCGCCCCACATCGCGCTGCGCGAAGCCGGCCTGGCCTTCGAGCCGGTGCAGGCCTCGACCAAGACGCACCAGCTGTCCGACGGCACCGACTACTACACCATCAACCCGCTGGGCTACGTTCCGCTGCTGGAACTCGACGACGGCACCCGGCTGCGCGAAGGCCCGGCCATCGTGCAGTACATCGCCGACCAGGCGCCGCTGAAGAACCTGGCGCCAGCCAACGGTACGCTGCCGCGCTATCGCCTGCAGGAGTGGCTGACCTTCATCAGCACCGAACTGCACAAGAATTTTTCGCCCCTGTTCAACCCCGCCCTGCCGGACGAAGTCAGGAAAATGGGCCGCGACAAGCTGGCGCAGCGCTTCGCCTGGGTCGATGGCGAACTGGCCGGCAAGGACTACCTGATGGGCGAGCACTTCAGCGTCGCCGACGGCTACCTCTACACCGTTTCGCGCTGGGCCAGGCCGATGGCGGTCGACCTGTCCGGCTTTGCCAACCTGGTGGCGTACCGGGCACGCGTGGAAGCGCGCCCCGCCGTGCAGGAAGCCCTCACTGCTGAAGGACTCAACTGAAAATGACCACCCTATTCGATCCCATCGTGCTGGGCGGCATGGCGCTGCCCAACCGCATCGTCATGGCGCCGCTCACGCGCAACCGCGCACCCGGCGCCGTCCCCACCCCGCTGATGGCGCAGTACTACGCGCAGCGCGCCACGGCCGGCCTCATCATCACGGAGGCCACCGCGATCAGCCACCAGGGCCAGGGCTACGCCGACGTGCCGGGGCTGTACGGCACCGAGCAGCTGGATGCCTGGAAAGAGGTGACGCAGGCCGTGCACGAGCGCGGCGGCCGCATCGTGGTGCAGCTGTGGCACGTGGGCCGCGTCTCGCACGTCGACCTGCAGCCCGAGGGCAAGGCACCGGTAGCGCCCTCGCCCCTGACGGCCAAGACCAACACCTACCTGATCAAGGACGGCGTCGGCTCGTTCGTTCCGACCTCGCAGCCGCGGGCCCTGGACGCGCAGGAACTGCCGGGCATCGTGCACGACTATCGCCATGCCGCGCGCAACGCCGTCACCAGCGCCGGCTTCGACGGCGTCGAGGTGCACGGCGCCAACGGCTACCTGCTGGACCAGTTCCTCAAGACCGGCAGCAACCAGCGTGACGACGACTATGGCGGCTCCATCGAAAACCGCGCCCGCCTGCTGCTGGAGGTGACGCGGGCGGTGGCCGAGGAAGTCGGTGGCGAGCGCGTGGGCATCCGGCTGTCACCGGTGACGCCGGCCAACGACATCGCCGACACGGCGCCGCAGCAGCTGTTCGAATACGTGGTGCGCGAGCTGGCCGGCCTGGGCCTGGCGTATGTCCACATCATCGAGGGCGCCACCGGCGGCCCGCGCGAAGTGGACGGCCGGCCGTTCGACTACGCGGCCTTGCGTCAGGCCTATCGCGACGCCGGTGGCCAGGGTGCCTGGATGGTCAACAACAGCTACGACCAGGCCCTGGCGCGGCAGGCGCTGGCCGATGGCGCCGACCTGGTGGCCTTCGGGCGCGCGTTCATCTCGAACCCCGACTTGGTGGAACGCCTGCGCAGCGGCTCCGATCTGGCGACGCTGGATCGCGACACGCTGTATGGCGGCGGGGCCAAGGGCTACACGGACTATCCGGCACTGCCCTGATTCGACGTCCCCGCGCAGGCGGGCACGCAGGGCTTTGGAAGAGCGCGCCGCGGCGCGCTTTTTTAATGTGCACGCCCTGGGTTGCGGCCTGCGCGGGAATGACGGTCAGGGCCGCCAACGCTTCAACAGCAAGGCATTGGCCAACACGCTCACGCTCGACAACGCCATCGCGGCGCCGGCCATCACCGGGCTCAGGTAGCCCAGCGCCGCGAGCGGGATGCCGGCCACGTTGTAGGCAAAGGCCCAGAACAGGTTCTGCCGGATCTTGCGCACCGTGCGCCGCGAAATCGCCAGCGCGGCGGCCACCAGCGACACGTCGCCGCGCATCAGCGTGATGCCGGCCGCGTGCATCGCCACGTCGGTGCCGGTGCCCATCGCGATGCCGACGTCGGCGGCGGCCAGCGCCGGGGCGTCATTGACGCCGTCGCCCACCATCGCCACCACCTGGCCGCCCGCGCGCAGCGCAGCGACCCGCGCGGCCTTCTCGCCCGGCAACACCTCGGCCTGGATCTCGTGGTCCCGCAGGCCGAGCCGGCGGCCCATCGCCAGCGCGGCGGCGCGGTTGTCGCCGGAAATCAGCACCAGCCGCAGGCCTTGCGCGCGCAGGCTGGCCAGGGCCTGGTTCGCCTGCGGCTTGGGCTCGTCGGCAAAAGCCATCAGCGCGCGCAGCGCCAGGCCTTCGGTGCTGCGCTCGACCAGCGCCGACAAGGTCGCCCCGTCGCCTTGCAGGCGTTCCACATGCGCTTGCAGCGGTGCCAGCGGCACCTGCAATTCCTGCAGCCAGCGCAGGCTGCCGATCAGGAAGCTGCGGCCGCCCACCTCGCCTTCGGTGCCGCGCCCCG
>NZ_JAQGLS010000312.1 GCF_028292805.1 Ramlibacter sp. | reverse complement strand
CACCCAGGCGTGGATAGTCGCCGGTCGAATACAGCAGCACACAGGCCGATGCCGCCGCACCCCGGCCCACCCGGCCGCGCAGCTGGTGCAGCTGCGAGAGGCCGAAGCGCTCGGCGTGTTCGATGACCATCAGCGAGGCGTTGGGCACGTCCACGCCGACCTCGATCACGGTGGTCGACACCAGCACCCCCATCTGACCGCCGGTGAACAGCGTCATCACGGCCTTCTTTTCCGGCTGCGGCATGCGCGAATGCAGCAGCCCGACCATCACGCCGGGCAGCGCCTGGCTCAGCGCCTGGTGGGTTTCCGTGGCATTGGTCAGGTCCAGCGTCTCGCTTTCCTCGATCAGCGGACAAACCCAGTACACCTGCCGGCCTTGCGCCAGCTGGTGGCGGATGCGCTCGATCACCTCGGCGCGACGGCTGTCGGAAATCAGCTTCGTCACCACCGGCGTGCGCCCCGGCGGCAACTCGTCGATGGTGGAGACGTCGAGGTCCGCGTAGTAGCTCATGGCCAGCGTGCGCGGGATCGGGGTGGCCGACATCATCAGCAGATGCGGCTCGCGCTCCACCTGGGCCAGCTTGCCCCGTAGCGCCAGCCGCTGCTCCACCCCGAACCGGTGCTGCTCGTCGATGATGGCCAGCCCCAGCGCCTTGAACTGCACCTGGTCCTGGATCACGGCATGGGTGCCGATCACCAACGCCGCCTCACCGCTGGCCACCAGCGCCAGCATCTGGCCGCGTTCCTTTTTCTTCTGGCTGCCGGTGAGCCACGCCACTCTCTGGCCGCGCGGGGCCAGCAGCGGCTCGAGCCAGCCGATCAGCTTGCGAAAGTGCTGCTCCGCCAGAATCTCGGTGGGCGCCATCAGCGCGCATTGCCAGCCGGCATCGATGGCGATCGCCGCCGCCAGCGCCGCCACCACGGTCTTGCCGGAGCCCACGTCGCCCTGCAGCAGCCGGTGCATCGGCGTCGCGCGCGCCAGGCTGGTGGCGATCTCCTGGCCGACGCGCTGCTGCGCCGGCGTCAGCTGGAACGGCAATGCCGCCAGCAGCTGCTCGTGCAGGCCGCCGGCGCCCCCGCGCAGCGGCGGCGCCCGCAGCCGCTCGTGCTCGCGCCGGCTTTCCAGCTGCGACAGCTGCTGCGCCAGCAACTCCTCCGCTTTCAGCCGCAGCCAGGCCGGATGGCTGCGGTCTTCCAGCGCCGCCAGCGGCACGTCCGGCGCCGGATGGTGCAGGAAGTTCAGCGCCTGCTGCAGGCTCCAGTCGGCCGCGCGTCCGGGCGCCGGTGGCGCGTCGGGCGGCAGCGTCTCCGACAGGTCGGCCCGCGCCAGCCCGGACAGCACCGCCTTGCGCAGATAGGCCTGCGGCAGCGCCGCGACCGTCGGATACACCGGTGTCAAGGCATCCGGCAGTTCGCCTCCGGCCGGGCGCCAGGTGGGATGCACCATCTGCCAGCCGAACATCCCGCCCTTCAACTCACCGCGGATGCGCAGCCGGGTGCCGGGCGCCAGCGCCTTCTGCTGCGAGGGGTAGAAGCTGAAAAAGCGCAGCCCGCAGGTGTCGCTGCCGTCGTCCACCGTCACCACCAGTTGCCGGCGCGGGCGCAAGGCAATATGGCTGTCGGTGACCTCGGCTTCGATCTGCACCGTGTCGCCTTCGCGGGCGTCGCGCAGCCGCGTGATCCGGGTTTCGTCCTCGTAGCGCAGGGGGATGTGTAGCGCCAGGTCGATGTCACGAGCCAGGCCCAGTTTCAACAGGGCCTTCTGCGGCGGGGACAGCTCCTGGGCAACGGGCATGGGACAATTCTGCCTGTTCAATCACTTGGCACGGGCTTTGTCCAGCCCTCAAGCATGCGTAGCTTCTCCCTTGGCGACTTCGACTTCGCCCTGCCCCCCGAACTGATCGCCCAGCATCCGGCCGCCGAACGCAGCGGCTCGCGGCTGCTCGATGGGCGCGGCGACGGCGCCACCGACCGCGGTTTTCGCGACCTGCCCGCACTGCTGCAGCCGGGCGACCTGCTGGTGTTCAACGACACCCAGGTGGTCAAGGCCCGCCTGTTCGGCGAGAAGCGCACCGGCGGCAAGCTCGAACTGCTGGTCGAGCGGGTGCTGGGCGGCCAGGAGGTCGTGGCCCACATGAAGGTGAGCAAGAGGCCGCCTCTCGGAACCACGGTGCGCATGCACGGCGGTTTCACGGCCACGCTGCTGGGACGCTACCCCGGCGAGAACGGGCCGCTGTTCCGCTTCGGCTTCAGCGGCGACCCTTACACCTTGATGGAGCAGCACGGCCACGTGCCGCTGCCGCCGTACATCACCCATGCCGACACCGCCGAAGACGCCAGGCGCTACCAGACCGTGTTCGCGCGCAACCCGGGCGCGGTGGCGGCCCCGACGGCGGCGCTGCACTTCGACGAGCAGGTGCTGGCCGAGCTGGAGGCGCGCGGCATCCGGCGCGCCAGCGTCACGCTGCACGTGGGCGCCGGCACCTTCCAGCCGGTCAAGACCGAGGACATCGCGCAGCACCGCATGCACAGCGAGTGGTACGAGGTGCCGGAAGCCACCCAGCAGGCCATCGCCGACCTGCGCGCGCGCGGCGGCCGGCTGGTGGCCGTGGGCACCACCACCGTGCGCACGCTGGAATCCTGGGCCCGCAGCGGGCTGGCGCGCGGCGACACCGACATTTTCATCACGCCGGGCTTCGCCTTCCGCCAGGTCGACGTGCTGCTGACCAATTTCCACCTGCCCAAGTCGACGCTGTTGATGCTGGTGAGCGCGCTGGCCGGCTACGAGCAGGTGATGGCGCTGTACCGCCATGCGATCGCGCAGGGTTACCGGTTCTTCAGCTATGGGGATGCGATGCTGCTGGAGCGGCGCCTGGCACCGGCATCGCCGACAATCGCGGCATGCTGAGTTTCCAAGTCCTGGCCACCGAAGGCCACGCCCGGCGCGGGCGCCTCACCCTGAACCACGGGGTGGTGGAAACGCCCATTTTCATGCCCGTGGGCACCTATGGCACCGTCAAGGGCGTGATGCCGCGTTCGCTGGAGGAGATGGGCGCACAGATCATCCTGGGCAACACCTTCCACTTGTGGATGCGGCCGGGCCTGGACGTGCTGGCGCAGTTCGGCGGGCTGCACAAGTTCGAGAACTGGCACAAGCCGATCCTGACGGACTCGGGCGGTTTCCAGGTCTGGAGCCTGGGCGAGATGCGCAAGATCAGCGAGGAGGGCGTCAGGTTCGCCTCGCCCGTCAACGGCGACCGGCTGTTCCTCACGCCGGAAGTGTCGATGCAGATCCAGACGGCTCTGAACTCCGACATCGTCATGCAGTTCGACGAATGCACGCCGTACGACACCCGGGGCCAGATCACGACCGAAGCGCAAGCGCGGGTGTCGATGGAGCTGTCGCGCCGCTGGGCACAGCGCTGCAAGGTGGAGTTCGACCGGCTGGAAAATCCGAACGCGCTGTTCGGCATCGTGCAGGGCGGCATGTTCGAGAACCTGCGCGAAGAGTCGCTGGCGGCGCTGGTCGAAATGGACTTCCCTGGCTATGCGGTCGGCGGCGTCAGCGTCGGCGAGCCCAAGGACGAGATGCTGCGCATCATGGCGCACACCCCCCACCGGCTACCGGCCGACAAGCCGCGCTACCTGATGGGCGTGGGCACGCCGGAAGACCTGGTGGCCGGCGTCGAACAAGGCGTGGACATGTTCGACTGCGTGATGCCGACGCGCAATGCGCGCAACGGCCACATGTTCACGCGCTTTGGCGACGTCAAGATCCGCAACGCCAGGCACCGGACCGACGAACGCCCGCTGGACGAAACCTGCGGCTGCCATGCCTGCAAGGGCGCCACGCGCGCCGACGGCAGCACCAGCGGCGGCTTCTCGCGCGCCTACCTGCACCACCTGGAGCGCTGCGGCGAGATGCTGGGCCCGATGCTGGGCACCATCCACAACCTGCACTTCTACCTGAACCTGATGCGCGAGATCCGGGAGGCGCTGAACGCCGGCAGCTTCGCGACCTGGGCGCAGGCATTCAAGCGGGACCGCGCCCGCGGTGTCTGATCCCGCCGGCCGGCGGCGCTACGCCGGCCGTTCCGAGTCGCCCAGCACCTGATCCTGGTACGCATGCAGCGACGATCACGCGCTGCGGCCCATCAACCGCTGCCGCCTCAAGCTGACCAAGACCTGTCGCTGGCGGCCGCACGGACCGGTGATGAACTCGTTTCGCGACCACGCGGTGCTGGACTACTTCGGCGGCGGCTTCCACCGCCATGCCGAAGGCTTGCCGCTGTGCACGGCTCGATCAGAGGGCGAATGCGACGCTGCCCCCGAGCAGCACCCGGAAGGCCGTGCAGCAGCGCCTTCGTTCATGAACCGGTTGCAGCGGATGGCGCAGGACTTCGCGCAGCAGCACCCGGCCGACCAGAGCTTGCTGACAAAGACCCCGAGGCCTACACGCTGGTGCTGGCGATGCGCAGCTGGGAGCTCGCTGCGCTCACGCAGTTGCGCCGCTAGCGAAACACCGTCAGCACGCCCGTGTAGCCATACAAATGGTCGCGGGCGATCTCGCCGCCCGCGAAGAAGCCCACCAGCGGGACGTCGCCCAGCGCATGGCGCACGATCTGCATCTCGGCGCTCGGGCCGCCAAAGTGCGGGCCGCCGCGGCCGGCGCAGCTGACGTAGACGGCGCCGGCGATGCGCCGCGCCGGGCTCGGCTCGCCCAGCGTGTCGGCGGCCAGCGCGGTGGCCACCGCCAGCGGCAGCTCCTCGGGCTCCAGTTCCTCCCGGATCTCGGCGCAGATGCGCATCAGGTCGGCCCGCGCCGCCTCCACGTTGCGCTTGCAGAAGGCCAGCCGCATGCCCTCTTGCACCACCATGGCGATGGCGACGCCGCGCTGGCGCGGATCGATGCCGATGATGTGGCGCACGATCACGTCGGAGCCGAAGTGGCCGGTGCGGCCGACCACGTCGGCGCCGGCCTCGGTCAGGCCCACCAGCGTGGTGCGCAGCGCGGCGACCGTGGCCTGCGGCTCATCGAGCGACAAGCCCAGGTCTTGCAGCAGCACGTCAAGGGCCGGCTGGCCGTCCAGCTGCGTCACGAGGTTGCCGTCCGCGCCGGTGATGGTGCGCGCCGGCGCCACCGGCTGGCAGCCCTGGGTGACGCGCGACACCAGGCTCACCCCCTGGGCGAAGGCGACGCCGGACATCCCGCCGCGGAACACGCCGCCGGCCTTGCCCTGGCCGCGCATGTTGCCGTTGCCGCCGACGGCGAACTGCACCACGTCGCCACGGCTGGAAGCCAGGCCGCCGAACAGGTAGCCGGTGGAGGTGCGCGCCGACATCTCGGCGATCAGCTCCGCCACGTCGGGCGTGGCCGCATCGGCGTGGACCAGCGCCGTGTGCGGCGTGAAGCCGGCCGGCAGCGGCGCCACGCCGGAGAACACGCGGTACTGGTCCGACGGCAGCGCGCACAGCATCACGGCCAGCGCCGGCTCGTCGAAGTACTCCACGTTCGATGATGCGATGCCGACGCCGACGGTGCCGGCCCACTCCGTCACTTCGGGCAGCTCGGCGCCCAGGTGGTCGAGAATCTCCTGCGCCGCCGACGCGTAGTGGTCGGTGATGTAGACCAGGCCCAGCGTCGGCGCCGGCGCGTAGCCGTGCAGCGCCATCTGCCCGCGCAGCTGGGCCAGCACCAGGCCGGCCGCCATCTGCCACTGCGGGTGGGTGGCGTGGCCGAAAGGGAACAACTTCATGGCGGCCTCAGGGGCGGGGGCTCGCCTTGCGTGGGGCGGACTTGCGAGCCGCCGCCTTGCGCGGCGCGGGCGTGCCGGCGGCAGACTTGCCGGTGGGCACACCGGCGGTGACGGTCTCGGCCGGCCGCTGCGCCTCGGGCGGCACCGCCTGGGCGACGTCCTGCAGCGCGCTGGCCGCGATCTGCTGGAACTGCTGGGTGAGCGCGCCCCACCATTGCAGCGGATCGACCGGGCCGCCGGCGGCGGCATCGCCGTTGGCGGCCGCTGCCTTCTTCGCAGCCGGCCTGGCGGCGCCGGCCGCGGCCTGCGTCATCTTCTGCATGCCGCCCACGGCCTCCGCCGTGCGGGCCTTCATGGCTTCGGCCATCTCGCTCATGTTGACGTTCATGCCTTTGAGCGTGGCCAGCGTCATCTTCTGCACTTCGAGGGCCTGGATGGTGGCCGCCAGCGCCTTGCCGTTCTGGTCCAGCCAGAAGGCCACTGCCTTGAGCTCGCAGATGCGCTTGTCCAGCTCTTCCACGTTCAGCGTGGGCGCCACCCAGCTGGAGAGGGCACCCATCTGTGGCGTGGCCTGGGCCGTGCCCTTGGCGAGGTTCTGCAGGAAGTCGAAGCCGGGGACGAACTTGCCGAAGCCGAAATCGGGATTTGCGCTCATGGCAGGTGCTCCGGTGATGTTGCGCACAGCTTACTCCAGGGTCGCCGTAGCTGGGGCACCCTGCTGCCTCAGTGCTTGTGCTCGGGCGCCCGCGCAGCCACCGGCACCGACACCTGCAACGTGCTGACCACGCCCTTGGCGTCGCGAAAGCGCAGCGCCAGCGGCACCTGCGTGCCGACCCGCAACGGCGCCTTCAGGTCCATCAGCATCAGGTGGTAGCCGCCCGACTTGAGTTCCACCGGTTTGCCCGGCACCAGCTCCAGCGCGGGGACGGCGCGCATGCGCATCACGTCGCCTTCCATCTTCATCTCGTGCAGTTCGGCCACACCCGCCATCGGCGTGGCCGCGCCGACCAGGCTGAGCGGCTCGCGCGCCGTCAAGGTCATGAACGCGCCGGTGCCGCTCTGGCCCTGGACGCTGGCGCGGGCCCAGGCGCCTGCGACGGTGACAGGCGCGGTCTGCGCCTGCAGCGCGAAGCAAGTGCACAGGAGCGCGGAAGCAAGGAGTCGGTTCATCGTGTTCTTTCGTTCAGTGTGAATGGCCGCCGGCGCCGCCCGCGGGCAACACTTCCAGCAGCGCGGCGGGCGCCTTCAGGTCCGACAGCTTCTGGCCGGGCGCCGGGATGTCCACCCAGTCGGCGTGGCCTTCCTCGCACACCTGGCGCACCGGCCAGTAGAGCGTACCGGCCTGGTCCGGCATGCGCGCCACCAGCACGAACTCGTCGTAGTGGGCGCTGGCCAGCACGGCGTCGCCGCTGCGGGCCGTCCAGGTGACGCGCGCCACATCGCCTGCGGCTTGCTCGGTGGCCAGCTGCCAGCCCGGCTTGGGCATGGGATGCGCGGACCGCACCCCGGCCGGGATGTCGACCACCAGTTGCCGGGTGCCAAAGGCGCCGCAGCCGTGGCCGACCTTGAAGCTCGCCTTGTAGCCGCTGCCGGCATGGGCCACCTGGTATTCCAGGGTGACGTGGGCCTGCGTGGCGCCGGCCGCGAACAGGGATGCGCTCAGCGCGAAGGCACGAACGAGGGAGAAGGAAAGGGACGAGGTCATGGAGAAGCCCAACTGGGCGGCGACTGCATGCGGCCGCCGCCCGTGATCACGAGACAAAAGCACCGGCACATCGCCGGCACCGCCTGGTTCAGGTGAAAGCGGGCGCAGGTGGCCCGCGGGCCGGTGGCAGTCGCAAGACGGGCGGCAGCGGCGCCCGGAAGGTGGGCGTCGCCGCGTCCGCATGGCGCACCGGCAGCACCGCCAGGGCGGGCGCGGCGGGCGGCGGCGCGCTGGTCTGGCCGCACAGCGGGCAGTCCAGCCCCATCGACAGCGGCGCCTGCCCGTCATCGCCTTGCTGCACCAGCTTGAGGCCGCCGCCGGCGCAGACCAGGTCGAGCGCGCCGGGCTGCGCCATGGGCGAGGCGATGGCCATGCCCATGGCCAGCACGAACCAGGCCAGCACGAGGCGGGCAAGGAAGCGGGCGGAGCGCAGAGACTGCATGGCGGGGATTATCCAGCCTTGTCCGAACTGAAACGCGTGCCGCTCGCCAAGGGAACGCGCTGGACGCCGAAGCCGCGGGCCCGCAGCAAGCCGGGCAGCGCCTGCGGGCCGGTCATGTGCAACGCGCCGACACCAGCGAAGAAGCTGTCAGGCGCCACCGCAGCCCGCGGTCGCGCAGCTGGGACGCCGCCGCATGCCTGAGCACCTCGGCGCCCGCAGGCGGGCCCGGCGGTCAGGCCGTGCCCTGCGCCCGCGCCGTGCCGGCCAGCAGCACGGACGCGACCAGCCCGCGCAGGCAGGCGTCGAGCAGGGATCGCATGCCCTGCATTGTCCGACACGGGCTATCCTCGCCCGCATGCCAAGCCTGTTTCATCTCGCCTTCCACGTGACCGACCTCGACGTCGCGCGCCGCTTCTACGGCGCCGTTCTCGGCTGCCGCGAAGGCCGCAGCACCGCCACCTGGGTCGACTTCGACTTTGACGGCCACCAGCTCTCGCTGCACCTGGGCGAGCCGTTCAAGACCGAGCGCACCGGCCGCGTGGGCGACCAGCTGGTGCCGATGCCGCACTTCGGTCTGGTGCTGGAGCTGCCGGCCTGGCGCGCCATGGCCGACCGGCTGCAGGCCGCCGGCACCGAGTTCGTGCTGCCACCGCAACTACGCTATCCGGGCGAGCCCGGCGAACAGTGGACGATGTTCTTTTGCGACCCGTTCGGCAACCCGCTCGAGGTCAAGGGTTTCGCGTCGCTGGAAGGCCTCTATGCGACCTGATTGCCGGAACTCTCGTCGACTTGTCGGACGATTCCTACCGCCGCCGGCGTTCGCGCGGTCTGGCAGCTGTGCCTGCGCTTTGCTAGTGTGGCGCCGATGACGCTTGCGGACATCCTTCGGCCTTCCTGCGCCCTGTTTCTGGATTTCGACGGAACCATGGTCGACATCGCACCGCAGCCCCATGCCGTGCAGGTGCCGCCGCCCCTCATCGCCGCCGTGCGCAGCCTGTACGAGTTGCTGGACGGGGCGGTGGCGGTGATCTCCGGCCGCCCCATCGCCCAGATCGACAACTTCCTGCTGCCGTTGCGGCTGCCCGTGGCCGGCGTGCACGGGGCCGAGCGGCGCGGCGCCGACGGCACCCTGGTGCTGCTGCACGCCGAACCGCTGGACCTGGTGGAGCACGCGGCGCGCGCGCTGGCGGCGCGGCATCCCGGCCTGATCGTGGAGACCAAGCGCGGCTCGCTCGCATTGCACTACCGGCAGGCGCCGGAGCTGGCCGACGAGTGCCTGCTGGCCATGCAGGCCGCCGTCGACCAATCCCCCGGCGTCACGTTGCTGCACGGCAAGATGGTGCTCGAGGCCAAGCCCGGCGGTGCCAGCAAGGGCCGGGCAATCCAGGAATTCCTGGCCGAGCCGCCATTTTCCGGCCGCACGCCCGTCTTCATCGGCGACGACGTCACCGACGAGGCCGGTTTTTTCACCGTGCAGCGCCTGGGCGGCGTCGGCATCAAGGTCGGCGAGGGCGACACGGCCGCCTGGCGCCGCCTGCCCGACCCGGCCGCGCTGCGCCGCGAACTGGAGGCGGCCGTCGCCGCCCGCCTGACGAGAACCGCATGAACACGAACTTCACGCAATCGCTGAACCTGGGCATGGTGGGCAACTGCGCCTACAGCGCGTTGATCGACCGCCAGGCCCGGGTGGTCTGGTCCTGCCTGCCCCGCTTCGACGGTGACCCGGTATTCAACGGCCTGCTGGACAACACCGACAAAGGCGCCTGGTGGGCTTTCGAGCTGGAGGACTTCGAGCGCAGCGAGCAGGCGTACGAGCCCAACACCGCGGTGCTGCGCACGCGCCTGTACGACCGCAAGGGCCAGGGCATCGAAATCACCGACTTCGCGCCGCGCTTCTGGAACCGCGGCCGCATGTTCCGGCCGCTGACGCTGGTGCGCCGGGTCAAGGTGTTGCAAGGCGCGCCGCGCATGCGCGTGCAGCTGCGCCCGCGCTTCGACTGGGGCCGCCAGCAGCCGACGGTGACCCAGGGCAGCACCCACATCCGCTATGTCGGCGGCGGCCAGACCTTGCGCGTGAACTGCGACGCCCCGATCTCGTACGTGCTGTCGGAGACGTTCTTCGTGGTCGACCGCGCCATGAACTTCATCATGGGCCCGGACGAGACGCTGACCGGCGGCATCGAGGACACGGCGCGCTCGTTCGAGCAGGAGACGGTGGCCTACTGGCGCCAGTGGACGCGCGCCCTGGCGTTACCGCTGGAGTGGCAGGACGCGGTGATCCGCGCCGCGATCACGCTCAAGCTGTCGCTGTTCGAGGACACCGGCGCCATCGTTGCGGCCATGACCACCAGCATCCCGGAAGCGCCCGGCAGCGGCCGCAACTGGGACTACCGCTACTGCTGGCTGCGCGACGCCTTCTTCGTGGTGCGCGCGCTCAACTCAATCTCCGAAGTGGCTACCATGGAGGAGTACCTGCGCTGGCTGATGAACATCGTCAGCCGCTCGGCTGGCGGCCACATCCAGCCGCTGTACGGCATTGGCCAGGAAGAGCAGCTGCCCGAGTCGATCCTGGACCACCTGCCCGGCTACCGCGGCATGGGTCCGGTGCGGGTGGGCAACCAGGCCCAGGAACACTTCCAGTACGACGTCTACGGCAACATCGTGCTGGGCGCGGCCCAGGCCTTCCACGATCACCGCTTGTTCAAGAAAGCCGGCCGAGCCGAGTTCGCCCAGCTCGAAGCGGTGGGCGAGCAGGCGTTCCGCGTCTACGACCAGCCCGATGCCGGCATGTGGGAGCTGCGCACCCGCGCCCGCGTGCATACCTCCAGCGCGCTCATGAGCTGGGCCGCCTGCGACCGGCTGTCCAAGGTGGCGGCCGCGCTCGGCCTGCCGGAACGGATCCGCTACTGGCGCGAGCGCGCCGACGTGATCCGCGCCCGGATCCTGAAGGAATCGTGGAGCGAGGAGCGCCAGGCTTTCGCCGAGAGCTTCGGCGGCCGCGACCTCGACGCCAGCGCGCTGCTGATGGCGGAGGTCAACATGATCGACCCCAACGACTCGCGCTTCGTCGCCACCGTCGACGCGCTGGAAAAGTCGCTGTGCGACGGACCGTACATGCGGCGCTACGAAGCGCCCGACGACTTCGGCAAGCCGGAGACGGCATTCAACATCTGCACCTTCTGGCGCATCGACGCGCTGGCGCGGATCGGCCGCAAGGCGCAGGCGCGCGAGATCTTCGAGGTGATGCTCAAGAGCCGCAACCACCTGGGCCTGCTGTCCGAGGACACGCACCCGGTCACCGGCGAGATGTGGGGCAACTTCCCGCAGACCTACTCCATGGTCGGCACCATCAACGCGGCGGTCCGGCTGTCGGCGCCCTGGGACACGGTCATATGACACGGCCCCCACGCTTCGCACTGCGTGTCGTCGCTGCCCCCCCAGGATGCGTTCGTGCCTTGGGGCGGCCCGGCGCCACTCAGAGGCAACGAGCTTGAGCCGGCTCGTCGTCGTCTCCAACCGGGTCGCGGATCCGCGCAAGACCGCGGCCGGCGGCCTGGCCGTGGCCCTGGCCGACGTGTTGAACAACACCGGCGGCATGTGGTTCGGCTGGAGCGGCAAGATCGCGGCCGAAGGCGAGGCGGCCGAAGCGGTGCACAGCCAGCAAGCCGGCAAGGTCAAGCTGGTGACGCTCGACCTGACGCAGGCCGACCACGACGCCTACTACCTGGGCTACTCCAACGGCGTGCTGTGGCCGGTGTTCCACTACCGGCTCGACCTGGCGGATTTCGACGCCGGCTACATCGACGGCTACCGGCGCGTGAACCAGCAGTTCGCGCGCAAGCTGCTGCCGCTGCTCAAGCCAGACGACATCATCTGGGTGCACGACTACCACCTGATTCCGCTGGCGGCCGAACTGCGCGCGCTGGGCTGCGAGCAGCGCATCGGCTTTTTCCTGCACATCCCGCTGCCGCCGCCGCTGATGCTGGCCGCCATCCCCGGCCACGACTGGCTGATCCGCGCCTTGTTCGCCTATGACCTGGTCGGCTTCCAGAGCCAGGCCGACCTGAGCCACTTCGCCCGTTATGTCGAGTCCGAGGCCCACGCCCAGCCGATCGAACCGGGCCGCTGGCGCGCCTTCGGCCGCACGGTGCAGGCCGGCTCCTTTCCGATCGGCATCGACGTCGACGAATTCATGCAGCTGACCGCGGCGCCGGAAGCGACCGACATGTACGAGCGCATGAAGCGCGAGTACTCGCGCCGCAAGCTGCTGGTGGGCGTGGACCGGCTCGACTACTCCAAGGGCTTGCCGCAGCGGCTGCGGGCTTTCCGCGAGCTGCTGGAGAACAGCCCCGAGACCCGCGGCAGCGCCACGCTGGTGCAGATCGCCTCGCCCAGCCGCGAGGACGTCAGCGCCTACACCGACCTGCTGCACGAGCTGGAAAGCCTGTGCGGCTCCATCAACGGCAACTTCGGCGAACTGGACTGGATGCCGGTGCGCTACATCCACCGCACCGTGGCGCGCGCGCGCCTGCCGGGCCTGTACCGCGCCAGCCGCGTCGCGCTAGTGACGCCGCTGCGCGACGGTATGAACCTGGTGGCCAAGGAGTTCATCGCGGCGCAAGACCCGGAAGATCCGGGTGTGCTGGTGCTGTCGCGCTTTGCCGGCGCGGCCGAGCAGCTGCCCGAAGCGCTGCTGGTCAATCCCTACGATCGCGAAGGCACGGCAGCCGCCATCCTGCTGGCGCTGCAGATGCCGCTGGAGGAGCGGCGCAGCCGGCACGAAGCGATGATGCGCACCCTGCGGCGCTACGACGTGCACTGGTGGTGCGACAGCTTCCTGGCGGGTCTGGCCAGCGCGCATGCGGAGGAAAAAGGCCCGACCTGGCTCAGGCTCTGACTCCGTTGCGCGGGGCTGCGCGTATTCAGGTGACGGGCAAGCAGCGCCTTCCACCCCAAGGAGAGCCCCGTGAAACGGTTCCTGATCGCGGCCGGTGCCGCCTGCGGCGGCATGCCTTCCAGCAACGCCCAGACCACGCCGATGGCGCAGGATCATGGCGGGCACTCGGGCCCAGTATGTCGTCATTCCCGCGCAGGCGGGAATCCAGGGGCTTGGAGGGGAGCGCGCCGGCGCGCGGTCCTGGGGTCCCCGCCTACGCGGGGATGACGAGGTTTGCGGCGACGACGGGAGCGGCGGCGGGGACGGCGCCGTTCGGCCCGACCACCGTCTGCTCGATCGCCCCGAACATGCTCTGGCCGTCCTTGCCTTTGGCCTCGATGCGGATGGTGTCGCCAAAGCGCATGAAGCCGGTGGACGGCTGGCCGTCCTGGATGGTCTCGATGGCCCGCTTCTCGGCGATGCAGCTGTAGCCCTTGGGCCAGTCCATCTTGCCCTTGGCGTTGGCCACGCCCTTGTTGCTGACCGTGCCGGCGCCGACGATGCTGCCGGCCCGTACGTTGCGCGTCTTGCAAACGTGGGCGATCAGCTGGCCGAAGTGGAACGTCATCTCCGCGCCGGCTTCGCACATGCCCACCTTGCGCCCGTTCCAGCTGCTTTGCAGGGTCAGGTGCACGCGTCCGCCCTCCCACGCCTCGCCCAGTTCGTCCGGCGTGATCGCCACCGGGCTAAAGGCGGTGGCCGGCTTGCTCTGGAAGAAGCCGAAGCCCTTGGCCAGTTCGGCGGGGATCAGGTTGCGCAGGCTCCAGTCGTTGGCCAGCATCACCAGCCGCACGCCGTCCAGCGCCTGGTCGGGCGTGGCGCCCATGGCCACGTCGCCGGTGACCACCGTGATCTCGGCCTCGAAGTCGATGCCCCAGTCTTCGCTAACAAAGCGGGCGTCCTCGGTCGGCCCCAGGAAGTCGTCGCTGCCGCCCTGGTACATCAGGGGGTCTTCGTAGAAGCTGGCCGGCACCTGGCTGTTGCGGGCGGCGCGCACCAGCTCCACGTGGTTCAGGTAGGCCGAGCCGTCGACCCACTGGTAGGCGCGCGGCAGCGGCGCCAGGCACTGGGCCGGATCGAACGGAAAGGCGTTGCGCGCCTTGCCGTTGTTGAGCGTGTCGTACAGATCCTGCAGTTGCGGCGCCAGAAAGTTCCAGTCGTCCAGCACCTGCTGCAGCCTGGCCGCGATGCCGGTCGCATAGTGGGCCGCCTGCAGGTCGCGCGAAACCACCACCAGTTGCCCGTCGCGCGAGCCATCCCTGTACGTCGCCAGCTTCATCGTCCGCTTTCCCGCAAATGCGCTAGAGTCCTGCGGACCATGACGCATCGTTAATTGAATTTATCTCAACGTCATTCTAGTGGCGGGCTTCCCCTGTGAAAGAGCGCACGCGCATCCAGTCCGTCGAGGTCGGCTGCGGCCTGCTGCAGGCACTCGGCGCAGCGCTCGAGACGCTGCTGCCCGGCAGCGCCGGCTTTCGCCTGCCGGTGTTGAACTCCGGCGGCCACATGGCGCCTGACCAACTCGCCATCGGTCCGGCCGGCAGCTTCGATGCGCACTGGGGCGGCGCGTTGGACCGGCCGTTGCGTGCCGCCGCCGCGCGGCTGTCCGCCGACCTGGGCCACCGGCGATGAGCGCCAGGCCGGCACGGCCCTGGCTGCGGCTGGCGCCGCTGATCGCGCTGGTGGTGCTGGCGCATGTCGGCTTGCTGCGGTGGCTGCAGCCGGCTGCCGCGTTCCAGGCGGCGCGGCCCGACGCTGCCAGATTCGCGACCCGCACCGTCGAACCGGCCGCGCCGTTGGCGCCGGCCGCCGCAGT
>NZ_JAQGLS010000269.1 GCF_028292805.1 Ramlibacter sp. | reverse complement strand
GTACCGATCAGGACTTCAAGGTCGCCGACCTCTCCCTCGCGCCGTTCGGCCGCAAGGAGATGGACATCGCCGAGCACGAGATGCCGGGCCTGATGTCCATCCGCCGTGAGTTCGCCGCCGCGCAGCCGCTCAAGGGCGCGCGGATCACCGGCTCGCTGCACATGACGATCCAGACCGCCGTGCTGATCGAGACGCTGCAGGCCCTGGGCGCCCAGGTGCGGTGGGCATCGTGCAACATCTTCTCCACGCAGGACCACGCCGCGGCCGCCATCGCCGCATCGGGCACGCCGGTGTTCGCGATCAAGGGCGAGTCGCTCGAAGACTACTGGGACTACACGCACCGCATCTTCGACTTCGGCGCCAAGGGCAGCGACGGTGAAGGCCCGAACATGATCCTGGACGACGGTGGCGACGCCACGCTGCTGATGCACCTGGGCAAGCGCTGCGAGACCGACCTGTCGCTGATCGACACGCACTCCAGCGAAGAAGAGCGCATCCTCTACGCCGCCATCCGCGCCAAGCTCAAGGAAGACCCGACCTGGTACAGCCGCAAGGCCGCCCAGATCGTGGGCGTGACGGAAGAGACCACCACCGGCGTGCACCGCCTGATCGACATGGCCAACAAGGGCCTGCTCAAGTTCCGGGCGATCAACGTCAACGACTCGGTCACCAAGAGCAAGTTCGACAACCTGTACGGTTGCCGCGAGTCGCTGGTGGACGGCATCAAGCGCGCCACCGACGTGATGATCGCCGGCAAGGTGGCCGTGGTGGCCGGTTACGGCGACGTGGGCAAGGGCTCGGCCCAGGCCCTGCGCGCGCTGTCGGCCCAGGTCTGGGTGACCGAGATCGACCCCATCAACGCCCTGCAGGCGGCGATGGAAGGCTACCGCATCGTCACGATGGACTACGCCGCCGACAAGGCCGACATCTTCGTCACCACCACCGGCAACAAAGACGTCATTACCTTCGCCCACATGGCCAAGATGAAGGACCAGGCGATCGTCTGCAACTTCGGCCACTTCGACAACGAGATCGACGTCGCGTCGCTCGAGAAGAACTGCCAGTGGGAAGAGATCAAGCCGCAGGTCGACCACGTGATCTTCCCGGACGGCAAGCGCATCATCCTGCTGGCCAAGGGGCGGCTGGTCAACCTGGGCTGCGGCACCGGCCACCCCAGCTACGTGATGTCGTCGTCGTTCGCCAACCAGACGCTGGCGCAGATCGAGCTGTTCACCAAGCAGGACGAATACGAAGTGGGCCAGGTCTACGTGCTGCCCAAGCACCTGGACGAGAAGGTCGCCCGCCTGCAGCTGTCCAAGCTGGCCGCCGAACTGACCGTGCTGACGGACGCCCAGGCCGCGTATATCGGCGTGGACAAGAACGGCCCGTACAAGCCGGACACGTACCGGTATTGAGCCCCGGCACCATGCGTGCCGACCAGCTCCTGGTCGAGCGCGGCCTTGCCGCGACCCGTTCGCAAGCCCAGCGCCTGATCGCGGCCGGCGTGCAGTGGTTCGACGGCGCCGCCTGGAAGCCCGTTGCCAAGAATGGCGACGAGCTGCCGCTGGCTGCGCGGTTGCAATTGCTGGACAGCGCCGAGTCGCGCTATGTCTCGCGCGGCGGGCTCAAGCTCGAGGGTGCCTTGAAGGCGGCGGCGCTGGACGTCACTGGCTGGACCTGCCTGGACGTGGGCCAGTCCACCGGCGGCTTCACCGATTGCCTGCTGCAGCATGGTGCGGCGCGGGTGGTCGGCGTCGACGTCGGCCACGGCCAGCTGCACCCGAAGCTGCGCGCCGATGCGCGAGTCCAGGCGATCGAGAAGCTGAACGCGCGGGAGTTGAGCGCGCGGCAGGTCGGTGACGACTTTGCGCTGGTGACCGGCGACCTGTCGTTCATCTCGCTGACGCTGGTGCTGCCGGCGCTGGCGCCATTGCTGGCGCCCGGCGGCCAGCTGCTGATGCTGGCCAAGCCGCAGTTCGAGCTGCAGCCGGGCCAGGTCGGCAAGGGCGGGGTCGTGCGCGACGCCTCCCTCTACACGCAGGTCCAGCAGCGGCTGCGGGCCTGCTGCGCGGCAGCCGGGCTGCAGGTGGCGGGCTGGTACGACAGCCCCATCCACGGCGGCGACGGCAACCGTGAATTCTTCATCCATGCCCAGGCGGCCAGGAGCCCTTGATGCTTCCCATCAGCCTCGAATTCTTTCCTCCCAAGACGCCCGAAGGCAGCGCCAAGCTGCGCGCGGTGCGCCAGCAGCTGTACGCGCTGCGGCCGGAGTTTTGTTCCGTCACCTACGGCGCGGGCGGCTCCACCCAGGACGGCACCTTCCGCGCCGTCAGCGAGATCCTCGCCGAGGGCGTGCGGGCGGCCTCGCATTTTTCCTGCGTCGGTGCCACCCGCGCCAAGGTGCGCGAGGAACTGGGCATGCTCCAGTCCCTGGGCGCCAGGCAGCTGGT
Source organism: Ramlibacter sp. (assembly GCF_028292805.1). Classification (GTDB taxonomy): domain Bacteria; phylum Pseudomonadota; class Gammaproteobacteria; order Burkholderiales; family Burkholderiaceae_C; genus Ramlibacter. Next base: position 7,719 of record NZ_JAQGLS010000269.1, on the reverse strand, counting down.
CGCCCTGCGCGGCGACCTGCCCAGCGGCTACGGCATGGGCGGCGAGTTCCACTATGCCAGCGACCTGGTGGAGTTCATCCGCGCCGAAACCGGCGATACGTTCCGGATCGAGGTGGCCTGCTACCCCGAGGTGCATCCGCAGGCGCGTTCGCCAGAGACCGACATGCAGGCTTTCGCCGCCAAGGTCCGCGCCGGGGCCGACTCGGCGATCACCCAGTACTTCTTCAACGCCGACGCCTACTTCCGCTTCGTCGACGAGGCCCGCAAGCTGGGGCTGGACGTGCCGGTGGTGCCGGGCGTCATGCCAATCACCAACGCCTCCCAGCTGCTGCGCTTTTCGGACGGCTGCGGCGCCGAAGTGCCGCGCTGGATCCGGCTGCGGCTGCAAGGCTTTGGCGATGACGCGGCGGCGATCAAGGAGTTCGGCGCCGACGTCGTGGCTCGGCTGTGTGAGCGTTTACAAGCCGGTGGAGCGCCCGCCATACACTTCTACACGATGAACCAGGCCGCTCCGGTGCTCGAGATCTGCCGCCGGACAGGGTGGTCCGGCTGAGCGCGGGCCAGCGCCCGTGGCCGTCGCTGCTTGCCGGCATGCTGCTGGCCGGGGCCATGCAAGTCGCCTGGGCCAGCCCGGCTGCGGACCCGCCGGAAGCGATCGATGAACCTGTCCCCTTGGTGCAGCTGCTGGCGGCCGCCGCGGCGGCCGCCGCCGCGGCGGACCACCATGGCGAGGCCTCCTGGTACGGCCCGGGCTTCCACGGCCGGCGCACCGCCAGTGGCGAGCGCTTCGACAAGCAGGCGCTGACCGCGGCCCACCGCAGCCTGCCGTTCGGCACCCGCGTGCGGGTGGAAGACACCCAAACCGGCCGCACGGTCGAGGTCCGCATCAACGACCGCGGCCCGCACGTGCATCGCAGCCGCATCATCGACCTGAGCGAGGCGGCCGGCCAGATCCTGGGCCTTGGCCGCAAGATCGGTATCGCCAACGTGCGGCTGACGATCCTGGCGCGCGAGCCGCACTGAGGCCACCTGTCATCGCGGGCTCGACCCGGGGGCCAGCGCCCGACTCCACCGCCGATGGATTGCGGCTGGAGGCCGCAACGACACAGGTGCGATCAGCCGCCGGACTCGACCGCCTGCGATTGCCCGCGACCGCGCCCGAGCGCCTCCACCAGCTGCGGCAGCGCTGCCTGCAATGCCGGCTTGAGCGTGTGCGGCGGGTTCACCAGGAACACGCCGCTGGCCGTCAGGCCGGGCCGTACCGGCTTTTCACCCGGCGTCACCACCTTGGTCCGCTCCGGCGACTGGCCGATGTTCAGCGTCGCGTGCAACCACGGCTTGCCGGCCTGGTTGGCCAGCGTCTTCAGGCGCCGCGGCAGGCTGTGGGCTTCGGGGCGCGGGATGACCGGGTACCAGACCATGTAAGTGCCGGTGGGGAAGCGCTTGAGGGACTCCTCGATGCAGTCGGTGACCCGCCCGTAGTCGTCCTTCATCTCGTAGCTTGGATCGATCAGCACCAGCGCGCGCCGCGCCGGTGGCGGCAGCAGCTTGCGCAGTGCCTCGAAGCCGTCTTCGCGGGCGATCGTCACCTGGCGGCCGGCGTCCAGCTGCTCCACGTGGGTCACCAGCGACTTGCTGTCCGTGGGATGCAGCTCGAACAGCCACAGCTTGTCGCGCGCCTCCTTGCGCAGCAGCGACTGGGCGACGAACGGGGAGCCGGGATAGATCTTGTTCTTGCCCGACGGGTTGAAGCCGGCCAGCAGCTGCAGGTAGTCGGCGATCAGCGGCGCGGCGGCGGGATCCTTGGCCAGCGGGCTGGCTCGCAGCTTGGTGATGCCGTCGACGGCCTCGCCGGAGGTTCCGGCGAAATCGCTGTCGAGGCGGTACAGGCCGGCGCCGGCATGGGTATCGACCACCGTCAGGGCGGTCGGCTTGGCCGTGAGGTGCTTGAGGACGGCGATCAGCACCATGTGCTTGAGGACGTCGGCGTGGTTGCCGGCATGGAAGCCGTGACGATAGCTGAACATAGGGGGCGATGGTAGCTGGGGTCCGCGTGCGGACCGCCAGCCTACGCCGATCCGAAGGCCGCTGGTGGCCGAAAGCGCGCCAAAACGCCGTCCCGCTATAATGGCGGGTTCCGTAGCGCACCTTGGGCCCCGCGACGGAATCATCAGGAACGCACTGCGCAAGCGGCTTCGTGCCCGTGACCAGCCACCTAAGAGATCCCCGCCAGAGGGACGCCGACCGTGGAAAAGGGCCCGCCAAACCAGGAAACCTCATGTCTTCGACTTATACCGTCAGCGCCAAACCGGCTGACGTGAAGCACGAGTGGTTTGTGATTGACGCCACCGATATGGTGCTCGGACGGGTAGCCAGCGAAGCTGCCCTCCGTCTGCGCGGCAAACACAAGGCCATTTACACGCCTCACGTCGATACCGGCGACTTCATCGTCGTCGTCAACGCCTCCAAGCTCCGGGTCACCGGCGCGAAAGAGACCGACAAGATCTATTACCGCCACACCGGCTACCCGGGCGGCATCCGCCAGCAGACCTTCAGGGAAATGCAGGCCAAGCACCCCGGCCGCGCGCTCGAGAAGGCCGTCAAGGGCATGCTGCCCAAGGGCCCGCTGGGCTACGCCATGATCAAGAAGCTGAAGGTGTACGGCGGCGCCGAGCACCCGCATACCGCGCAGCAACCGAAGCCGCTGGAAATTCCTGGAGCGTCCAAATGATTGGTGAGTGGAACAACGGCACCGGCCGGCGCAAGAGCAGCGTCGCCCGCGTGTTCATGAAGAAGGGCACCGGCAAGATCACGATCAACGATCGTGACATCGTCGAGTTCTTCGGCCGCCAGACGTCCATCATGATCTGCAAGCAGCCCCTGATGCTGACCGAGAACGGCGAGGCCTTCGACATCATGTGCAACGTGCACGGTGGTGGCGAATCCGGCCAGGCCGGCGCGGTCCGCCACGGCATCACGCGCGCGCTGATCGACTACGACGCGACCCTCAAGCCGGCTCTGTCGGCTGCCGGTTTCGTCACCCGCGACGCCCGCGAAGTGGAACGCAAGAAGGTCGGCCTGCACGGCGCCCGCCGTCGCAAGCAGTTCTCCAAGCGCTAAAGGGATTCACTCGCAAATCGCTGGAGCGGTTTGCGAGTGGCCTGGTCAGTGTGCAAAAGCCCGGCATCGCCGGGCTTTTGCACATGTGGGACGCGGCGGCGTGTTGCGCCGCTCCGGTCGAACGCCCCGGACGCGCCGATGAGCTAGGATGGCTGCTCAGCCACGAGCTTCTGTCCGACACACAGCCGCACAAGTTCGTCCTTGCAGCGGGTTTGTCGTTTAGGCAGCATCGTCGACCATGCGTTTCAAATTGCTCAGGCGCCGACTGACGATCAGCTCCCCGCGGATGGCAATCCGCAGTTCGATGCCGTGGCCCCTGCGCTGGGCAGGCGTGGCCGTCTGGCTGGGCTTTTGCGCCGCCATGAGCTTGTGGGCCTTCGAGCTGGGCAGGGAGCTGGCCGACGTGGACGACAAGGCCAAGGAAGAACTGCTGCGGCTGCGCGCCGACAACGGCAAGCTGCAGTCCGATCGCGACCGCGTCCAGTCGATCCTGAACACCTCCGGCAGCGCCATCACCTCCGAACGGGCCGCCCAGGAGCGGCTGGCGGCGCAGATCCGCACGCTGCAAGCCGAGAACCGCACGCTGCGCCAGGACCTGGGCTTGTTCGAAAAGCTGATGCCGGCCCACGGCACCGAACAGGTGGCGATCCGCGGCCTGCAGGCCGAGGTGCTCTCGGGCACCCAGCTCAAGTGGCAGGTGCTGGTGATCCAGCCGCTCAAGAACGCACCCGAGTTCCGGGGCATGCTGGAAGTGAGCGTGTCCGGCACCTTGCGCGGCAAGCCCTGGATGATGCCGGTTCCCGGCGGCGCCCAGCCCCTGCAGTTTCGCCAGTACCGGCGGGTTGCGGGGATGGCCGACCTGCCGCCCGACGCCGTGGTACAAAACGTCTCGGCCCGGGTGCTGGAAGGCGCGGTCAGCCGCGCCGTGCAGAACGTCACCTTGTGATTCCTTCGCCACGTCATTTCGTTGAGGAGCATTCCCATGTTCGGTAAGAAGGCGCAGCCGCCCATCAAGAGCCTGATCGCGCAAGGCACGCGCATCGAAGGCAACGTCAAGTTCAGCGAGGGCCTGCGCGTCGACGGCGAAGCCATCGGCGACATCACGGCCAGCACCGAAGAAACCAGCCTGCTGGTGATCTCCGAGGCGGCGGTGGTCGAGGGCGGCGTCACCGCCGACCACGTGATCATCAACGGCACGGTGCGCGGCCCGGTCCACGCCCGCGAGTTGCTGGAGCTGCAGCCCAAGGCGAGGGTCGAGGGCGACGTTTCGTACGTGGCGCTTGAAATGCACCAGGGCGCCGTGATCTCCGGTCAGCTGCGCCCCTTGATGGTGCCCAGCGCTGCCGACGAGGAAAAGCCCTTACTCAAGTTGGCGGCAAAGAGCGCCTGAGGCGGTGTCGGCCCGCCGGTGGGCTACCATACGGCAAGCCCCTTTTTGAAAGAAGCCCATGAGTGCAGTCGCTGAGAACGTGTCCACCGAAATGCCCCTGCCGCTGCTGTTCACCGACAGCGCGGCGGCCAAGGTTGCCGACCTCATCGCCGAGGAGGGCAATCCCGACCTGAAGCTGCGCGTGTTCGTCCAGGGTGGCGGCTGCTCGGGCTTCCAGTACGGCTTCACCTTCGATGAGGTCACCAATGAAGACGACACGGTGATGACCAAGAACGGGGTCTCGCTGCTGATCGACGCGATGAGCTACCAGTACCTGGTCGGCGCCGAGATCGACTACAAGGAAGACCTGCAGGGTGCCCAGTTCGTGATCAAGAACCCGAACGCCACCACCACCTGCGGCTGCGGCTCGAGCTTCTCGGCCTGATCGCCGTCGCCCCGGCTCAGGCCGGGTAGATTCCCCCCAACACACGGGCGCCTCTGGCGCCCGTTGTGCTTGTGAGCGGCAGTTTTTCACGCAACACGGCTTTTCTCGCCAGCCAGGCGAAGGCGGCGGCTTCCACCTGCTGCGGTGGCAGGCCGTGGTCGGCGCTGGACGCCACCCGCGCATTGGGCAGCAAGGCCCGCAACCGGCCCATCAGTGCGCCGTTGAGGGCGCCGCCGCCGCAGACGATCAGGCTGGCCAGGTCCGGCTGGTGCCGCAGCACCTCGCCGGCGCAGGCGCGGGCGGTCAATTCGGTCAGCGTCGCCTGCACGTCGGCCGGCGCGGCGCCGGCGTGGCCCTGCAGCCTGGCGTCGAGCCAGGGCCGGTTGAACAGGTCGCGGCCGGTGCTCTTGGGCGGCGGCAAGGCGAAGTACGGCTGCGCCAGCAGCTCGTCCAGCAAGGCAGGGATGACGCTGCCGCAGGCGGCCCAGCGGCCGTCTTCGTCGTAGGCGGCCCCGGTGTGCTGGGCGCACCAGCCATCCATCAGGGCGTTGCCCGGTCCGCAGTCAAAGCCCAGCATGCCACCGCCCGGGCGCAGCAGCGTGAGGTTGGAGATGCCGCCGATGTTCAGCACGCCGGTCGTGCCGCCGCCCTGGCCGAACACCGCTTGATGGAAAAAAGGCGCGAGCGGCGCTCCCTGGCCGCCGGCGGCGACATCGCGGCTGCGAAAGTCCGCCACCACCTCGATGCCCGTCAGCTCGGCCAGCAGCGCCGGCTGGGCCAGCTGGATGGTGTAGCCGGTGCCGTCGAACTGCCCGGGCCGGTGCCGCACCGTCTGGCCGTGGGCGCCGATCGCCACCACGGCGCTCGCCCGCACCCCGGTCTCGGCCAGCAGGACATGCACCACGTCCGCATAGACGCGCATCAAGGCGTTGCCGGCCAGGCAGGCGCGGTGCAGCTCGTTTGGACCCGAGGCGTTGAGCGCCATCAGCTCGGCCCGCAAGGCATCCGGAAAGGGGGCACTGGCGTGGCGCAGCACCTGCACGCCAGCGGCAAAGCCGGCCAGCACGCCGTCGACACCATCCATGGAGGTGCCGGACATCAAGCCGATGTAGAGATCCTGGGCCATGCGGCGATCGTAGCGCCCGCACCATGCAAAAAGCCCGGTGGGGCCGGGCTTTTTGCTGGGGTGGCGCGCTTTAGCGGGCCGTTGCGACTGCGACCTGGGTGACCACGGCCGCCGCCGCGGCGAGCTGGCTGCGCAGGGCGCGCGACGCACGCTCGAAGTCGGGGCGGGCCGCCGCGGCCAGGACGACGCCCTGGCCAGCGCGGGCCCGGGCGACTTCCAGCGGGTCGCGGTGCACGCCGTTCTCGCGGAACTCGAAGTGCAGGTGCGGGCCGGTGGACCAGCCGGTGCTGCCGACGGCGCCGATGCGCTGGCCGCGCTCGACCGAGCCGCCCTGGCGCACGTCGATGCGGCTCAGGTGGGCGTACAGCGTGGTGTCGCCCTTGCCGTGGGCGATCTGGACCACGTTGCCGTAGCCACCCATCACGCCGGCGAATTCGACCTTGCCGTCAGCCACGGTGCGCACCGGGGTGCCGGTGGGCGCGCCGTAGTCCGTGCCTTTGTGGGCGCGCCAGGTGTTGTGGATCGGGTGCAGCCGCATCGAAAAGCCGCTGGTGACGCGGCTGAACTCCATCGGCGAGGCGAGAAAGGCGCGTTCCAGGGATTCGCCGCGGAAGTTGAAGTAACCGCCGCGCTTGCCCGGCTCCTGGAACCACATGGCTTCCAGGTTGCGGCCGTTGTTGACGAATTCGGCGGACACCACGCGGCCGGGGCGCAGCGGTTCGCCGTCGGCTTCCAGCGCTTCGTAGACCACCGAGATGCGGTCGCCCTTGCGCAGGCCGCGGTGGAAGTCGATGTCGCCGCCGAAGATCTCGGCCAGCTGCAGGGTGACCTGGTCGGGGATCCCGGCTTCGTCGGCGGTGGCGAACAGCGAGCTGCGCACGACGCCGCTGGCCACGCGCAGCGAAGGCACCAGAGGCACGTTCTCGATGCGGGCGGTGAACAGGCCGTTCTGGCGCTCGACCACCAGCCGCTTGAAGTTGCCGGAATCGTCGGCCACCCAGCGCGCCCGCAGGCTGATCAGGTTGCGGCCGTCGGTGGCTTCGGCGGAAACCGTGCGGCCTGCCACCAGCAGGGCGCGCACTTCGGTGTTCTGGCGCAGGAAGCCGGCGGCTTCGGGATCGTTGATGCCCAAGCGGCTCAGCAGGGCTTCGATGGTGTCGGTCTGGCGCACGCCAGCGCTGGTGAACACGCTGAAGGTATGGGCGTCCAGAGCCTCCGACTGCGCCTGCAGCGGCAGCGGCTCGACGAATTCCACCACCTGGCGCACCGGCAGGGCGGATGCATCGGGGCCAAGGGAAGCGACGGCGAAAGCTCCACCGCCGCCGCCCAGTAACAGGGCGGCGATCAGTGCGGTCACGTGCTTGGGATGGTGTTCCAGCGCGTGAGCGGCGCGGGAAGCCAGTTGCTCCCCGGCGGTCAACAGTCCATGCAACAAAATTCGAGTCCTTTTCCTACGCGTGTACGAAGAATCCTACACGGGGGCAGGGCGCTTCCGATAGCCCGTTGGCGCATGACGCCGACGAACGGAGAGCTGAAAACATGCCAACTAGAATCGGCTTCTGGCAAAACGAGCCGCGAGTATAGCCAGCCTCAACCGCTGCTTCCAACAAAAAGTCCTTATGAATCAAGACCTTGTTACAAAAAAGCTGCCGCTGAGCG
>NZ_JAQGLS010000277.1 GCF_028292805.1 Ramlibacter sp. | reverse complement strand
GGCCCAGGACGCGCGCGGGCCGTGCTGGGCGCGGGCGCTGGCCATGACGCTGTACGACGGCGAGGAGTGGTTTTTGCAACTGGACTCGCACATGGACTTCGATCCCGGCTGGGACACCCGCCTGGTGCAGCAGGCCCGCGCGCTGGGCGCGCCGGCGCGCGGCCTGGCGATTTCGTCCTATCCGAACGCCTTCGTGCTGGAAGGCGGCCGGCCGGTGCGCCGGCCCACCACGTCCGGCGCGCTGGCCCACGTGCTCAAGCCGCGCGCCAGCTTCGCGCCCGACCACCCGGTGCTGCCGTTCGAGGCGCACCCGGTCGCAACGCAACAACCCGTGCCCGGCTTCCACCTGGGCGCCGGCTGCCTGTTCGCGCCCGGCCGGCTGGTGCAGGCCTTGCCGTACGACCCCTGGTTCTACTTCCATGGCGAGGAGCAGGCGCTGGCGCTGCGGCTGTACACGCATGGCTGGGACCTGTTCCACATGCCGGGGCTGCCGGTGCACCACCTGTACAACAACGGGGAGTCGGGCGCCCCGCCGCGCCCGATGCACTGGGATGCGGCGCAGGACAGCGAGCGGGAGGTGGGCTGGTGGACGCTGGAGCAGCGCTCGCGCGCCCGCCTGGCGGCGCTGGTGGCCGGGCAGGACCTGGGCGTGTTCGGCCTGGGCGGCGAGCGCTCGCTGGCCGATTACGCGGCCTTCAGCGGGATCGACTACGCGGCGCGGACGCTGGCGCCGGCCGCCTTCGTGCCGAGGACGGCCCTGCCGACGTGACACCCTACGCCGGAACTTCGCCCCGCACGATGGCCTGCGCCAGGCACAGGTCGGCCCAGGCCCGCGCTTTGTCGGCGGGATTGCGCAACAGGTACACCGGGTGGTAGGTGGCGATCACCGGCACGCCCTGGTATGCGTAGGCGCGGCCGCGCAGCTTGCCCAGCGGCTCGCTGCTGGCCAGCAGGGTCTGCATCGCCAGCCGGCCCATCGCCAGGATCACCCTGGGCTTGAGCAGTTCCACCTGGCGCCGCAGGAAGGCTTCGCAGTGCGCGACTTCCTCCGGGCCCGCCGCGCCGTTGCCGCCGGGACGGCACTTGATCACGTTGGCCAGGTAGACGCGGTCGCGGCGGGTCAGGCCGAGCGCCCGCAGCATGTTGTCCAGCAGCTTGCCGCCGTCGCCGGTGAACGGCTGGCCGGCGCGGTCTTCGTCCTCGTTCGGCGGTTCGCCCACGATCAGCCAGTCGGCCTGCAGATCGCCGCCGCCCAGCAGCGGCTCGCGCCGGCCTTCGCACAGCTGGCAGGCGCGGCAGGCAACGACGGTTCTGGCCAGCGCATCCCACTCCATCATCTCGACGCCGGGCCCGGTTGCAGACGACGCCGGCACGGGCGCGCGCACCACCGGCAGCGGAGCCGGATCCGGGCTGGCGACAACCGGCGAAGGTTGCCGCCGCACCGCCGGCGCGGCGGCCGGGCGCGGCGGCTCCAGCGTCGGGGCCGGCAGGAACAGGCGCACACCCATTTCCTCGAGCATGGCGCGCTGGCGCGCATCGAGCTGCAGGCTCATAGCTTGTAGCTCATGACGATGGCGTCTTCGCGACCGACCAGCGCCGGGTAGTAGCCCTTGCGCTCCCCGACGCGGCGGTAGCCGTAGCGCAGGTAGATTTCCTGCGCCCGCAGGTTGCTGGCGCGCACCTCGAGCCACAACCACTGCGCGCCTTGCGCCCGCGCCCACAGCGCCAGCGCATCGAGCAGCACCCGACCCCAGCCCTGGCCCTGGCACTGCGGCGCCACCGTGATGTTCAGCAGGTGCACCTCGTCGACGCCCTTCATGGCCACGAAGTAGCCCAGGATGGCGTCGCCCGCGCACAGCAGCTGGCCCAGGTAGCCCGAACGCAGCGAATCGGCGAAGTTGCCGCGGCTCCAGGGGTGGTCATAGGCGCTCGCCTCGATGGCGAGCACCTGGTCCAGCCTGGCCTGCGTCATGGGCTCGAAGCCCGCTTCCATGGTCTTGAAGACTGCGCTCATCGCTTGCCGGCGCCGCTGCCGCCTCCCAGGTTGTCCTTGCGCGCCCGCTCGACGGCGCGCTCCTCGGTAGTTTGCGCCACTTTGTCGCGCAAGTAGAGCGGCAGGGCTTGTTCCGCAGGATGCACCGGAGCGGCGGCCAGCGCGGCCGGAGCCAGGCGCAACAGCGCGGCGGCCGTCGGCTGGGCCGCCACCCGGACAGCCTCCCCCACCGTGGCGGCCTCCAACAGGCCGATGCCGTTGCCTGCCACGGCCCAGCCAGCCGGCACCCGCACGTCTTGCGGCCGCAACAGGGCCGGCTCCGAGACCGTGCGCCAGCCGCTGTCCTCGCGCCGGTAGGCGGCCGCGTAAACCTCGCCCATGCGGGCATCGAGCACGGTGACGAACTGCAGCAGGCCGCAGCGGGCATGGGCGTCCTCGGCCATCGCCAGCAGGGTGTCCAGGGCCAGCACCGGCACGCCGGCGCCAAAACCCAGCCCCTGGGCCACGGCGCAGGCGGTGCGCAGGCCGGTGAAGGAGCCCGGACCCCGGCCGAAAGCGATGGCGTCGAGCTCGGGCAGTTGCAGGCCGGCCTGGGCCAGCAGGCGCTGGATGGCGGGGATCAGCCCGGCCGACGCCTGCGGGCCGCCCGCCGCCTCGCAGCTGAGCACCGGACCGGCGCCGGGGCGGCTGACGGCCACGGACATGGTTTCGGTGCTGGTGTCGAAGGCGAGCAGTTTCAAGATGGGTCCCGGCAACCCGGCATTATCGAATGCTTCTGGCGCTCATAATCCCGTGGATGCTCCGCTGGATCTGTCGCGCCTGTTGTTTCCTGGCTGTCTGGACCGGCGCGGCAGCCGCTCAGGCCTTGCCGCCCGAAGTCGAGGCCGCGCTGGCCGCCGCCCAGTTGCCGCGCGACGCGCTGGTGCTGCTGGTGGCCCCGGCCGAGGGCGGGCCGCCGCGGCTGGCGCACCGCGCCGATGCGCCGATCAACCCGGCGTCGGTGGCCAAGCTGGCCACCACCTATGCGGCGCTGGACCTGCTGGGCCCCACCTTCACCTGGAAGACGCCGGTCTACCTGGACGGGCCGGTCCGCAACGGCGTGCTGCAAGGCAACCTGCTGCTGCAGGGCCAGGGTGACCCCAAGCTGGTGATCGAGCGGCTGTGGCTGCTGCTGCGGCGGGTGCAGGCGCTGGGGGTGCACACCATCGCCGGCGACATCGTGCTGGACCGCAGCGCCTTCGCCATCGGGCCGGCGGACCCTGCCGCCTTCGACGGCGAGCCGCTGCGCCCCTACAACGCGGCGCCGGACGCGCTGCTGGTCAACTACAAGACCGTGGTGCTGACCATCACGCCGGAGGCCGGCCGGGCCCGCGTCCGGGCCGAGCCCACGCTGGCCGGCGTGCAGTGGCCGGCCAGCGTGCCGCTGGCGGCCGGCGAGTGCGGCGCCTGGCCGGCGACTTTGCGGGCGGACTTTTCCAATCCGCTGCAGGTGCGCTTTGCCGGCAGCTTTCCCGGCGCCTGCGGCGAGCGCAGCTGGAACATCGCTTTTCCCGAGCCCGCGAGCTACGGCGGGCGTGCCATCGCGGCGCTGTGGCAGGAGATGGGGGGCCAGCTGGGCGGCCAGGTCCGGGACGGCCGGGTGCCGGCTGGGCTGCGGCCGGCCTTCGTTTGGGAGTCGCCGCCGCTGGCGGAGGTCGTGCGCGACATCAACAAGTACAGCAACAACGTGATGGCGCGCCAGCTGTTTCTCACGCTGAGCCTGCAGCTGCGCGGCAGCGGCAGCGACGAAAGCTCGCGCGAGGTGCTGGCCGGCTGGTGGCGCGCCCGCTTCGGCGGCGAACCGCCGGCGGTCGACAATGGCTCGGGCCTGTCGCGCACCGAGAGCATCACCGCGCGCCAGCTGGGTCAGCTGTTGCAGGCGGCCTGGACCTCGCCGCTGATGCCCGACCTGGTGGCGTCGCTGCCGGCGCTGGGGCTGGACGGCACGCTGCGGCGGGCCCAGCAGAACGTCGGCCTGGCGCACCTGAAAACCGGCAGCCTGAACAACGTGTCCGGCGTCGCCGGCTATGTCCATGCGGCGCGAGGCCGCCGCTACGTGCTGGTGGCCATCGCCAACCACCCGCGCGCCAACGAGATCCGCCCGGTCGTGCAGGCCCTGGTCGACTGGACCTCCCGACAGTGAAGCCCTCATGCGAGAACGGGGCTGCGCACCGCGCAGCCCCGTTCTCCTGGTGAAGAGGATCCGGCTTTTGCCGGTCCTCTTCACGCTGACCAGCCACTGAAGTTGTTACCAGCGCGAGCGGATGCGTTCAACGGCGTATTCGCCGAGCAGGCGGTGTCCGACCGGGGTCATGTAGACGCGGTCGGCAAACAGCAGGCGGTTTTCGTCGACGCCGGCGCGCAAGGTGGCGGGCGTGCAGCGGTTGGAGTTCACCTCGCCGACGCCAGTCCCGATGCCGGGGCCGGGATCGACCGAGGTGCAGGCCGGCACGATGTCTTCGTCCAGCTCGTAGGCGCTTGGCGCGGAGGTGACCAGGTTGAAGTGCAGCGCCGCATCGATGTACAGCACCGTGCTGCCGAAGTTGACCAGGGCCACCTTCAGTTCGTCATTGAAGGTGCGGCTGAGTTCTTCCAGCAGGTCCTGGCGCTTGGTCTCCTCGGCCCAGGCCGACACGCCCAGGTTGTAAGGGCCGACCACCACCACGTGCTTGGCGCCCGCGCCCACCAGCCGACGCACTTGCGCGGCCAGGTCGCGGCCCGCGCGGCCGACGTTCTCCTCTGCCACCGACGCCGCCAAGGTGCCGTTGATCACGTTCTGCGCCTGCAGGATGACGTCCGAATGGCCGGCATTGACGATCACCAGATCTTCGCTGCGCGCGGTGCTGGCGGCCAGGAAGGCCGTCACCTGCTGCTGCACCGTCGGCGTCGCCGGGTTGCCGGCGGCGTCGGGCGAGGCCGCCGCGCGCGCATTGCCGATCGCGTACGACTGGCCGCCGGTCGCCGTCGGCGCCAGGGGCAGATCGTACTCGCGCGCAACGAATTGCGTCCAGTTGTTGACGCTGCCGTCGTTGACCGTGTAGCGGGCCCCGTTCTGACCGAGGTCAGCGAAGGCGTCACCGAAGGCGACGATCCGCGAGGGGTCGAATTTGGATTCGGTCTCGCCGCCGCCGCCGCAGGCGACGATCGCCAGCACCGACGCGCAGGCGGCCAGCAGGCGCGCACGCCGCAACCACTGTCTTGCCATGAATGTTCTCTCCAGAGGAAAAAGGTAGTTTAACGAGGGCGGGTAAAGGCTGGGGCTCGGCAGGAGGCTGGCGCCTCAACTTGCCGCCGCGCGGCGCAGCCGATCGCGCACGCCTTCCCATTCGGGGGTGGCGGGCGGCGCCTCCACCCAGATCAGCTTGACGCCGGCGGCGTCGAAGTCGCGCAGCACCGCGAACAGCTGGCGCGCCGTCTCGACCGCGTCGTCCGGCATCCGGCGCAACCGCGCCACCCGGGTGCGCACCGGCGCGCGGGCATAGACCGCGACGGTGCCGGCGTCTTCCCCCAGCACGTCCAGCGCGGCCTGCAGGCTGCGGCCGTCCATCAGGCGGACCTTGGCATCGGGCGCGTAATGCGACTCGAGCGTGCCGGAAGCGCGCGGCGCATCCCCGGCCATTTCCTCGGGCAGGCGCAACCGTTCGCCGCAGGCTTGCTCGATCGCCTCGCGGCTCAGCGTGCCCGGGCGCAGCAGCACCGGCGGGCCGCGGGTGCAGTCGACGATGGCGGATTCGATGCCGACCGGGGTGGCGCCGCCATCGAGCACCAGCAGGTCCTGCGACAACTCCGCCGCCACATGGGCTGCAGTGGTCGGGCTGACCCGGCCGAAGCGGTTGGCGCTGGGTGCGGCCAAGCCATGCACCGGCGGGGTGGCGCCGGCGCAGGCCAGCAGCAGCGCGTGCGCCACCGGATGGGCCGGGCAGCGCAGGCCCACGGTCGACTGGCCGCCGGCGGCGGCGCCGGCCATGTCGGGCCGGCGCGGCAGGATCAGCGTCAACGGCCCCGGCCAGAAAGCCTGCATCAGCCGGCGCGCCAGCGGGGGAATGCTGGCGGCGAACCGCTCCGCCGACTGCGCGTCGGGCACGTGCACGATCAGTGGGTGGTCGCTGGGCCGGCCCTTGGCGGCAAAGATGCCGGCCACGGCCGCGTCGCTGCCGGCGTCGGCGCCCAGGCCGTAGACCGTCTCGGTGGGAAAGGCCACCAGCCCGCCGGTGGCCAGCACGCGGGCGGCCTGGGCGATGGAGGCTGGCAGGGAGCCGTCGACGATCATGGCTGTTCAGAATCCGGCGATGCCCAGCACCTGGGCGGCCTGCAGCGCGGTGGTGCGGACGGCGTCGATGGTGGCGCCGGTGACGGTCAGGTGGCCCATCTTGCGGCCGGGGCGCGCGCCGAGCTTGCCGTACAGGTGCAGGTGGGCGCCAGGCAGCGCCAGCACCGCGGCCCAGTCGGGCGTGCGCTCGGCGCCGGCCGGCGCGAACCACAGGTCGCCCAGCAGGTTGAGCATCAGCGCCGGGCTGTGCTGGCGCGGCTGCACCAGCGGCAGGCCGGCCAGGGTGCGCACCTGCAGCTCGAACTGCGAAACGTCGGCGGCGTCCAGGCTCCAGTGGCCGCTGTTGTGCGGCCGCGGCGCCATCTCGTTGACCACCAGGCTGCCGTCGGCCAGGCCGAAGAATTCCACGCACAGCACGCCGACGTAGCCGATGCCGGCCGCGATCGCGTGGGTGGCTTCGACGGCACGCGCTGCCTGCGCCGGCGGCAGGCAGCCGTCGAACACCTCGGTCACGGCCAGGATGCCGTCGCGGTGCACGTTGTGCTGCACCGGAAGGTGGACCATGGCGCCGTCGTGGCCGCGCGCGACCACCACCGAGCACTCGAAGGCCAGTGGCAGCATCTTCTCCAGCACGCATTCGGCGCGGCCCAGCTGGTCCCAGGCAGTGGCCAGTTCCTGGCGCGAGCGCACCCGCACCTGGCCCTTGCCGTCGTAACCCAGGCGGGCGGTCTTCAGGATGCCGGGCAGCAGCTCGTCGGCCACCGCAGCGAGGTCGTGCGGGGTGACGATGACGGCATGCGGCGCGCAGGCGATGCCCAGGCGGGTGAAGTGCGCCTTTTCCGCCGCGCGGTCCTGGGCGATGGCGACGGCAGCGGCAGCTGGCGCCACCGGCCGCTGCCCGGCCAGCCGCGCCAGCGCCTGCGCCGGCACGTTCTCGAATTCGGTGGTGATGGCCTGGCTGTGGCCGGCCAGCTGCGCCAGCCCGGCCTCGTCCAGGTAATCGGCCTGCACGTGGTGGTGGCTGACCCGGCCGGCCGGGCTGCCCGCGTCCGGATCCAGCACCGCCGTGAAGTAGCCCATGCGCTGGGCCGCGTGGACGAACATTCGCGCCAGCTGGCCGCCGCCCATGACGCCGAGCGTGGCGCCGGGAAGCAGCGGCTTCATGCCGAGGCCTTCGGCGGCAGCTGCATGGCGCGCGCCGCGTCGGTCTGGCGCGCGCGGAAGGCCTCGAGCTTGGCGCGCAGGGCAGCGTCTTCGTTGGCCAGCATGGCCACGGCGAACAGGGCCGCATTGGCGGCGCCGGCTTCGCCGATGGCGAAGGTCGCGACCGGTATACCCTTCGGCATCTGCACGATGGATAGCAGCGAATCCTCGCCGCGCAAATATTTGGAAGGCACCGGCACGCCCAGCACCGGAACGATGGTCTTGGCGGCGAGCATGCCGGGCAGATGGGCGGCGCCGCCGGCGCCGGCGATGATGGCGCGCAAGCCGCGCTGGCGCGCCGATCCGGCATAGGCGAACATCT
>NZ_JAQGLS010000265.1 GCF_028292805.1 Ramlibacter sp. | reverse complement strand
GGCGGCACCGCGGCCGGCTCCACCGGGACGCAGGCCGCAGCCACGCCCACACCGGCCGCTGCCGGTTCCACCGCGGCTGCGCCGAACGCGGCGCCCGCCAGCAGCGCGCTGCCCGCTGTCAGCGAAGCACAGCGGGCGGAAGTGGCGCTGGCAGCCTCCATGGACGCTGTCGCCACGCGCTGGCGCACCCGTGCGGCAGCGCAGGGATGGGCCGTGCATCCGGCCACGCCCATCGATCCGCTCGGTGGTATCCAGGCGTCGACCTGGCAAGCGGCACCCTCGGGGCAGCCGCAGGGCCAGCTGACCAGGGCCGGTGCAGCAGCGCCGATCGCCAGCGAGAAACTGGGGACCGCAGCCCCCAGCGCCGACGTGAAGCAGCCGACCAAGCCGGCCACCCAGCCCAGCGTGAAGGCGCGCGCGCCGGACGCCGCCAACTGATCCGGCCGCAGCGTTGCGGCCGTCCTATCATTGCCCGCATGGCAATCACCCTCTACGGCATCCCGAACTGCGACACCGTCAAGAAGGCCCGCCACTGGCTGGCCGAGCACCACGTGGAGCACGTGTTCCACGACTTCAGAAAGCAGGGGGTTCCGCCCGAGCGGCTCGATGGCTGGATGGACCAGGCCGGCGACAAGTTGCTCAATCGGCAAGGCACGACCTGGCGCAAGCTCGATCCGGCGGCGCAGGCGGCGGCCGCCGAGCGCGCTGGCGCCCGCGCCTTGATGCTGGCGCAGCCCAGCGTGATCAAGCGGCCGGTGGTGGAGTGGGAATCGGGCCAGGTGTCGGTCGGGTTCGACGCCGGTGGCTGGCAAAAGCGGCAAAAGTCCTGAGCTGGACCGTGTTTACGCCGGATTTAACGTAAAGGCTGGCGCCCGGCCCCGCCGCTGCCTAAAATTTGCGCATTCTGTCCCAGCGAGTTCTCGCCATGAAACATACCCTCGTCTTCGCCGCGCTTGGCCTCACGGCCATCGGCGTCGCCGCGCAGGAAGTCGGCCACGTCGTTTCCAGCACCCCGATCGTCCAGCAGGTGGCCGTGCCGCGCCAGGTTTGCCACAACCAGCCCATGCTGGTGCAGCAGCAGCCGTCGGGCGCCGGCGGCATCATCGGCGCCCTGGCCGGCGCTGCCATCGGCAGCCAGTTCGGCGGCGGCAGCGGCCGCGGCGCGGCCATGGTGGCCGGCACCCTCGGCGGCGCCTTGCTGGGCAACAGCGTGGAAGCGCAAGGCTCGCAGCACGTGCAGAACGTGGCGCAGTGCTCGACCCAGACCTCGTACGAAAACCGCACCGTCGCCTGGAACGTGACCTACGACTACGCCGGCCGCCGCCACAACGTGCAGATGCCGTACGACCCGGGCCCCACCATCCGCCTGAACGTGTCGCCGGTCGGCGCCTCCGACTACCGCCAGCCCGAGATGGGCCAGGGCGGCCAGTACGGCAGCGCGGTCGCCCAGTACGGCGGCGCGGTCGTGGTGGCGCCGCCGGTGCAGGTGCAGCCCGAGGTCCAGAGCTACATCCAGTCACAGCCGGCCTACGTGCAGCAGGCTCAGGTGGCGATCCCGGTGGCGCCGGCGCCGATCGTCTACTCGCAGTACCCGGTGTACCCGGCTTATTCCGCTTACCCGGCCTATCCGGCCTATCCGGTGTACCGCGCCTATCCGCCGATCGGCATTTCACTGGGCCTGGGCTTTGGCTTCGGCGGCCACCACCATCGTCGCCGCTGAGCCACTGCGGCCCCGCGGGCATGAAGCAACGGCCTCCACGAAGGCCGTTGCTTCATTTCGGGCGCCTGCGGAAAGCCGCCCACGCGCTTGAGGGTCAGCATGCCGTGCTTGGGGTCCAAGGTCACCAGCATGGTCGGCGTGGCACTGTCGTCATGGGGCACAAAGACATAGCGGATGTCCGGTTGCGCCCGCAGCTGCGCCGCCGGTTCGGTGTTCTGCCGCGCCAGCTGCAGCCCTGCTGCTGCAGAAGGCCGCCGCAGCACGTCCTCGCCGCATTCGCGGTTGCCAACCATCTTGACCGCCAGGCCCGAACCGCTTGGCGGCCGTGCGGTCGTACAGCGCGCGCAGCGCCTGTTCGCGCTGACAGCGGCGGGCATCGTCGCGAGCCGTTCGCCCACGGCGGCGACCAACGCGATCAGTTCGAAGTCGGGTCGGAAGGCGTCATGGGTGGCTCATTCTGCTGCGCTGGATACGCAGCCGGGGGCGATCCGGATTCAGCCCGGACGCCGTCGCCTAAAATCGCGGGTTTCCCTCAACCGGCCACTTCATGACCACCGACCAATTCGAGGCCGTCGCCGTGACGACGCGCGCCAACGTTTACTTCGACGGCAAGTGCGTCAGCCATGGCATCACGCTGGCCGACGGCACGAAGAAGTCGCTGGGGGTGGTCCTGCCCGCCTCGCTGACCTTCAACACCGGCGTCGCGGAAATCATGGAATGCGTGGCCGGCGCCTGCGAATACAAGCTGGCCGGCAGCAACGACTGGAGCAAGTCGGGTCCCGGCGACAAATTCAGCGTGCCGGCCAACTCCAGCTTCGACATCCGCGTGGACCAGGCCTACCACTACATCTGCCACTTCGGCTGATCGGCACCCAATGAGCACCATCCTCGAAAACCTCCCCCTGGGCCAGAAGGTCGGCATCGCCTTTTCCGGCGGCCTCGACACCAGCGCCGCGCTGCACTGGATGAAAAAGAAGGGTGCGATCCCCTACGCCTACACCGCCAACCTTGGCCAGCCGGACGAACCCGATTACGAGGAGATCCCGCGCAAGGCCATGGAATACGGCGCCGAGCAGGCGCGCCTGATCGACTGCCGCAAGCAGCTGGCGCACGAAGGCATCGCGGCGCTGCAATGCGGCGCCTTCCACATTTCCACCGCGGGCATCACCTACTTCAACACCACGCCGCTGGGCCGCGCTGTCACCGGCACCATGCTGGTGGCCGCGATGAAGGAGGACGACGTCAACATCTGGGGCGACGGCAGCACCTTCAAGGGCAACGACATCGAGCGCTTCTACCGCTACGGGCTGCTGACCAACCCGAGCCTGCGCATCTACAAGCCCTGGCTGGACCAGGCCTTCATCGACGAACTGGGCGGCCGCGCGGAGATGTCGGCCTTCATGACCGCGGCGGGCTTTGGCTACAAGATGTCTGCCGAGAAGGCCTACTCCACCGACTCGAACATGCTGGGCGCGACCCACGAAGCCAAGGACCTGGAGCACCTGCAGTCCGGCATCAAGATCGTCAACCCGATCATGGGCGTGGCGTTCTGGAAGGACGAAGTCGAGGTCAAGGCCGAGACCGTGAGCGTGCGCTTCGAGGAGGGCCAGCCGGTCGCCCTGAACGGCCAGACCTTCGACGACCCGGTCGAACTGATCCTGGAAGCCAACCGCATCGGCGGGCGCCACGGCCTGGGCATGAGCGACCAGATCGAGAACCGCATCATCGAAGCCAAGAGCCGCGGCATCTACGAGGCGCCCGGCCTGGCGCTGCTGTTCATCGCCTACGAGCGGCTGGTAACGGGCATCCACAACGAAGACACCATCGAGCAGTACCGCGACAACGGGCGGCGCCTGGGCCGGCTGCTGTACCAGGGCCGCTGGTTCGACCCGCAGGCCATCATGCTGCGCGAGACGGCGCAGCGCTGGGTGGCGCGCGCCGTCACCGGCGAAGTGACGCTGGAACTGCGGCGCGGCAACGACTACTCGCTGCTGAACACCGAGTCGCCGAACCTGACGTACCACCCGGAACGACTGACGATGGAAAAGGGTGATTCCGCTTTTTCGCCGCGCGACCGGATCGGGCAGCTGACCATGCGCAACCTGGACATCGCCGATACCAGGGAGAAGCTGGGCGTGTATGCGCGGGCGGGGCTGCTGGTGACGGGTGGCGATGCGCCGCTGCCGTCGTTGGGCAAGGACTGACAGGCCGCCCCGGTCATTTCCCGCGACGCTGGGAAATGACGGGCATCCAGCCGTGCAGGCCAGGCGTCGTCATCACAAGGCCGTGTTCCCGGCCACCCAGAAGCAGCCGCCAATCACCGGCCCGCGTGGAGAGCTGAAGGCCACCACCACCTTGGCGGCACAGGGTCCGGTGCGTTGTTGTTTATCGGCCGTGCGGCGTAACACCGCTTGATGGGCGCCTGCACGGTCGGGCAAAATCGAGCCCGCCCGCGTTTGGTGCACCGCCGTCTCATCCATGGAGCGCCGCCGGCGCGGCGTGGCTTTGCATCGCAGATCGAGAAAAGACCAAAATCCTCAGGAGGAGATCCATGCGCCATTCCGCCAAATTCGCCGCCCTCGTGTTTGCCCTGGCCCTGGCCGGTTGCAACACCATGCCGATCCAGAACGTCAGCGACGCGCCGGTCACGTCCGCTTCGGGCACGCCGCTGTCCAACGAGCAGGTCCGCGGCGCCATCCTGCGCGCCGGCAGCACGCTCGGCTGGCAGATGCGCGACGACGGCCCCAACAAGCTGATGGGCACGCTGCAGCTGCGCGGCCACATGGCAGTGGTCGAGATCCCGTACAACTCTCGCAGCTACAGCGTGAAGTACCGCTCCAGCACCGGCCTGGACGAAAAGGACGGCAATATCCACAAGAACTACAACGGCTGGATCCAGAACCTCACGCGCGGCATCAACGCGCAGCTGTCCGCATCATGACCCTGTCCCTGGGCGATCGCACGGCGGTCGGGGCGAGAGAGCTCGCCGTGCTGCTGGTCGAGGGCCTTCACCTGGAGGAGGTCGACGCGCAGACGGTCGACCTGGCCGCGCCGTTGTTCGGCGGCGGGCTGGACCTCGACTCGCTCGACATGCTGGAGATCTCGCTAATCATCCAGCAGCGTTACGGCGTCAAGCTCAAGGCCGACAACCCCGACAACGAGGTCATCTTCGGGTCGCTGGAAAGCCTCGCCGCCCACATCGGAGCCGCACGGGCGCAGGCCTGAGCGGCAGTGGCGCATGGCGATCGACCTTGCCAGCGCCTGGCGCGCCATTGCGTTCCTGATGCTCGGATGGCTCGCGCTGTTTTTCGGCCTGACCTTGCGGGCCGGCCGCGAACCCCTGATCACCCGCATCGCGCGGCTCAGTGAGCCGCAGCTGCCGGCCGCGATGGCGCGCTACACGCGGCGCCTGACGGCCATCTGGTGCGGCTACTTCGTCGTGATGGCAGTCCTGTGCCTGGTGTTCGGCCGCGCGGCCCCGTGGCTGGGCGCGCTGGCCTGGATCGGCACGGCCGTCCTGTTCATCGGCGAACACCGGTGGCGGCCGCGGCTGCTGCCCGGCCACCGCTTCCCCGGGTTGCGCCAGCAACTGCAGGACACCCTGCGCGTCTGGCGCCCCCGGCGGCCCGACGGCAAATGAGAACGGCATGACCCACCCGGGGCCGCGAGCGCCCGCGCACCTGGACCGCCCAGCCGTGATCGGCGGCGCCCGCGACTGGACCTGGCACGAAGTCCACGCCGCGGCTGCCGACCTGGCCGCCCGGCTCGATCCGGCGCTGGCCGTCTGCAACCTCTGCAACACCCGACTAGCCTTTCTCGTCACCACGCTGGCGGCGCTGCGGCGCGGCTGCCTGCAGCTGCTGCCGCCCTCGGGCGGCCCGGCCGACCTGGCCGCGCTGCTCGATGGCCAGCAGGCCTGCCTGGTGGTGGTGGACGACGCAACCCTGTTGCAGCCGTTTGCCTTCACCCGGGCCCGCGGCCTGGTCTACCTGCCGCGGGTGCCAGCCACGCTGCCGGATGCGGCGGCGCTGGCCTGGCCGCCCGAGCCGGCGCGGCCCAGCGTCTGCCTGCACACCTCGGGCACGACCGGCGCGCCGCAGCCGCAGTTCAAGACCTGGGCCCAGTTGCTGGCCGGCGCGCAAGCGCTCGCCGCCCGGCTCGACCCGCTGGTCGAAGGTGGCCTGGCCGCGTGGCGCGCCATCGTCTCCAGCGTGCCGCCACAGCACATGTTCGGCTTCGAGACGTCGGTGCTGCTGCCGCTGCTGACGGGCATTCCGGTGGTGGAGCGGCGGCCGCTGCTGCCGCTGGACGTCCACGCCGCCTTGGCGCTCGCCGGTGGCCCCGCCGCCTGGATCGCCACGCCGCTGCACCTGCGCGC
>NZ_JAQGLS010000261.1 GCF_028292805.1 Ramlibacter sp. | reverse complement strand
CCGACGTGCCCGGTCCCGCGGCGCCGCCCGCCCTGCCGCAGCGCGCCGCCGTCAAGCTGCCCAAACCCGATCCGGCGCCACCTGCCATCACGCCGGCGCCAGCAGCGCCCGAACAGGCTCCTCGCGTTGCCGAGGCCCCGGCCGCCATCGGGCGGGTGCTGGTGCCGCCGTCGGCCCGCTTCCACTACGACGTGGCGGTGGCGGCCAAGGGCTTTTCGCTGCGCGGCCGCGGCGAGCTGGAGTGGCGCAACGATGGCCGCCAGTACGAGGCCAGGCTGGAGATTTCCACTCCCATTCTTCCAAGCCGCATCCAGCGCAGCAACGGCCGCATCACCGAGCAGGGACTGGCACCGGCCTACTTCTCGGACAAGAGCCGCAGCGAGCAGGCCACCCATTTCGACCGCGAGCGCAAGCGCGTGATCTTCAGCAACAACCGGCCGCCCGCCGACCTGGTCGCCGGGCTGCAGGACCGCCTGAGCGTGCTGTTGCAGCTGGCCGCGATGGTGGCCGGCCAGCCCGCGAACTTTCCGCCTGGCACCGACATCGTGATCCCGACGGCCAGCACGCGCGAGACCGAAGACTGGACTTTCGAGGTGGAAGGCGAGGAAAACCTGCAGTTGCCGGGTGGCGCCGTGCGGGCCCTGAAGCTGCATCGCAAGCCGCGCAAGGAATACGACCAGCGGCTGGAGCTGTGGCTTGCCCCCCGCATGGACTACGCCCCGGTGCGGGTGCGTCTGACAAACCCCAACGGTGACGCGGTGGACCAGCGCTGGTCCTCAACCGACAAGGGCTGAGAAGGCAGCCGTCTATCTTTGACCCATGGCCACCAAGCCAGACACCTGCGGTGTTCCTTCCAGTGACGGCACTTGAATCGGAGCCTCTCGCAGCCAGATAAAGGCAAAGGGATAGATCATGCAAATGCTTTATGACTCCGAATCGTTCGTCGTTGTGCACCTGCAGGCCAACGAACCGCTGGCGGGCGAGCCGTCGCCGCGCAGCGTGCGGCACGGCTTCGAGATCGTGGACAAGCGCTCCAACAAGGAGGTCTACCTCGACGGCACCTGGGCCGATGCCTTCCAACGCCAGATCAATGCCTGGCAATTGAATACCCCCACGCAGGAAGAGGTCGAAGCGACCTTGGACGGCTACGCCGAGCTGGCGCAGAACCCGCTGATCGTCCACTGACGCAGTAGGCGGGCCATCCCGCGCTGGCCCGCCAGCGGTGCCGCGCGGACACCGCTTAGGATTGCCGGATGCGCTTGTTCCTCGCTCTCGTGGCTTGCACTCTGGCGGCCTGCGCCGCGCCCGGCCCCCAACTCCACGAATTCCACGGTGTCGACGTCTTGCTGGTCGGAGAACAGCACGACGCCGACAGCCATGCGACTTTGCAGCGCCAGGTCGTCATGGGGCTGGCCCAGCGCGGCGTGCTGGGCGCCCTGGCCATGGAAATGGCCGAACGCGGCGCCAGCACGGCGGGCTTGCCGCCTGAGGCCAGCCAGGACGACGTGCGGCGCGCCTTGCGCTGGAACCGCGAGGCCTGGCCTTGGGAGCGTTACGGCCCAGCCGTGATGGCGGCCGTCGCCGCCGGGGTGCCGGTGCTGGGCGCCAACCTGCCACGCGCCGAGATGCGGGCCGCCATGGCCGACGTCAGCCTGGACCGACTGCTGTCCGGCCCGGCCATGAAGGCGCAGCAGCAGGCCATTCGCCTGGGCCACTGCGAGCTGCTGCCGCAGCAGCAGATCCGCCCCATGACCCGGATCCAGATCGCCCGCGACCGGGAGATGGCCCGCGCCCTGCAATCAGCGCTGGCCCCCGGCAAGACAGTGGTGTTGCTGGCTGGCGCCGGCCACGTGGAACCCGAGCTGGGCGTGCCACGGCACCTGGCGGCCACGCTGCGCGTGCGGTCGCTGGTGCTGCCGCCGCAGCCGACCGGAAAGGACCATTGCGCCGAGCTGCGGCTGCAGATGCCTAGGCGTGCGCCTTGATCGAATCGGCCAGCGTGTTCACCAGCGTGTCGATGTGCGACTTCTCGACGATGTAGGGCGGCGCGATCACCAGCACGTCGCCGGCCGGGCGCACCAGCACGCCCTTCTTGAAGCAGTCCACGAAGATGTCGTAGGCCCGCTTGCCGGGCGAGCCGGCGATCGGTGCCAGTTCGACCGCCGCCGCCAGCCCCAGGCTGCGGATGCCGATCACGTTGGGCATGCCCTTGAAGGTGGAGTGAAAGGCATCGCCCAGCACCTTGCCCATCTCGCCGGCGCGCTGGAACAGCCGGTCCTGCTTGAACAGTTCCAGCGTGGCGATGGCCGCCGCGCAGGCGACCGGATGGCCGGAATAGGTGTAGCCGTGGAAGAACTCGATCACGTGCTCGGGCGCTTCGGTCTTCATCATCGCGTCGTACAGCTTGTCGCGGCAGATCACGCCACCCAGCGGGATCACACCGTTGGTGACGGCCTTGGCGAAGTTCAGCATGTCCGGCACCACGCCGTAATAGTCGGCGGCGAAGTTGCTGCCCAGGCGGCCGAAGCCGGTGATCACCTCGTCGAAGATCAGCAAGATGCCGTGCCTGTCGCAGATTTCGCGCAGGCGTTTGAGGTAGCCCTGGGGCGGCACGTACCAGCCGGCCGAGCCGGCGATGGGCTCGACGATGATCGCCGCCACGTTGGACGCATCGTGCAGCGGCAGGATCCGGTTCTCCAGCTCCAGCAGGAAGTCTTCCTGCGACGCCGGTTCGACGCCGTTGTAGTACGCGGTGGCCGGGTCGTGGGCGAAGCGCAGGTGGTCCACCCGCGGCAGCAAGGCGCTGCCAAACACCTTGCGGTTGGCCGGGATGCCGCCCACGCTCATGCCGCCGAAACCGACGCCGTGGTAGCCCTTCTCACGGCCGATGAAGACGGTGCGATGCCCTTCGCCGCGGGCCCGGTGGTAGGCCAGCGCCACCTTCAGCGAGGTGTCGGCCGCTTCCGAGCCGGAGTTGCAAAACAGCACCTTGTTCAGGTCGCCCGGGGCCATGGCGGCGATCATTTCCGCGGCCTGGAACGCGCGGTCGTTGGAAGCCTGGAAGGCGGTGGAATAGTCCAGCGTGTCCAGCTGCTTCTTGATCGCCTCGTTGATGGGTTTGCGGTTATGGCCGGCCGCGACGCACCACAGGCTGGAGATGCCGTCGATGACCTGGCGGCCGTCGTGGGTAGTGAACAGCATCCCGTCCGCGCCGGTGAACACGCGCGGATCCTTGCGAAAGCCGCGGTTGGGCGTGAAGGGCAGCCAGTGGCTGTCCATGTTGAAGTCGTTGTAGGCCATGCGTGAACTCCTCGGGGGTCGAGCCGCCATTCTGCCCCGTGCGGCCGACGGGCTCAACGGGGCCCTGCGACAATCGAGGGGCCATGTCCCACGCCTACATCCTCACCCTGTCCTGCCCCGATCGTCCGGGCATCGTCCACGCGGTTTCGGGTTTCCTGCTGGAGCGCGGCGGCAACATCGAGGAAGCCGCGCAGTACAACGACCACGACACCGGCCTGTTCTTCATGCGGGTGCGCTTCGCCTGCGGCCAGTTGACCCAAGACGACCTGCGCACGCAGTTGCGCCTGTTCGCCGAGCCGTTCGCCATGACCTGCAAGCTGCACGCGGCCGACCAGCCGCTGCGGGCGGTGATCATGGTCAGCAAGGAAGGCCACTGCCTGAACGACCTGCTGTTCCGCTGGAAGAGCGGCCTGCTGCCGCTGGACATCCGCGCCATCGTCTCGAACCACCGCGAGTTCTACCAGCTGGCCGCCAGCTACAACGTGCCGTTCCACCATATCCCGGTGACGGCCGCCACCAAGGCCCAGGCCGAGGCGCGCCAGTACGAGGTGATCGAGGCCGAGGGCGCCGAGCTGGTGGTGCTGGCCCGCTACATGCAGATCCTGTCGGACGACCTGTGCCGCAAGCTGTCGGGCCGGGCGATCAACATTCACCACAGCTTCCTGCCCAGCTTCAAGGGCGCCAGGCCTTACCGCCAGGCCCACGACCGCGGCGTGAAGCTGATCGGCGCCACCGCCCATTACGTGACGGCCGACCTGGATGAAGGCCCGATCATCGAGCAGGACGTGGCCCGCGTGGACCACGGCTACACGGTGGACGACCTGACGGCGACCGGGCGCGACACCGAGAGCATGGTGCTGGCGCGGGCGGTGAAGTGGCACAGCGAGCACCGGGTCCTGATCAACGGACACAAGACCGTCATCTTCAAGTAGGGCGGCGGCAGAATGACTGCCATGAACGCCCCCCCGGACCCCGCCCTGCTGGAGCGCGCCGAGCGCCAGGCCCAGATCGTGGCGGCGTTGCAGCGTCTGCTGCCGGCGCACGCGCTGTTGTGGCACGCCGAGGAGACCACGCCTTACGAATGTGACGGCCTCACGGCCTACCGGCAGCGCCCGCTGGTGGTGGCGCTGCCCGAAACAGCGGAGCAGGTGCAGGCCGTGCTGCAGGCCTGCCACGCGCTGGACGTGCCGGTGGTGGCGCGCGGCGCCGGCACCGGCCTGTCCGGCGGCGCCATGCCGCATGCCCTGGGCGTGACGCTGTCGCTGGCCAAGTTCAACCGCATCCTGGCCGTCGACCCGGTGGCGCGCACCGCGCGCGTGCAGTGCGGGGTGCGCAACCTGGCGATCAGCGAAGCGGCGGCGAGCTTCGGCCTGTACTACGCACCCGACCCGTCCAGCCAGATCGCCTGCACCATCGGCGGCAACGTGGCGGAGAACTCGGGCGGCGTGCACTGCCTGAAATACGGCCTGACCTTGCACAACGTGCTGAAGGTGCGCGGCTTCACCGGCGCCGGCCAGCCGGTGGAATTCGGCGGCGACGCGCTTGACGTGCCCGGCTACGACCTGCTGGCCGTGCTGGTGGGCAGCGAGGGCATGCTGGCCGTGACCACCGAGGTCACCGTCAAGCTGGTGCCCAGGCCGCAGCTGGCGCGCTGCATCATGGCCAGCTTCGACGACATCCGCAAGGCCGGCGACGCCGTCGCCTCCGTGATCGCCGCCGGCATCATCCCGGCCGGGCTGGAGATGATGGACAAGCCGATGACGGCCGCCGTCGAAGACTTCGTGCATGCGGGCTACGACCTCACGGCCGAGGCCATCTTGCTGTGCGAGAGCGACGGCACGCCCGTGGAGGTGGAGGATGAGAGCGGCCGCATGTGCGTGGTGCTGCGCTCATGGGGCGCCCCCGCCAGCGCCATCAGCCGCGACGAGGCCGAGCGGCTGCGCTTTTGGAGCGGGCGCAAGAACGCCTTCCCCGCATCGGGCCGCATCAGCCCCGACTACATGTGCATGGACTCGACCATCCCGCGCAAGCGGCTGGCCGACATCCTGCTGGCGATCCAGGGGATGGAAAAGAAATACGGCTTGCGCTGCGCCAACGTGTTCCACGCCGGCGACGGCAACCTGCATCCGCTGATCCTGTTCGATGCCAACGACGCCGACCAGCTGCATCGCTGCGAGCTGTTCGGCGCCGACATCCTGGAGACCAGCGTCGCCATGGGCGGCACCGTGACCGGCGAGCACGGCGTGGGCGTGGAAAAGCTCAACTCGATGTGCGTGCAGTTCAGCGCGCAGGAGCGCGAGCAGATGCTGGCCGTCAAGCGCGCCTTCGACCCCAAGGGGCTGCTCAACCCCGGCAAGGTGATCCCGACGCTGGTGCGCTGCGCCGAGTACGGCAAGGAGCTGGTGCGCGGCGGCCGGGTCGCCCACCCCGATCTGCCGCGGTTCTAAGCCGCCTCCAGGCCCGGCGCCGGAGGACTTCCTCATTGGTACGATGCCCGCGCCATGCGCATCTTCGTCAGCCTCGCCTCTTACTGCGATCCCATGCTGTCCTTCACGGTCGGCCGCGCCATGGCCACGGCGCAGGCGCCGCAGCGGCTGCATTTCGGGGTGGTGGACCAGTCGCCGCCGGGCGCGGCCCGGCTGGCGGCG
>NZ_JAQGLS010000260.1 GCF_028292805.1 Ramlibacter sp. | reverse complement strand
GGCCGCCAGCCTGCCGCCCGCCTGGCGCAGCGGGGTGTCGGCGGCCGTCGCCGCCGGTCGCGAGGCGCTGGGGGCGGTGTGGGCGCAAGCCCGCAATGCGATCGCCGAGGATGCGGTGGTGGATCTGCTGGTGCCCGAGCTGCAGCGCATCGCGCGGCAGCTGCTGGCGCGGGCCTAGGCCCGCGCCGTGTTCAGGAAGACCGCGCCGACTTCGCCTGCGCCGCGACCCGCAGCAGTTCCTCGACGGCCGACAGTTCGGCCGGCTTGGTCAGGTGGAGGTCGAAGCCCGCTTCGCGGGTCCTCTGGCGGTCGTCCTCGGTGCCCCATCCGGTCAGGGCCACCAGCAAGGTCTGCGTCAGTGGCGGCATGGCGCGCAGCGAGCGGGCCACGTCGTAGCCGCTGACGTCAGGCAGGCCGATGTCGAGGAACACGACGTCGGGCGGCCGCGCCTGAGCCATGGCCAGCGCCTGCTTGCCGTTGTGGGCGATGCGCGAGGCGTGGCCTTCCATCTCCAGCAGCACGCCCAGGCTTTCGGCGGCGTCGGTGTTGTCGTCGACGACCAGCACGTCCAGCTGGCCCGGCGCCGGCACCGCGGTGCCGGCAGCGGCGGGCTGGCCGTCGAGCGCGAGCGGGGCCAGCGGCAGCCGCACGGTGAAGGTGCTGCCCAGGCCCGGCCCCGGGCTGGTGGCGGCGATGCTGCCGCCGTGCAGCACCACCAGGCTCTGCACCAGCGACAGGCCGATGCCGAGCCCGCCCTGCGGCCGCTCCCCGTTCGAGACCTGGGCGAACATTTCGAACACCTTGGCAATGGAGTCCGGGGCGATCCCGATGCCGGTGTCGCTCACCGACAGCACGGCTTCGTCGCCTTCGCGCCGCACCTGCAGGCGGATGGTGCCGGCGGGCGGCGTGTACTTGGCCGCATTGTTCAGGAGGTTGCTCACCACCTGGGCGATGCGCGTGGGATCGGCGTCCATGGCCAGCGGCCCGGGCGCCAGCTCCAGCTGCAGCTTGTGGCCGGCGGCATCGATCAGCGAACCGCTGGTTTCAACCGCAGTGGCGACGACTTCCAGCAGGTCCATGGCCCGCCGGCGCAGTTCCACCTTGCCGGTGCTGATGCGGGCCACGTCCAGCAGATCGTCCACCAGGTGCACCATGTGTTGCACTTGCCGCTCCATCATCTGGCGCGTCTTCTCCACCAGCTCCGCCTTGCCGCCGGCCATGCGCATCAGGTGCAGGCCGTTGCTCAGCGGCGCCAGCGGGTTGCGCAGCTCGTGCGCCAGCGTGGCCAGGAACTCGGTCTTGCGCTTGTTGGCCTGGGCCAGTTCGTCGGCCAGCCGGCGCAGGTCCTGCTCGGCCAGCAGGCGCTGCGTGATGTCCGAGAAGATCACCGCGAGCCGGTCGCTGCCGGGGCCGCCCAGCCGCGCGGCGTAGACGTCGAACCAGCGGTTCATCGCCTTCGATTCCTCCACGAAGCGGGTGGCCTCCCCGGTGCTGGCAACGCGGTCATAAATGTCGAGCCAGCGCCGGTCCTCGCCCTGGACCACTTCCCGGATCGAGCGGCCGACCGGGTCGGCCAGGCCGGTGTGCATCACGAACGCCTCGTTGGCTTCCTCGAAGCGGTAGTCGCGCAGCTGGCCGTCGTTGTCGCGCAGCAGCTGGATCACGCAAAAGCCCTCGTCGATCGACTCGAACAGCGTACGGTAGCGCTCTTCCTTGGCCTCCAGGCGCTGCTCGAAGTCGCGCCGCTCGCGCGCCCGCAGTTCCTCCTTGCTGCGATAGAGCTCCACGAACACGCCCACCTTGGCCTGCAGCACCGCCGTGCGCAGCGGCTTGGCCAGGAAATCGACGGCGCCCAGGGCGTAGGCCGCCATCATGGCTTCGTCGGGGTCGTCGCCGGCGGTGACGAACAGGATCGGCGTGAAGCGGGTGCGTGGCCGCGAGCGGATCTCGCGCGCCACCTCGAAGCCGTCCATGCCGGGCATGCGCACGTCCAGCAGCACGGCGGCGAAGTCGCCGGTCTCCAGCGCGGCCAGCGCCTGCAGGCCGGACATGGCGCGCACCAGATTGACGGCGAGCGGCTCCAGCGCCGCCTCCAGCGCCAGCAGGTTGGCGGGCTGGTCATCGACGATCAGGACATTGGCAGGAATGGGCGTATGTGGCACGGCGTGGGCAGTCTAAGACCGATTGCGCCAGCGGCGGGGCGGACGAATGCGCTGGGGGACTTGTCCGGCACGGGTGCCAGACAACTGCCCGCGCCGGCGCAGGACTTCGTCCTACGGAAGAGCCATGCCCGGTGCACCGACCGTCCTGTGGCGGCGCTTGGCGTCCCATGCCTTCGTTGCCCGCTGCTGGCAGTGTTGCACCCGCGCAGCGGCGACGCCCAGCCGGTGGTGGCCGAGCGCTACGAGATCGCGCCCTGGGTGCCGGGGTCCGAGTACGTGGATCCGTTCGGCAACTTGTGCCCGCGTTTGCCCTGCCGCCAGGCGACAGCTCGATCACGGCGCAGACCGGGCCCGGAGGAGCGCGCCCGCCAAAACGTCATGGGCGGCGCGCCCGGCTATCCGCAGGCCGAGCGGATCAACGACTGGATCCGCGACAAACCTCGCCTACCGCTACGGGGGTGAGCCAATCGTCGACCTGCGCCAAGCAGCGCGCCGCAGCCGATGATCGGTGGCTTCGCAATGCCTGCGGACGCTGGAGCAGGGCGCAGGGCGGGGGGCACAGGGCGCAGGGCACAGGGCACAGGGGGTGTGCCGCGACTTCGGCCGTGAGGACGTCGCGCCGGGCCGCAGCCTGGCGCTGCCGGCTGGCGCGCTGGTGGGCTACCTGCCAGCTGGATGGAGCCGATGGACATGCACGCCTGGTACCACGTGTCCCTGGGCCGGCTGGTGCGCCTTCGATGCCACGCAGGCACAGCCGCGCGGCGGGCGGATCGTGGTGGCGCATGGCCGCGACGCCGACGTGGCCTTCGTGTCGAATGACGGGCCGCTGGGATCAGCCGGACGAAAGTCGCCGTCAGGACGCTTTGCGGCCAGTGCACCTGGGCCGTGATTGTCGCGCGGCGTCACCAATGAAAAAGGGCCGGCAAGCCGACCCGATTTCCATGGAGCGGACTCGGCGAGAAGCTTACTTCTTGGCGGCGTCGTCACGGTCCTTGGCAGGCGTGACGTCGACCTTCGGAATGGCGATGGTTTCCTTTTCCACGTAGACGCCGACCTTCGGCACGTCCACTTCCTTCTTCTCGGTCGTCACGTCGACCTTGGGCGCGTCGACGTCGTACTTGGGCAGGGTCACGTTGCCTTCCTGGGTTTTGGAGACGTCGAATTTCGGCGTGGTGACGTTGCCTTCCTGGGTCTTTTGCACATCGCAGCCGACCAGGGCGAACGAAGCAGCGGCGACGGCGGCGAGGACGAAAGAGGTTTTACGCATGATCAGACTCCCTGTGTAGTTGGTTCAGCGATTGTGGGAGGGCATCGAAAGCACGGCTGTAAGACCCGGACTGCACCGGCCGTCCGACGGGAACCTCCCGCTGTGCTGCGCAAAGTTCCCCCGAAGTCCCGTCGCGGTGGCCCGCAGCAGCGCACGCGCGCGCCAATTCACATCGCTGGACGTCATGCGCCATGCTTACCTAACTCGACAAGTCCTGGGGCTCGTCGCCGCCGTCGGTTCCGGGTCGCGCCGGTGGCCGGCGGCTGTCTTCGAGCTTGCGCAGGCTCTCCAGCGCGCTGGCCGAACCTTCACCGCTGTGCTGGTCCTGCTGCGTCCAGGCCGGCCCGCTTTCGGGTGACTTGCGTGATGACCGGGCCGGTCCGGCCCGTGGTTTTCGATTCACTATTGCACCTCGAGCTCTCAATCTAGCGGCAGTGTGAGCCGAGAGGCGCGCATTGCTGTCAGTGGCTGGACGGCGCGCCGGTAGGACAATGCCTCATCCGGTGCAACGCGATGTGTCCGCGGTGGACGCATGCTGGCCGGGGGAGCCGACGATGAACGATGCGGGCACGGCGCAAGCGCAAGACCTTTTCCATTCGACACCGCTGCGGGCCTTGCGCGGCGACCTGGCCCTGGCACTGCGCGCGGCCGCCACCACGGGCTCGGCGAAGGCGTCTGCAACCACTTCAGCGCGGCGGTGCCGGGGCACCCCGACTGGTTCCTGCTGAACCCGCGCGGGCTGCACTGGAGCGAGGTGCAGGCCCAGGACATCGTGCTGGTCGACGCCGACGGCAAGGTGCTGGCAGGCAACCACGCAGTGGAGCCGACCGCGCTGTTCATCCACGCGGCGGTGCATCGCGTCGCCGGCAAGGCCTGCGTGCTGCACACCCACATGCCCTACGCGACTGCGCTGACGCTGACGGCGGCCAGGGCGCTGGACACCACGCTGTCGCAGAACGCGATGCGCTTCCATGGCCGGACTGCCGTGGACGCCCACTACAACGGGCTGGCGCTGGACATTGGCGAAGGCGAGCGGATTGCCCGCGCCATGCAGGACGCCGACGTCGTGTTCCTGGGCACCCACGGCGTGATCGTCTGCGGCCAGCAGGTGGCCCACGCCTTTGACGACATGTATTACCTGGAGCGGGCCTGCATGGCGCAGGTGCTGGCGCACTCCACCGGCCGGCGCCTGCTGCCGGTGGCGCCGGAGCTGGCGGCGCGGGTTGCGGTGCAGACGCTCGGTGAGCGGATGCAGTCGGACCTGTTCTTCGAGAGCCTGCGCCGCCTGCTGCGCTGATCCGGCGCCAGGCTCCTACTGGACGGAGGTGGTGGCCGGCTGGGTCGCCGTGGCCGTGACCGGCTCGCTCAAGGCCCGTGTCCAGCCGCGGCCGGCGACGTAGCGCGCCGTCTGCACTTGGTCGGCGGCAAAGCCGCTGGGCCACTGGGCCAAGGCGTTGCCTTGCGGATCCATGTGCAGTTGCGGCGCGCCGGCGCCCGCCTGGCCCAGGGCGGCGGGCGGCCGCGGCAGGGCGCCCGGCATCACGTCCGGCAAGCTCCAGCCGTTGGCGTCGAAGCGGCTGAAGCGCAGGCTCTGGATGCTGCCCACCGTGTGCTGCCACACGGCCAGCGCGGCACCCCGGCCGTTGCTGGCCAGCTGCGGCTGGCTGGCCTCGCCGTAAATTTCCTCGAGCGGCGCCGGCGCGCTCCAGCCAGTGGCGGGCGCCCAGGCGGCGGCCACCACGCGCTTGTCCTGCAGCCACACCGCGAGCGCTGCGTTGGCATCGGAGCGCACGACCTGGGCCTGGGCGCTGCCTGGCAGGGGCGGCTCGGGAATGGGGCGGCCACTGCTGTCGGTCAATGGGGCGGAGGCGGCCGGGCGCGGGCCGCTGCTGACGCCGCCCAGCACCGAAGTGGTCGGGACCCGGTCGCCGTCGCCGCACGCCACCAGGGCCGCCACGGTGACCAGCGCCCCTGCGATCCTGAACTTCATGCGAGGCGATCCGTCAGCCGCTCTTGCGCCGGCTGGCCGGCTTGGCGCTGGTGGCGCTGGCGCTGGCGCTGGCGCGCGCCGTGGCCGGTGACTTGCGGGCCGCCGCCTTGCGCACCGGCGGCGTGTCGTCGTTGGCGGCCGCTTCCGGCTGGCGCACCGGGGTCTTGCGGGCCGGCGCGGGAGCCGCGGCCGCATTGCCCTTCAAGCTGCGGCGCAGCAACTCGGTCAGGTCGATGATCTCGGCCCCGGCCGGCTGTTCCTCGCCCGGCAGCGGGGTGACGCTCCTGAGCCCGCCGTCGCGCGCCTTCTGCTCCACCAGTTCCATCAGCTTTTCGCGGAACTCGTCGCGCAACAGGTCGGGCTGGAAGCCGCCGGCCATGGCCGCGACCAGCTGTTCGGCCATCTTCAGTTCGGCCGCGCTCACCTTGATGTCCTCGCCGGGCCAGGCCAGCCCGGCGACGTCGCGCACTTCGTCTTCCCAGCGCAGCAGGTTCAGCACCAGCCCGTTGCCGCGCGGGATCAGCGCCGCCAGGTGCTGCTTGGTGGAGATCACCACTCGGGCGATGCCCACCTTGCCGGTTCGCTCCAGCGTCTCGCGCAGCAGCGCGAACGGCTTTTGCCCACCCTTGCCGCCCGGGCTGACGTAGTAGGGCTTGTGAAAGTAGACAGTGGGGATCTGCTCGCGTTCGACGAAGGCCTCGATCTCGATCATGCCGGTGGTTCGCGGCAGCGCCGCCTTGATCTCTTCGGGCGTCAAGACGACGTACTGGTCCTTTTCCACCTCGAAGCCCTTGACGATCTCCTCGCGCGCCATGGCGTCGCCGGTGGCCTTGTTCACTTGCTTGTTGCCCACCGGGCTCATGGTCTGCTTGTCGAGCAGGTTGAACTTCATCCGGCTTTCCGCCGTGGCCGAATGCAGCGTGATCGGGATGTGGACCAGGCCGAAGCTGATGGCCCCTTTCCACAGGGTGCGGGAGCTGGTGGGAGCAGGCATAACGGTTCCTTTGGCAGCCTTGTCACGGTAGAGGCCGACCCGCGCCGACGATGTAGGACTGGGCATAAAGAGGGTGCAGGGGGTGGGAGTCAAGGGCAAAGGACCTGGCCGCCGTGCTGAGCGCACATGCCGGTGGGGCCGGCCAGGTTCGGGCCGACATGGCGCAACCGGCCGCCGTCGCTCGCCCAGCAACCGCCGGTGTCGCAAAGCGCCGGCAGCGCGGGCCGGGCGAGGGCCACGGGTGGCGGCGGCCGGCGCGGTTGCGCCATTGTTTCCGGCAGCGGCGGTGGCGTGAGGGCCGGCGGCGGCACGGTGATCGGCGCCTGCAGCACGCGTGCCGTGCGGCCGAGCGCAGGGTTGCCGCCCAGGCAGGCTTGCGCCGCCTGGTTGCGCAACGCCGGCACTTGCGCGCCACGCGCGTCGGCGCGGGCCGCATCGAGGCCGGCAAGGGCCTGGGCGCAGGCCGGCGACTTCAGCGGGTCGGGCTGGGCCTGCAGCCAGCCGGGAAGGGCCAGCAGCAGGGCGAAAAGAATCTTCATGGTTGCGTTCGCGTCCTTGTCCGACAGCGGGGGAAAGGCCGGTGGCTTACCTTGGTCGGATGAAATCGCGAGACACCAGTTCCAGCCGCGCCAAATTCGGCGAGGGCGCCACGACCTCCGTGCCGGCCCGGCCGGATGCCGGCGAGAACTCCGCCAGCACGATCATCGAGGCGCCGTTGAAGCCCCAGCGGGACCGGCTCGATGCGCATGACTTCCCGGACGGCGGCGGCAGCGGCGGGGCCGAGGCGTTCAGCCGCCGCCGGGTGCGGCGTGGCCAGCCCTAGGGCTTGTCCTTGCCGGCGCTGCCCTCGCTGTCCTTCAGGAACCCGGCCTGGTTGATGCCCTTGCCGGGCCGGGCTTCGTTCTCCTGGCCTTCGGCGGCAAAAGAGCCCGGGGCATCGTCTTCGACTTCAGGCGGGTGCACGTCCCCGGTCTGCTTGGCGTTGTCCTTTGCATCTGGCATCTGGATCGACTCCTTGTTGCTGCGTCCAGTTCAATCTACGCCCCGCGGCGGGGCCGTCGTGTAGGAGGGGGCCGCAGGCCCGCCAGCCCATGAAAATCGCGACCTTCAACGTCAACGGCATCAAGACCCGCCTGCCGCAGCTGCTGGCCTGGCTGGAGCGGGAGCAACCCGACGTCGCCTGCCTGCAGGAGTTGAAGGCGCTGGACGAAGGCTTTCCGCACGCGCAGATCCGCGCCGCCGGCTACGGTGCCATCTGGAAAGGCCAGCGCTCGTGGAACGGCGTTGCCATCCTGGCGCGCGGCAGCGAGCCGCTGGAGGTCCGGCGCGAATTGCCCGGCGACCCTGGCGACGACCACAGCCGCTATCTGGAGGCGGCCGTGGACGGCATCGTCGTGGCCTGCCTGTACCTTCCCAACGGCAACCCGCAGCCAGGCCCGAAATTCGACTACAAGCTGGCCTGGTTCGAGCGATTCATCCGGCATGCGGCCACGCTGGTCGACGGCGGGCATCCGGTCGTCATGGCCGGCGACTACAACGTCGTGCCGACCGATGCCGACATCTACAACCCGCGTTCTTGGCGCAAGGACGCACTGCTGCAGCCGCAAACCCGCGAGTGCTACCAGCGCCTGCTGGCCCAGGGCTGGACCGATTCGGTACGGCAGCTGCACCCGGACCAGGCCATCTACACCTTCTGGGACTACTTTCGCCAGCACTGGCAACGCAACTGCGGGCTGCGCATCGACCACCTGCTGCTCAACCCGCAGCTGGCCCCCGCGCTGGCGCAAACCGGGGTCGACAGTTGGGTGAGGGGGCTGGAAAAGGCCAGCGACCATGCGCCCACCTGGATTCGGCTGGACCCCACCAAACTGGAAAACGCCCGCCAGACCTAGGGTTTCTGCTGTAAGCAATTAACCTAGGTGGGCCGGCATTAATGCCTAAGGATCTCCGCCTGGCTCGTGGTTTCATTTACTTACTAGAGATACAGGGAATCCCCATGGACCCCGTCACCGACCAGGCCCTTTTGTTCGAGGCCCTTTCGGACAAGGTGCTGCACCAGCTGCCGCCCGCGGTCTGGAAGGATCTCTTCCTTGGCGAAGGCCGTGCCAGCATCCATTTCGAACAGCGCCAGCTGACGCTGGTGCATGCCGACGCGGCGCTGCAACCCGACGAGGGCGCCGCCTGGGCCGTCTTCCGCCAAGAACTGCAGCGGCTCGCCGCCCGTTACCAGGGCCGGCTCGATCCTTACGTGCACGCAACGGCGCTGGTTGCGTTCGAAGACCCTTCCGCCGCGGTGCGCATGGCGATGGCGCTGCAACGCGCCGCGACCGGCCTCGGACTGCGGGTCGGCGTGGTCAGCGGCCGCTGCGCGCTGGCCTTCTTCCGCACCCAGGGCCGGCTCTGGTGCACGCCGCTGGGCGCCCAGCCGCATCGGGCTGCCGAGGTGACGGCGGGCGCGGCGCTCGGCGGCATCCTGATCTCGCCGGAGACCTATGGCCCGGTCCAAGGCCAGCACCAGGGCGACCGCATGGGCGAGGCCGCTTTCACGCCGGACTTCCAGGATTCGGAACTGGACCTTTCCACGCTCGCGTATGCAGCCGCGCCCGCACCCGTGCCCGGCGCCAGGCGCTTCGCCCGGCACGCCTGAGGAGCGCACAGCAGCGTCCTACACGGCGCCGGCAAAAGCGCTGGCAGCCGGGGCCCGCGCCGGATCCTAGATTGGCGCCATGAGTACCAACACCAGCATCGGCCCCGACGCCGACCGCGGCAGCAACGACAACAGCGGCAACGCGGACGGCCGCGGCAACAAGACCCTCGGCAGCGAAGCCACCGGGCGCGCGCCGACGGGCGTCGAGCAAGTCTTTCCGGACGGCCCGAACGTGGCGCCCAGCGCCAACGAGCTCGACGCCGCGCGCGGCACGCTGCCCAAGGAGCGCTGACCGGCCCCGGCCAGCGGCTTCTGGCGCATCATTCCGGCAGCTTCACACCGGATTTCATCGATGCGCCATCCCCTCCGCGCCGCCGCCCTGTCGGCCGCCATCTGCGTCCTGGTGCTCACCGGCTGCGCCGGCCTGAACCGCCCCGAAACCCTGCTGTACCGCGCCGCGCTCGAAGGGGCGCAGGAAGTGCCTGCCGTGGCCGGCGCCGGCAGCGGGCAGGCCGAGCTGCGCTACAGCCCGCGCAGCCAGCTGCTGCACTGGAGCGTCACGCACCAGGGCCTGAGCGGCCCCGTCACCGGCGGCCACATCCACGGCCCGGCCGGTCCCGGCCAGAACGCCCCGATCGTCATTCCTTTCAGCGGCAACCTGAACGCGCCGCCGATCCGCGGCCAGCTGCGCCTGACGCCGGAGCAGGCCGACCACCTCGACTCCGGCCAGTGGTACGTCAACCTGCATACGGCTCGCCATCCGCAAGGCGAAATCCGGGGCCAGCTGCGGCCATAGTCTTCGGCTGCCTGAGCAGCGCCGAGCAGCGGCAGCTGGCCCACTGGCTCGATCGCATCGTCACCCACGCAAAGGACCAACAGGAATGAATCAGCGATCCCTCGGCCGCTCGGCCCTCCTGGTGTCGCCGCTGTGCTTTGGCGGCAACGTGTTCGGCTGGACGGCGGACGAGCGGACCTCGTTTTCGCTGCTCGACGCCTGGGTCGACGCGGGCTTCAATTTCATCGACACGGCCGACGTGTATTCGCGCTGGGTTCCCGGCCACGCCGGCGGCGAGTCCGAGGCCATCATCGGCAAGTGGCTGGCCGCGAGCGGCCGGCGCGACCAGGTGGTGCTGGCCACCAAGGTCGGCATGGACATGGGCGACGGCCGCATCGGGCTGAAGCCAGCGCGCATCCGCGAAGCCGTGGAAGCGTCGCTGCGCCGCTTGCAGACCGACCGCATCGACCTGTACCAGGCCCACAAGGACGACGCCGAGACACCGCTGGAGCAGACGCTGGAGGCTTTCGCCCGGCTGGTGGAACAGGGCAAGGTGCGGGTGATCGGCGCTTCGAACTACGGCGCCGCCCGCCTGCGGGAAGCGCTGGATGTGAGCGCGCGGCTGGGTCTGCCGCGCTACGAAAGCCTGCAGCCGCTGTACAACCTGTACGACCGCGCGGAATTCGAGGCGCAGCTTGCGCCCTTGTGCCGCTCCGAGGGCCTTGCCGTCATCAACTTCTATGCGCTGGCCGCCGGCTTTCTCACCGGCAAGTACCGCACCGAGGCGGACGCGGCCAAGAGCGCGCGCGGCACGGCCACCGTCGGCAAATACCTGAACGAGCGCGGGCTGCGGATCGTGGCGGCGCTGGACGAGGTGGCGCAGCGCCTGCACTGCCAGCCGGGGCAGGTGGCGATCGCCTGGCTGCTGGCCCGGCCGGGGGTGACGTCGCCCATCGCCAGTGCAAGCTCGCTCGAGCAACTGGCGCAACTCGCGGCGGCTGCGCGGTTGCAGCTCGACCCCGACGACCTGGCAGTGCTGGATGCGGCCAGCAGCGGCGGCTGAGCCGTTCCGCAATACCCATTCGGGGGCCGGGAGCGGCCCGGCCACCTACAATGCCCGGTTCCCCTTCAGGACCCCATGAACGCCCCCGTCGACGTTTCCTTTTTCGCGCGCGCCGCCAAGCCGATCACCAGCTACCGCAAGTTCTGGGCGCATCGGTTCGGGCCTGCGCCGTTCCTGCCGATGAGCCGGAAGGAAATGGACGTGCTCG
Organism: Ramlibacter sp.; assembly: GCF_028292805.1. Lineage (GTDB taxonomy): Bacteria > Pseudomonadota > Gammaproteobacteria > Burkholderiales > Burkholderiaceae_C > Ramlibacter. Next base: position 1,082 of record NZ_JAQGLS010000260.1, on the reverse strand, counting down.
GCTGGGACAGCTGCGACATCGTGCTGGTGACCGGCGACGCCTACGTGGACCACCCCAGCTTCGGCATGGCGGTGGTGGGGCGGGTGCTGGAAGCGCAAGGCTTTCGCGTCGGCATCATTGCCCAGCCTGACTGGCACAGTGCCGAAGCCTTCAAGGCCCTGGGCAAGCCGAATCTGTTCTGGGGCGTGACCGCCGGGAACATGGATTCGATGATCAACCGCTACACGGCGGACCGCAAGACGCGCAGCGACGACGCCTACACGCCGGGCGACGTGGCGGGCAAGCGACCGGACCGCGCCGCCATCGTCTACAGCCAGCGCTGCCGCGAAGCCTTCAAGGACGTGCCTATCGTCCTGGGCGGCATCGAAGGCAGCCTGCGCCGCATCGCCCACTACGACTACTGGTCGGAGAAGGTGCGTCACAGCATCGTCATGGACAGCAAGTGCGACCTGCTGCTGTACGGCAATGCCGAGCGCGCCATCATCGAGATCGCCCACCGGCTGGCGGCCCGCGAGCCGGTCGCCGACATCACCGACGTGCGCGGCACCGCGTTCGTGCGCCGCTCCACGCCGCAAGGCTGGTTCCAGATCGACTCCACCAGCGTGGATGCGCCGGGCCGGGTCGAGGAGCACGTCAATCCCTATCTGACCACGTCCGACCAGGCCAAGGCGCAGGGCGAGACCTGCGCGAAAGAGGATGGCGCTGCCGCCCCGGCGCCGCTGGCCGATGGCGCCTCGCATCCGCTGACCTTCGTGCCCAATCCGCGCGTCAAGCTCAAGGTCCCCCCGCGCGACCGCTCGGTGATCCGCCTGCCGTCGTACGAGGCCGTCAAGTCCGACCCGGTGCTGTACGCCCACGCCAACCGCGTGCTGCACCTGGAGACCAATCCCGGCAACGCGCGCGCTCTGGTGCAGGCGCATGGCGACCGCGACGTCTGGCTGAACCCGCCGCCGATTCCGCTGACCACGGCGGAGATGGACTACGTGTTCGACCTGCCGTATGCGCGCAGCCCGCACCCGGCGTATGCCGACGAGCAGGGCAGCCACGAGCACGCGACCAAGATCCCGGCGTGGGAAATGATC
>NZ_JAQGLS010000263.1 GCF_028292805.1 Ramlibacter sp. | reverse complement strand
GACGGCGGCGCTTTCCAGCGCCTCCTGCACCGACATCGGCGGCAGCAGGCCGGCAAAGCGCTGCGCCAGCATCGACTTGCCGGCGCCGGGGGGGCCGAGCAGCAAGAGACTGTGGCCGCCGGCCGCGGCGATTTCCAGGGCCCGCCGCGCGCCGGCCTGGCCGCGCACGTCGGCCAGGTCCGGGTGGCAGGCGGCCGTGTCGGGAGCGCCGCCTTCCAGTCGCACCCAGCCTGGCGGAGCGCCGGCGGCAGGCACGCCGTTCCTGGCGGGCAGGAACTGGCCCACCACGTCGAGCAGGTGGCGCGCGCGCACCACCTGGGCCCCAGGCACCAGCGCCGCCTCCTCGGCGCTGCCCGGCGGCAGCACCAGGCAGGCTTCGATGCCGCCGGCGCGCAGCGCCAGACTGGTGGCCAACGCGCCGCGCACCGGCCGCAGCTCGCCCGACAGCGACAGTTCGCCGGCGAACTCGTGGCCGGCCAGGCGGGCCCCGTCGATCTGGCCGCTGGCCGCCAGGATGCCCAGGGCGATCGGCAAGTCGAAGCGGCCGGAATCCTTGGGCAGGTCGGCCGGTGCCAGGTTCACCGTGATCCGCTTGTTGTGCGGGAAATCAAGGCCGCTGGTCAGGAGGGCGGCGCGCACGCGCTCGCGTGCCTCCTTGACCTCGGTGTCGGCCAGCCCGACCAGCGTGAAGCTCGGCAGGCCGTTGGCCAGGTGCACTTCGACCGTCACCGCGGCCGCTTCCAGCCCGACCAGGGCTCGGCTTTGCACCAAAGACAGGCTCATGGCAGCTGTTCTCCCCGTTCGGGTGCATGGCCGCGTGCGGCGCGCCGGGCCGGTGGCCGAAGGCACCACGGCGGTGCAATCGCCAGCGCATTCGCGCCGGCACTGGCTCAACGGCAAGCCGGTGTTGCCCGATGACAGGCGTTTCATCCCGGTTGGGTATGGCACGGCTCCTGCTTGCAGGCTCTTGGTACACCCCACGCAACGGAGAAGCTCCCGATGAAACTGAAACTTGCCGCCCTCGCCGCCGCCCTGTTGCTGTCTGGCGCCGCCTTGGCGCAGACCGCCCCGGCCGCCGCCACGCCTGACTACACGCTGACCGGCAACGTGGGCGTGGTCACCGACTACCGTTTCCGCGGCATCTCCCAGACTCGCCTGCGCCCCGCCCTGCAGGGCGGCGCCGACTTCGGCCACAGCAGCGGCTTCTACATCGGCACCTGGGCATCCACCATCCGGACGATCAAGGACGCCGGCGGTGATGCGGACGTCGAAGTGGACCTGTACGGTGGCTACAAGTTCGGCCTCGGCCCGGTGGCCCTGGACGTCGGCGTGCTGCGCTACCTGTACCCGGGTTCCAGCCTGGGCACCAACCCGGACACCACCGAGGTCTACGCCGCCGGCACCTTCGGCCCGGCGACGCTGAAGTATTCCCACGCCGTGACCAACGCCTTCGGTTTCGCCAACAGCGACAACAGCTACTACGTGGACCTGACCGCCGGCTTCGAGACCGGCTACTGGGGCACCACCGTCACCCCGCACGTGGGCTACCAGCGCATCCGCGGCAACAGCGGCTTCTCGTACTGGGACTGGTCGCTGGCACTCGGCAAGGACTTCGGCAACGGCCTGAGCGGCTCGCTGGCCTATGTCGACACCGACAACAACAACTACCGCGGTCCCGGCAGCAAGAACCTCGGCCGCTGGGGCGTGGTGGCGGGCGTCAAGTACGCGTTTTGAACCTGAACGGGTCTTCCAAGGAGCAAGCATGAAACTCGTCACCGCCATCATCAAACCCTTCAAGCTCGACGAGGTGCGCGAAGCGCTGTCCGCCATGGGCGTGCAGGGCATCACCGTCACCGAGGTCAAGGGCTTCGGCCGGCAAAAGGGCCACACCGAGCTGTACCGCGGCGCCGAATACGTCGTCGACTTCCTGCCCAAGGTCAAGATCGAAGCGGCGGTCTGCGACGACCTGGTCGAGCGCGTGATCGAAGCCGTCGAAGGCGCGGCCCGCACCGGCAAGATCGGCGACGGCAAGGTCTTCGTCTACGACCTCGAGCAGGTCGTGCGCATCCGCACCGGCGAGACCGGCAAAGAAGCCCTCTAACCCACAGCACACCGGAGACACACTGCCATGAGGAAACTTCTCGCATCCCTGGGTCTGGCCCTGGGCCTGCTCGCCGGCGGCCTGGCCTTCGCCCAGACCCCGGCACCGGCCGCCGCCGCTCCGGCCGAAGCCACGCCGGCGGCTGCCGCCGCGGCCGCCGCCGCACCGGCAGCGCCCGCTGCCGCCGTGCCCAAGGTCGATTCCGGGGACACCGCCTGGATGCTGACCTCCACCATGCTGGTCATCCTGATGACCATTCCCGGCCTGGCGCTGTTCTACGGTGGCCTGAGCCGCTCCAAGAACATGCTGTCGATCCTGATGCAGGTGTTCGTGGTCTTCTCGCTGGTCTCCATCCTGTGGGCCTTGTACGGCTACAGCCTGGCGTTCGCGGGCGACGGCAACTTCATCGGCAGCTTCGACAAGATCTTCCTCAAGGGCGTCAACCTGGAAAGCTTCGGCGCGCTGGCGACGATTCCGGAATACGTGTTCGTGGCCTTCCAGGGCACCTTCGCCGCCATCACGGTGGCGCTGATCGTCGGCGCCTTCGCCGAGCGCATGAAGTTCGCCGCCGTGCTGCTGTTCGCGGTGCTGTGGTTCACCTTCTCGTACCTGCCGATGGCCCACATCGTCTGGGGCGGCGGCCTGCTGGCCAAGGACGGCGCGCTCGACTTCGCGGGCGGCACCGTGGTGCACATCAACGCCGGTATCGCCGGCCTGGTGGGCGCCTACATGGTGGGCAAGCGCGTCGGCTACGGCAAGGAAGCCTTCACGCCGCACTCGCTGACGCTGACCATGGTCGGCGCCTCGCTGCTGTGGGTGGGCTGGTTCGGCTTCAATGCCGGCTCCGCCGGCGCCGCCAACGGCACCGCCGGCCTGGCCTTCATCAACACCATCCTGGCCACGGCCGCGGCCACGCTGTCCTGGATCGCCGGTGAAGCGCTGTCCAAGGGCAAGGGCTCGATGCTGGGCGCCGCTTCCGGCGCCGTCGCCGGCCTGGTGGCCGTCACGCCCGCCGCTGGCTTCGTCGGCCCGATGGGCTCGATCGTGCTGGGCCTGATCGCCGGCCTGGTCTGCCTGTGGGGCGTGACCGGCCTGAAGAAGCTGCTGGGCGCGGACGACGCGTTCGACGTGTTCGGTGTCCACGGCGTGGGCGGCATCGTCGGCGCGCTGCTGACGGGCGTGTTCGCCGCGCAAGGCCTGGGCGGCACGGGCGGCCTGGCGCCCGACACCTTCAGCATCGGCGGCCAGGTCTGGATCCAGTTCAAGAGCGTGGTCTTCACGATCCTGTGGTCCGGCGTGGTTGCGTTCGTCGCCTACAAGATCGTCGACCTGCTGGTCGGCCTGCGCGTGACGGAAGAAGAAGAGCGCGAAGGCCTGGACATCAGCAGCCACGGCGAGGCCGCCTACAGCCGCTGAGCGGTCCCGGTCCCGGTTCCGGTTCCCGGCCGCGGTGGCACGCCGCGGCCTTCACTGCAAGATCTCCTCTGGATCTTGGGCCCGCCTTGGCGGGCCCTCTTTTTTGGTCCGGCGCGCACGGCTCCTGCACAATGACCAGAAAGCGGGAGACAGGCGCATGATCGAACTGAAAGCGGGGCGGCTGCGTTGCCAGCTGCGGCCCGAACTGGGAGGCTGCATCGCCGGCCTCTGGCTGGACGACATCCCGGTGCTGCGTTCCACGCCCGCTGCTCTGCTGGCGTCGGCGCGCCTGTCGGCCTGCTACCCGCTGGTGCCGTTTTCCAACCGCATCGGCCAGGCCAGCCTGGTGTGGCTAGGCACCCAGCATCCGCTGGTGCGCAACAACGGCGACGAGCCGCATGCGATCCACGGCGTCGGCTGGCAGCGGCCCTGGAGCGAGCTGGACAGCGATGCCACCTCCGCCATGCTGGCTTACGAACACCGACCCGACACCGCCTGGCCGTTCGCCTTCGACTGCTCGCACAGCTTGCGGCTGCGGCCAGGCGCGCTCGACCTGACGCTGGCCTTGACCAACCAGTCCGAGCGGCCCGCGCCCGCCGGGCTGGGCTGGCACCCTTACTTCGACCGGCGGCCGGGCAGCCACATCGCCTTTCGCGCCTCCGGCCGCTGGGAGATGGGCCCGGACAAGCTGCCCACGGGGCGCTCGCCGTCGCCGGGGCTGGACGCGGACTGCGCCACGCTGGACGTGGATCATTGCTACGACGGCTGGGACGGCATCGTCGAGCTGCGCGACGCGCGCCTGCGGCTGCGGGTCGTCTCGCCGCTGACACGGGTGGTGGTGTTCAACAGCCCCAGCCGCGACTACCTGGCGATCGAGCCGGTCAGCCACGTCAACAACGCGGTCCACCTGTACGCTGGCGGCACGCCGGCCGAGGCGCTCGGGCTGACCGTGCTGCAGCCGGGCGAAACCATGACCGCGCAAATGGCGATCGAAGTGGAGGCCGATTGATGCAGTGGGAGCTCGCGGTGGCCGAACCCGATGCGTTGGGCGAGTCTCCGTTCTGGCATCCGGCGGAGCAGCGCCTGTACTGGGTCGACATCCCGGGCCGCCGGGTGCGCCGCTGGCACCCGGACAGCGGCCGGCAGGACAGCTGGGACTTGCCGCAGCAGCCGGGCTGCATCGCGCCGGCCGCCAGCGGCGGGCTGGTGCTGGCGCTGCGCGACGGCGTCTACCGCGCCCGCGACTGGGGTGGCGCGCTGGAGACGATCGCCTTGTTCGGGCACGGCAAGCATTCGCGCTTCAACGACGGCAAGGCCGACCCGGCGGGCCGCTTCTGGGCCGGCACCTACTACGAGCCCAAGGACGCGCGCAAGGCCGACCTCTACAGCATCGACTGCCGCCCGGGCAACGGCGAGGCCGGCAAGCCCATCGTGCAGCTCAAGGCCCACAACGCGACCAGCGCCAACGGCCTGGCCTGGTCGCCCGAGCAGGACACGGTGTACTGGAGCGACACCCAATCGCATGCCGTGTCGGCCTGGGACTGGGAGCCGCGGGCCAACGTGCTGCGGCGGCATCGCGTGTTCCACCAGTTCCCGCCCAAGCCGGCCGGCTGGACACCGGGCGACGCCGGTTATGGCGGCCGCCCGGATGGCGCCGCGGTGGATGTCGAAGGCCACTACTGGTGCGCGATGTACGAAGGCGGCCGGCTGCTGCGGTTGTCGCCCGCCGGCGCCGTGGTGGCCGAGCTCGCGCTGCCGGCGCTGTGTCCGACGATGCCTTGCTTCGGCGGCCCGGACGGCCGCACGCTCTACGTCACCACCGCGCGGCAGGGCCGGTCGGACGATGAACTGCGGACGCTGCCGCATTCGGGCTGCGTGCTGGCAACGCGGGTCGACGTGCCTGGCCTGCCCGTCAACTTCTTCGAAGACTGAGCCCGCTTACCATTGCCGCCATGGATTCAGCTCTCGCCATCCTGGTCGATCGCGTGCGCGCCGCCGGCGCGGCCGGCACGCCGCTGCGCATCCGCGGCGGCGGCACCAAGGACTTTCATGGCGAAGCGGCCGCCGGCGAGCTGCTGTCGACCGCCTCCCTGCAGGGAGTCACCAGCTACGAGCCGAGTGAACTGGTGGTGACGGTGCGCGCCGGCACGCCGCTGTCCGAGCTGGAGCAGCTGCTGGCGCAAAGCGGCCAGTCGCTGCCGTTCGAGCCGCCGCACTTCGGCGCCGGCGCCACGGTCGGCGGCATGGTGGCGGCCGGCATCTCCGGTCCGGCCCGGGCCAGCGTCGGCTCGGTGCGCGACTACGTGCTGGGCGTCAACCTGGTCAACGGCCGCGGCGAGCACCTGGTGTTCGGCGGCCAGGTCATGAAGAACGTGGCCGGCTACGATGTCTCGCGCCTGCTGGCAGGGTCGCTCG
>NZ_JAQGLS010000233.1 GCF_028292805.1 Ramlibacter sp. | reverse complement strand
CAAGGACCAGCCCAAGGACCTGCTCTCGGTGCTGACCGTCACCGGCGAATGGCTGACCCACGCGCTCAAGAAGCACTCCACGCTGGTGGAAAAGAACATCGACGCGCTGGCCAGCCTGTTGCAGTTGAACAAGGCCGAACGCGCCTTGCTGCTGTACGGCACGCTGGCGCGCTACCAGCGCGACCTGCGCAGCCTGCTGGTGGAGTTCAAGGTCAACAACGCGCCCGAGGCTTATGCCGCCATCGCGGAGATCGCCGGAGTGAACGCGGTCGAGGTCGGCGAAGCGCTGCGGGCAGGCTCGCGGCTGGAGCGCATCGGCCTGGTGGAAAACCTGATCTCCGAACACAACATCACGGACCTGGCCGATCTGATGAAGGTCAGCGAAAAGCTGCCGCCGGTGCTGATGCGCGAGTACCGCGACCAGAGCGAGCTGATGGCGGTGTTCACCCGCCCTTGCGCCAAGAGCACGCTGGTGCTGGACGACTTCTCCTTCGTCGAGGAGGACGCGCGCGTGTTGCGCTCGCTGCTGCGCAATGCCATCGACCGCAAGGAACCGGGCGTCAACGTGCTGCTGTACGGCCCGCCCGGCACCGGCAAGACCGAGCTGGCCAAGGTGGTGGCGCAGGCGGCGGGGCTGGAGCTGTTCGAGGTCGAATACGCCGACCGCGACGGCAATTCCCTGAGTGGACGCGATCGCTACCGCTCGCTGCAGATCGCCCAGGTGTTCCTCAAGGGCAGCGCGCAGGCCGCGCTGCTGTTCGACGAAGTGGAGGACGTGTTCCCGCCGATCTCGAGCGAGGCCGCCCAGATGCTGGCGCGCGCCGAGCAGGTGGTGGCGCCGCCCTCGGGCAGCGTCAGCGGCAAGGCCTGGGTCAACCAGATTCTGGAGACCAACCCGGTGCCCACGATCTGGGTCACCAACCGCATCGAACAGATCGATCCTGCTTTCAGGCGCCGCTTTGCCTACCACCTGGAGCTGAAGTCGCCGCCGCCGGGCGCCCGCGAGGGCCTGGTGCGCAAGACGCTGGAAGGCGTCGTCGTCTCCGAAGCATTCATCGGCAAGCTGACCGAGCGCAAGGGCTTGACGCCAGCGCAGATCCGCACCGCAGTGCGCTTCGCCGCGCTGGCCGGCGCCGACCAGGTGCCGCCGGAAAGCCTGATCGAGCGGCAGCTGCGCAACGCCGACCAGGCGCTGGGCAAGCGTCCGCAGGACGCCGGCGCGCGCCGCAGCGTCACGTCGTACGACCTGGACATGCTGAACGTCGAGTCGCGTTTCGAGCTGCCGCGCATCGTCCAGGCGCTGAAGGCGCGCGGCCACGGCACGCTGTGCTTCTACGGCGCGCCCGGCACCGGCAAGACGGCGTTGGCGGAACACATCGCGCGCAGTCTGGAGCGGCCGCTGCTGGTCAAGCAGGCCAGCGACCTCATGAGCAAGTTCGTCGGCGAAACCGAGCAGAACATGGCGGCGATGTTCCGCGAAGCCGAAAGCGAAAAGGCGGTGCTGCTGCTGGACGAAGCCGACAGCTTCCTGCAGGACCGGCGCGGCGCCCAGCGCAGCTACGAGGTGACGGAAGTCAACGAGATGCTGCAAGGCATGGAACGCTTTGCCGGCATCTTCGTGTGCACCACCAACCTGATGGAGCGCATCGACCAGGCGGCCCTGCGCCGCTTCGCCTTCAAGATCCGCTTCAAGCCGCTGGCGCCGACGCAGCGCGAACGCATGTTCGTCACCGAGGCGCTGGCCGGCCACGCACAGGCGCTGACGCCGGCCATCGGCGCGCGGCTGGCGAAGCTGGACCAGCTGTGCCCCGGCGACTTCGCGGCGGTGAAACGCCAGGTCGACATCCTGGCCACGGAGCTGTCGGCCGAGGAGTTCCTGGAGCAGCTGGAAGCGGAGCACCGCATCAAGCCGGAAGTGCGCGAAGCGCGCAACATCGGTTTTCTCTGAAACGTCAGCGGCTGGCGCCCTGCCATGCCAGCAGCGGCCCGGCCACCTCGGGATCCTGGTGGCGATCGAGCTGGCCGGCCTCGATGTGGGCGGCGTTCTTGTCGCACCACTGCGCCCGCTGCACCGCGGTAGCGGTGAGCACGGGGCCGGTGACGCGGCGCGCATCGGCCCGCCCGGCGTCCCGCAGTTCGGCGCGCTGGCGTGGCGACAGGGTCCGGGCGACGATCGCGTCCCGGCGCTCCAGCAGCAGGCGGTGCCGCTCGCGCCAGCCGGCGCCCGCCAGGGCGTACTTCTTCATGGAGTCGGGCAGCGTGGCGTTGCACAGCTGCTCGGCGGCGTTGACCAGGTGGTCGACGCCTTGCAGGCTGGTGAGGCTGCGAGCCAGCGCCTGCCCGGGACCGGCCGCCGCCTGCGCAGTGGGCGCCGTCGCCGCGGCAGCCCAGGTGGTCCGCGCGGGGACGCCTTGCTGGCCGGGCACCGGCTGGTCGGAGAAGGTCACCTTGCCGTCGGCCGCCACGCTCTTGTAGACGCGCTGGGCCGACACTCCGCAGGCAAGCGCCAGCAGGACCGCGCCCAGGGCCAGGCGCGGGGCGCGGCGCGGCGGACACGAAAGCAGCATGAACCTCCCGGAGGCTGACTTGCGGCGATTATTGTTCGGCTTGCCGGCGCGGACACCATGTTTCTCGCGCCGGCGTGGCGAACGGCATACGCCAGGCCTCAAGCCATTGTCTGGAGGACGTCGAGCACCGCCGGCCCGTATTTGTCCAGCTTGGCCGCGCCGATGCCGCTGACGCCCTCCAGGTCGCCCAGCGATTGCGGCGCCAGCGCGGCGATGGCCGCCAGCGTGGCGTCGTGGAAGATCACGTAGGCCGGCAGGTTGTGCTCCCGCGCCACTTCGGCCCGCCAGGCCTTCAGCGCGACAAAGCGTTCCTGGCCGTCCGCCGTCAGGCCGGCAGCGGCGGCCGACGGCGCGCGG
>NZ_JAQGLS010000232.1 GCF_028292805.1 Ramlibacter sp. | reverse complement strand
TGGACCTGCCCGGCTCGGTGGTTCCTGAGATGACGTCCAGCTTGATCGAGATCTGCACCGGCGTGTGCGAGTCGCCCGCGCATGTGCTGGGCGAACTCACGCAGCTGCGCGACGCGCTGGTGCGCTGCGCCGACAAGCTGAACATCGCGGTGGTCGGCGGCGGGACGCACCCGTTCCAGCAGTGGCACCAGCAGCGCATCTACGACAAGGAGCGCTTTCGCGAGTTGTCCGAGCTGTACGGCTACCTGTCCAAGCAGTTCACCGTGTTCGGCCAGCACGTGCACGTCGGCTGCCCCGATGCCGACGCCGCGCTGCTGATGCTGCACCGCATGTCGCGCTACATCCCGCACTTCATCGCGCTGTCGGCCAGCTCGCCGTTCGTGCAGGGGCAGGACACGATGTTCGATTCCGCGCGCCTGAATTCGGTGTTCGCCTTCCCGATGTCGGGGCGCGCGCCATTCACGCTCAGCTGGGACGAGTTCGGCGAGTTCTTCGCCAAGACCACCCGCACCGGCGTGGTCAAGAGCATGAAGGACTTCTACTGGGACATCCGGCCCAAGCCGGAGTTCGGCACCATCGAGATCCGGGTGTTCGACACGCCGCTGACGGTGGAACGCGCGGCCGCCCTGTCCGGCTTCGTGCAGTCGCTGGCGGCGTGGTTCCTCAAGGAAAACCCGTTCGTGCCGCAGGAAGACGACTACATGGTCTACACCTACAACCGCTTCCAGGCCTGCCGCTTCGGGCTGGAGGCGGTCTACGTGGAACCGGCCACCGGCCAGCACCTGCCCTTGCGCGAACACATCGGGGCCACGCTGGACCGCATCGCGCCGCATGCGCAGGACGTCGGCGCCAGCGCTGCCATCGACATGCTGCGCGCCTCGGCCGACCGCGGCGCCAACGATGCCCGCTGGCTGCGCGAGACGGTCTCGCGCGAGCGGCTGCTGGCGGAGATGGTGCGGCAAGGCGCGGAACGGTTCCGGGGACGCGGGCCGCAGCAGGCCAGGTAGCCAGCCATGGGTGAATTCGACCTGATCGCGCGTTACTTCGACCGACCCGTGCGGCGCAGCCCGCTGGGCATCGGCGACGACTGCGCGCTGTTGCAGCCGGCCGCCGGCATGCAGCTGGCCGTCACCTCCGACATGCTGGTCGAGGGCCGGCACTTCCTGTCCACGGTGGACCCGCGGCGCCTGGGCCACAAGGCGCTGGCGGTCAACCTGAGCGACCTGGCGGCCTGCGGCGCGCGGCCCCTGGCGTTCACGCTGTCGCTGGCGCTGCCGGCGGTCGACCAAGCCTGGCTGGCCGGCTTCGCCCAAGGCCTGTTCGCGCTGGCCGGCGAACACGGCTGCGAGCTGGTCGGCGGCGACACGACCCGCGGCCCGCTGTGCATCAACATCACCGCCTTCGGCGAAGTGCCGGCCGGGCGGGCGCTGCTGCGCTCCGGCGCCCGGCCGGGTGACGACCTCTGGGTCAGCGGCACGCTGGGTGATGCGCGGCTGGCGCTGGAAGCCTTCCGCGGCACCATCGCCCTGCCGCAAGCCATCTTCGAAGCGGCGCGGCTGCGGATGGAGCAGCCGCAGCCGCGGGTGGCGCTGGGCCAGGCCCTGCTGGGCATCGCCACGTCCGCCATCGACATCAGCGACGGCTTGCTCGGCGACCTCGGCCACATCCTGCGGCGTTCCGGCGTGGGCGCCAGCGTCCAGGCGGCGTGCGCGCCGGGCCTGCTGGCGGCGACCGGCGCCGGGCTGCAGCTGGACGAAACATTGCTGCAGGAACTGGTGCTGGCCGGCGGCGACGACTACGAGCTGGCCTTCACCGCGCCCGCTGCGCAACGCGATGACGTCACGGCCGCGGCGGCGCGCGCCGGCACCGCCGTCACCTGCATCGGCAGCATCGCCGCCACTCCCGGACTGCGCGTGCTGGACGCTGCCGGCCTCCCGCTGCCGCGCCAGTTCGCCGGCTTCGACCACTTCCGCTGATTCCATGCGCCTGCCCGCCTTCGTGCCCATGCTCGTCCTGCTCGCGCTGCTTGCCATGGTCGGCCTGCCGGCCGCCGCGGCCACCTTCGGCGGCGTGGTCACCCACGTGACCGACGGCGACACCTTGTGGGTGCGCCCCGACGGCGAACGCGAGACGGTGGAGATCCGGCTGCTGGGCATTGACGCGCCCGAGGGTTGCCAGGCGTTCGGGCCGCAAGCCAAGAAGGCGCTGGCGGCACGCGTGCTCAAGCAACGGGTGCAGGTGCGCAGCCGCGGCCAGGACGACTACCGGCGCACGCTGGCGCAGGTGCGGCATCGCAACCAGGACGTCGGCGCCTGGCTGGTGGGCCAGGGCCACGCCTGGTCCACCGATTACCGCGGCCGCCCGGGCCGCTACGAGCGGCTGGAGGAGCAGGCCAAGCGCGAGCGCCGCGGCCTGTGGGCCGGCCTCAAGGCGATCGAGCCGCGCCACTTCCGACGCTCGCACGGTCGCTGCCTGTAAGGAAGCACTACCATCGGGGCCCATGCAGGACCCCTCCATTCTCGCGGCCAAGGTCGTGCCGCCATCGCGCCCCTCGGTCCGTTTCATGATGGCGCACCCCGCGCATCTGCTGGCGCTGGGCTTCGGCTCCGGGCTGTCGCCGATCGCGCCGGGCACCTGCGGCACGCTGTGGGCCTGGCTGGCCTACCTGGTGCTGCAGGCCTGGCTGAGCCCTACGGCGCTGGGCTGGGTGGTGGCCGCCGCACTGCCGCTAGGGTGGTGGGCCTGCACCGTCACCGCTCGCAACATGGGCGTGGCGGATCCGGTCCACATCGTCTGGGACGAGATTCTGTGCTTCTGGATCATCCTGGCGCTGGTGTTGCCAGCCGGCTGGCGCGACCAGCTCGCCGCCTTCCTGCTGTTTCGCTTCTTCGACGCGGCCAAGCCCGGGCCGATCGCCTGGATCGACCGCCACTTCAAGGCATTCGGCTGGCGCGGTGGCTTCGGCATCCTGGCCGACGACCTGGCGGCGGCCTTTTGCACCCTGCTCGTGATCGCCGCCTGGAGGCACGTCTGGTGAAGGAGCCCGCCGACCTGGCGCGCGAGCTGTCGCAGCTGCTGCTGGCACGCAGCTGGATGCTGGCGACGGCCGAAAGCTGCACCGGCGGCATGATCGCCGCCGCCTGCACCGACCTGGCCGGCTCCAGCGCCTGGTTCGAACGCGGCTTCGTCACTTATTCCAATCAAGCCAAGATCGACAGCCTCGGGGTCGACCCGGCCCTGATTGCCCGGCACGGCGCCGTCAGCGATGTCGTCGCCCGCGCCATGGCATTCGGCGCGGTGCGCCATTCGCGCGCGCAAGTGGGCGTGGCCGTGACCGGGGTCGCCGGGCCGTCAGGCGGCAGCGCCGACAAGCCGGTGGGCATGGTGTGTTTCGGCTTCCAGGTGGATGGCAGGCTCGCCAACGAAACCCGCAACTTCCAGGGCGAGCGCGCGGCGGTGCGGGCGGCGACGGTGCAGCACGCGCTCGCGCGGCTGGTCGAGCTGGTGGCGGCGACGCCGGCCGATCATTTCTGAGGCGTGGCCGCGCGTCGGCCCGGGCGCCGGTTGACCAGGCGGGGCAGCAGGAAGGTGCGCCGCAGGCCCTCCACCGCGCAGGCCACCGTCGAGGTCATGTCGTGCCCGAGGCTGGCCAGTTCGGCGTCGAGTTCGTCGATGCGCGAGTCCCATTTACCAGTCTGCATCTGGTCCACCGAGAGCACCATGCGCAAGGCGAGCAGGTTGCGCACCAGGCGGGCGCGGTCTTCTGGAAGCGATCCAGTGGCGGTCATGGCGGGCCCCTCTTTGTTGTCCGCTCCCTGGCAGCCGTCAGCCGGTCACCGCCGCGGTCCGGCCGCTGCCGCGGCAGCACAGGCAGGACAGGTACAGGATTCCCGGCGCCTCCTCCTGCGAGGGCTGGTAGCGGAACCAGCCGCCGGTGCCCGCGCACTCGTCGCACTGCGCATCGGCCCGGACGGCCCCGGCCTGGCCGCGTTCAAGGAGGTTGGCGTCGCTCATGGCTTGCTTTCGTTGGATGCAGCCACGCTACCGTGCCCCGGTTTTCCAGGCGTCGGCGCGCAGGGACGACCAGCGTAGGAAACAAGCGCTACCAACCGTTACCCGAGCCTACAGGCAGGAAGCGGCGCGAACTTCCAGCGTGGCCAGGCGCTTTTTCATCCGCAACACCTCGTTGTCCTTGCTCAGCAAGGTGCAGCGGTGCGCGATCGCCAGGTCGATGAACTTCTGGTCGTCGGGGTCGCCGCAGGTGATCGGCGCCTTGGCCGCCACCTCGACCAGCCGGACGCGGCGATCGAAATCCGCCAGCACCGCACCGGCTTCGCCGCGATGAAAGCGCACCCGCGGCGCCAGCTTGGGATAGGCCAGCACCCGGGCCAGTTCCTCGCGCATTTGCGCGGTGGCCAGCCAGTGCAGCGAGCCATCCTCCAGCCCCCGCGCCAACGGCTGCGCACCGGCGTCGCCGAACACCAGCACGTCCAGCACGATGTTGGTGTCAAGAACCAGCTGCATCGGCGAGCCGGGGTGCGCGGGCGGAACCGGCCACCATGTCGAAGCGGAACAGCCGGCACTCGATCGGTCCGTTCCACATCGGCACCCGGCGCGACTCCTTCAGCCGCATGCGCGTGGGCAGCTTGGCGTCGGGCGACAGCACCCAGGCCGTCCAGCCCGCGTAGTTGCGCTTCCAGTGCGCCGCCAGCTGGGTGAAGAAGTCACCGGCCTGCGCCATCTCGGCCTGCTCGCGGCCGCCCCGGCCCGCACCAGCGATGCCCCCGGCCTCGATTCGCTCGCCATAGGGCGGGTTCAACAGCATCCAACCGCCACCCTCGACCGGCGGGTTGCGGTGCAGCGCGTCGCCACCGCGAAACTGCACGGCGTGAGAGACCCCGGCACGGTGGGCATTGCGCTCGGCGAAGTCGACCATCCGGTGGGCCACGTCGCTGCCGAACACCTCCGCGGTCGGCGGCCGCTCGGCGGCCCGCGCTTCTTCCTTCAACGCCAGCCACTGGGCGGCCACGTGCGGGCGCAGCCGCTCGAAGCCGAAACGCCGCTGCATGCCAGGAGCGATGTTGCAGGCGATCTGGGCGGCCTCGATGGCGATGGTGCCGCTGCCGCAGCAAGGGTCGTACAGCGGCGCGGTGGCGTCCCAGCCGCTGGCCGCGATCATCGCCGCCGCCAGCGTCTCTTTCAGCGGCGCCTCGCCCTTGTCCTCGCGCCAGCCGCGCTTGAACAGCGGCTCGCCCGAGCTGTCGATGTAAAGCGTGACGGTTTCGGCGTCGAGGTGGGCGAAGACGCGTACCGCCGGCCGCTGGGTGTCGACGTCCGGCCGCACGCCGCCGCGTTCGCGGAAGCGGTCGGCCACGGCGTCCTTCACCCGCAGGGCGGCGAAGTTCAGGCTCTTGAGTGGACTCTGGTGCGAGGTCAGCTCGATCTTGAAGCTGTCGCGCGGCGTGAACCAGTCCTCCCAGGGCACCGCGGCAGCGGCCTGGTAGATGTCCTGTTCTTCCCGGTAGGGCGAATGCGACAACTGCAGCAGCACGCGCTGG
>NZ_JAQGLS010000169.1 GCF_028292805.1 Ramlibacter sp. | reverse complement strand
TTCGGGATCCAGTTTCCCATCACGATGCGCCCGCCGGGCTTCGTCACGCGGACCATCTCCCTGGCCACGTCGAAGGGCTTGGGCGCGAACATGGCGCCAAAGATGCTGACGACGCGGTCGAAGCGCTTGTTCTCCAGGCCGGCAAGGTCGCAGGCGTCGCCCTGCTGGAAGCGGCAGTTCGCCAAGTCCAGGTCCGCGGCGCGCCGATTGCCGGCCTCCACCAGGTTGCGAGAAATGTCCACGCCGAGCACAGTGGCCCCGGCCTGGGCGGCGGGGATCGCCGTCGTTCCGTCGCCGCAGCCGAGATCCAGCACCTGCTGGCCCCGGGCGATGCCGAACGACTGGACCAGCGCCGCGCCGCTTTCGCGCATGGCCGCGGCGATCCGCGTGAAATCGCCTTTTTCCCAGAGGGCCTGGTTGGGGTTGGTCGTGGGGCTGGTCTGGTCTGTCATGGCATTGCTCCTTGATCAAGGGGGTGGCTCACGAGGCCGCGGCGGGTCGGCCGGTACGGGTCCGGCAGCGCCGCCTGACGCGCGTGCAGGCTGGCGTCATCGCGGCCGGCGGGTTCTCTGTTCATGGCCTCCAGTATTGGCCGCGACGATGCTTTTCGCCTTGTCCGAAACACCGCCTGTCTTGCCTGATGCTCGCTTTCTATCGACAGCTGAGCTCGTCCAGGGCCTGGACCCTGGTTTTCTCTTCTTGGGCTCTGCGCCTGTCGACGAAGACCAGTCATTTGCCGACAATGCAATGACCCCTGGAGCGCCCATGGACACGCAATCGCATATTCGCTCGTCGCTACAGCGCGCATGTGAGACCTTCGACCGAAGGCCGTCGGCTGCTCGGCAGGAAGACTCCCCGGCCATCGCCGTCTGGATCGGTGGCTTGGGCACGCGGCTGCTTCATCCGTCGCCGACGCTGGAGCTCAGCACCGACCTGCCTGTCGTGCTGGGTGGGGGCGGCAGCCATCCGTCGCCGGGCTGGTACTTCCGGGCCGGCGTGGCTTCGTGCATGGCCACCAGCATCGCGATGGAGGCAGCGCAACAGGGCGTCGCGCTGACCCGGCTCCAGGTGGAGGCGCACAGCGAGTCCGACGTCCGGGGCCTGCTCGGAACTGCTGGTGTTTCTTCCGGTCCCCTGCGGTGCTGGTTGAAAGTGGCCCTGCACAGCACCGAAGCCTCGGAAACAGCTTTGCGGGCGTTGGTGGTCTCGGCTGATCGCCGCTCGCCGATGGCCCAAGCGCTGCGACACGAAGTCGCCGTTGACCTCGAAGTGACTGTTCAGCTGCAATCCGTGCCGGGCGCCTGATGGACGCATTGTCCGAAGTCCTAAGGGTGGTACGCCTGAACAGCGCGGTGTTCTTCAACGCGCGGTTCAGCGCCCCGTGGTGTTTTTCTTCCCCACAGGCATCGACCGTGATGCACACGATGCACCCAGGCACCGAACGGCTGGTGATCTTCCATCTTCTGACCGAGGGCCAGTGCAGGATGGAGGTGGAGGGCGCGCCCACCGCCATGCTCCAGGCCGGGGATGTGATCGTGTTTCCGCATGGCGACGCCCATACCATGTCATCGGCACCGGACGTGGCGCCTGCGCCCCCGGCCGATTTGTTGGCGCTGCTGCGGCGCGGCCCTCGAGAGGTGCGCTTCGGCGGAGGCGGAGCCATCAGCCGGTTTGTTTGCGGCTATCTCTCGTGCGACCCGCGGCTGTGCCGGCCCATCCTCACAGCCCTGCCGCGGGTGCTGACGGTGAACCTGCGCGGCCAGGACGATCCGGGCTGGCTTGAACTGTCGATCCGCTACGCGGTGGCCGAGGCGGCGGCGGCACGGCCGGGTGGCGCGGGGGTGCTGGCCAAGCTGTCCGAGGTGCTGTTTGTGGAAACCTTGCGCCGGTACATGGCGCAATTGGGGCCGGAGCAGACCGGCTGGCTGGCCGGCGTGCGCGACCGGGTGGTCGGCAAGGCATTGGCTTTGATGCACGGGCAGCCCGCGCATCCCTGGACCGTCGATTCGCTGGCGCGCGAGTGCGGGATCTCGCGCTCGGTGTTGGCCGAGCGCTTCACCCACTTTGTTGGGCAGTCGCCCATGCACTACCTTGGCCGATGGCGCATGGCGCTGGCCGCCGGGATGCTGAAAACCAGCTCATCGAGCATCACCCGCGTCGCGAAGGATGTGGGTTACGAGACAGATCCCGCGTTCACCCGGGCCTTTCGGCGCGAGTTTGGTATGCCCCCGGCGGCGTGGCGCACCGGCGCCACCCGAAATCAAGGGCAGCTCCACTCATGAATGCTGTTCGCTCAAGCAGGTGCCTGCCCGGCATTGAATCGTTCGGCAGCGCCGAGGGTGTGCCGGTGGTCTTTGTGCCGCGCTCGTACAGCACGCTTTCGGCCTGGCGTCCGATCCAGCGAAGGCTGCCCGCGCGCGCCCCGCGGTCAGCGCGCCGGCCGCATCTGGGTCTTCAACACTTCGTCGGCGATGCTGCGTCCGAGGGCAGCACCCACTTCGCCCGAGGTGCGGTAGTGCACTCCCTCGTAGACCCTCGCGTTGACCACTTCATTGACGTAATCGGAGAGTCGCTCGAAGGAGCGGTTGACGCCGGGCGCCGCGGCGCTGGTCAGCGTGAACTTCGGGACCGCGTCACCGTACAGCCCCTGCAGCACTCCAGCTGCCGCGGCCTGGAACGTGCAGTGCGCGCACGGGTACTCCGGGTGCATGGGCGTGGCCATCAGCGGCTCCCAGCCACCGTCCAGCGCGGTGGCGTCGTTGCCGTCGATGTCGCCGTTGCGAATCGCCGTCACCGGTCGCCAGAACGAGTAGGCGTACTTGGCGTCGAAGATCGCGATCGCGGTGTCCGCCGTGACGATGGAGGACAGCGCGAACAGCCTGGCGCAATCCAGCAGATCGAGCCCCTTGACCGTCGCAAGATGGCGGGTGACCGGGTTGTATGTCGCCACGCCCGTGAGCTGCCAGAAGCGCGCGATGTCGTTCTGGTCGGGGGAGCGGGCGGTGCTCGCCTTGCCGCCCATGCGCTTGACCTCGTTGTAGTCGGCGGCCCACTGCGCGCTTGACAGGGTGTATGGCGCGGGTGGCCGGAACTGGTCGCCAGACTTTAGCGCGAACGGCCGCACGGACGCCCAGGTCGACGACGCCGGGAAAGGCGTCGGCACGTACTTGCCCGGCAGTGTGAAGGGCCGGTAGGTGATGGGCCCGTCGGCGCCGTCCTGCTCGCGTTCCGTGAGCATTGCGGCGGCGGCGCGTTCGCCCAGGCGGATGCCGCTGGCCTTTGCGGGACCGTCCGGCAGCCGGGCCAGCGCTGCCTGCAAGGTGGCGTTGAACTCCCTCGCCTGGTCGGGAAACAGGCGAATCAGTGTGTGGTGGGCGGCGGCAGCGGCGGCCGCATCCGGCAGCGCGCCCGGCTCCGCGGGCAGCCGAGCGCGGTACGGCGTGTAGCGCGGCTCGATGGAGTTCAGCGCTTCGAACACGGCGATGTGCATGATCGCCAGCCCGCGAGCCTGCGCATCGGGGCTCATGCGCGCGGCGTACACCGCGGCGACGGCCTTGTCGTTCCAGTCGGTGACCATGTCGGCACGCGCCGGTGCGGGGACGAGGGCGCAGAGCAGGCCGGAGAACAGCAGCGGATTGCGAAGGCGGGACATGGCACTTCCTTGGACGTGGGGAGGAAATGCCAATGTAGGCAGTCGCGTGGCGCCGGCGAAGGGCGCTGCGACGGATGCGCGAAATCGATGCACCGGTACCGCGCGGGCGGGATGAATCAGCCGGTGCTGGGCTTCCAGTCCCGACCCTTCAACTCCACGATGTAGGTTCGGGTGCCGGAACCGCCGATCACTTCGGCCGCATGCGTTTCCGCCGGCGCATAAAACACGTGCCCGGGCGGGACGTCCACCAGGCTGACCTTGCCGTTCTCCGTCTTCTTCAACTTGGCGCCGGTCAGGGAGACCGTGACATGCGCTGGATGGAAGTGCAACCCCTGGCCGCACACGCCCAGGCCCGGGCGGCTCTTGTACTCGAGCACGCGCACGCTCTCGTTTTCGACGACCACCCGGAACGAGCGGGGATCGACGGCCAGCGGGTCCTGGGCCGCTCCATCGTCCGCGATGCCCAAGGCGGCGAGCAGGGCGACCGCCTGGCGCCGGCTCAATGCGTGGCGGTTCCTGCATTCCTCGTCAGCCATGGTGTGGCTCCTTTCTGTTGGATGTTCACATCTGCCGGAACAGGTGCGTATGGGCTTCGCTCACGGAAAGGGTTTCCGGCCGGTTCTTCAGTCGCAGGCTCAGGTTCCCACGCTCGTCGCGGACCACGCTGTCGATGGCGTACAGGCTGACGATGGTGGAGCGGTGCACCTGCCAGAACATGCTGGGATCCAGTTCGTCGCTCAACTCGCGGATGGTCTTGCGGATCAGCGACTCCGAATCAGCCGTCACGACCAGCGTGAATTTCTGGTCCGACCTGAAGTACAGGATCTCCTCGACGGTGATCAGGCGCACGGCAGCCCCTCGGGAAGCGTTGATCCACTGCAGGTGCCTGCGCGGCCGGGGCGAGGCTTGCCCGATCTGCTCCAGCGCGCCGCGTACGTCCCTGACCGGCCGCTGCAGGCGGTCCTTCACCCGCTGCAGGGTGGTCAGCAGCCTGGCGGCGGTGGGGGGCTTGAGCACGTAGTCGATTGCACCGGCCTCGAAAGCCTGCAACGCGTGGACGTCGTACGAGGTGATGAACACGATGTGGCAGGTTCCGCTGATGCGGCGCGCCACCTCGAGACCGGTCAGCAACGGCATCTGGATGTCGAGGAAGACGACGTCGGGGCTGTGCTCTTCGACGGCGTGGAGCGCGACCACACCGTCACTGGCGCGTGCCACGACCTGCAATTGCGGCCACAGCGACTGCAGCAACTCGGCCAGCTCGTCGGCGAGCAGCGGCTCATCCTCCGCGATCACCGCGGTCGGCCGGCGCACTTCGAGCTCAGGCGGTCTCATGGGGAACCTGGAGCGTCACGGTGGCGCGGCGTCCCTGGGCAGCGACGATCACGCGCGCTGGCGCGCCGTCGATCTCCTGCAGGAGGGCCTGGACCCGCTGCACCGAACTGTCGGACGGTCGTGCGGGCAGGTCCAGAACCACGCGGCACGTGCCCGCCGTGCACGAGGCGGTGAGCTTGCACTGGCCGCCGCGGGTTCGCAATGCGTCGTCCACCAGCGGGAGCAGAGCGCCCGGTGGGAATCGCGCATGCCGCGCGGCTTCGCAGATGTCCAGTGTCATGCTCCAGCCGCCGGCTGCGGCCAGCGACAGCATTTGCGCATAGGCGCGAGCCCGCTCTGCCTCGCGCGGCACGCTGGATGACACGCTGCGCAAATGTGGGAACGATGCCCGCAGGAATGCGATCAGTTCGTCCAGCAGGCGCTCGGCACGCGGCGGATCGTTCGCGTATGCGAGCCGAACCGCATCGAGCATGCCGAACAACAAGGCGGGGTCGATGCGCGCCTGCACTGCCTGCAGGTCCATCTGCACCCGGCGACGCCTGGCTTCGCGCTGGGCGCGCTGCGCCGCCACCAGCCGCGCGGCCGCGTCCTCGTGGCTGCGGCTGCGCCACAGGTGCGCGAAGTAGATCAGCGCCAGGGCGAAGGACAGTGCGAAACCGTACAGGTGCATGGGCAAGGCGCCCTGCACCACCCCCTGCTCGATCAGGATGCGGGCCCGGCCGGCAGCGCCAAGGTTCGCCGCTGCCGCGCAGCCGCAGGCAAGCGCCGGCCAGAGCAGGGTGCGAGCCAGCCGGCCCGCGCGCGCCGACACGCGCTCGCCGGCTTCCCCGGCGAGGAGCAGCGCAAGCCAGAACACCGCCGCATAAAGCAGCCACCAGCCGGCCAGCTGAAGCACGTCCTCGGTGGCAGGCTGCTGCATCACGCTGAGCGCACCGATGAGGAACCGGAGCGGCGCGGCGATCGCCAGCAAGCTCGCCATCGTGAGCGCTCCTGGGTGCGCCGTCGACCACTCCTGCACATGCCGCACGAGCTCGCCCGGCTGCGCGGCGAATAGAGCGGGTGCGGACTGCGGTCGCATGCCGTCAGGCCTCCTGCGTTCCGGGCCGGGGCGGCGAGGCGGCAGGCACCGCCCCAAGCGGCAGGGTGATGTGCGCGCAGGCGCCATGCGGCGGGACGGCGGTCAGGGCGAGCCGGCCCCGGCCCGCATAGCGTGCGGCCAGCTGCCGGCGCACGTTCACGAGGCCGACGCCCGTGCCGCTGCTGGCCGCACCACCGAATCCCGGTCCGTCGTCGATCACTTCAAGCTCCAGGGTTGCGCGGCCGGTGCGCGCGCGGACCAGGACGTGCCCCCCGCCGGCCCGTTCGACCCCGTGCCTGATCGCGTTCTCGACCAGGGTCATCGCCAGCATGGGGGGGAATTGGAGCTGCAGCAGCCTCGCGTCGCATTCGATCGTGAAGGCGAGCCTAGGCCCCATGCGGATGCGGTACAGCTCCAGGTACGCGCGCACCAGCGCGATCTCGTCGCCGAGCGTGCCGTTCGTGTTGCGCACTTGCGGCATCACGCTGCGCAGGTAGCGCATCAGGCTGTCGATGGCGCCGGCGCCGTCTTCCGGCCGCGTCCGGTAGAGGCGCCGCACGTTGCCAAGCATGTTGAAGAGGAAGTGCGGCTCAATCTGGGCCTGCAGCAGGGCGAGTTGCTGCTCCGCGTCCCCCTGGTCCTGCTGCACGCGCGCTAGTTCTGCGGCGTAAGCGGCGCAGTCCGCTCGAAGAGAACGCTGGTGGAGGTCGGCGATGATCGCCAGGAACACCGCCGGCAGCCCGAAGTGCAGCGCGTCGGAGAGCAGCCGCAAGGGCGGCGGCAGGTGCTCAAAGCCGTGCGCGTAGTAGGCGTACAGCAGGACGGCAAGCCCGCACGCCGCCACGAACAGCAGTGCGCACAGGAGGGCCAGGCGCAGCTGCAAGGTGCGCGGCAGTGCTTCGTCCAGGAGGGTGTACGCCAACAAGAGGCCAGCGGCCAGCACGCCGAGCTCGGCCAGGTGCTCCAGCCAGGCGACCGCGATCTCCGCCGGCGAAAAGAAATCCAGCAGCGAAGGACTGACCAGCACCCCCAGCGACAGGAGCACGGCCGCACCCGCGGCGCCGGCGATGCGCCATCCGTCGAGCGCGCGTAGCACGCGCGCCAGATAGCCGCGGGCGCCGGGCGGGCATGCCAGCCGGAAAGGGACGAACATCGAAGGGGCCCGGAAGGTGCGTTGCGGAGCATTCTGGACCCGGACGGCATGAGATGCCAGACTGCGTGACGAGCAGGGGATCCCGCGGGATGAATGGGGCTGCAGCCCGACGAAGCGCGGCTGTCTCATCCTGGGCACGGACGCGCCCAACGATGAGTTGGCGTCCGCGCGGCAAGTCCGCCAGGGTCTGAGAAAGCGCCAAGTCCGAATGGTTCAAGCAGCTGGTCCGCTTGGGAGGCCCACTGCGGCCCACAGGGCATCTACCGAGTGTTTCCCCGGACCGCCCACGCGCTCGCGGGTGGCGCCAGCGGCCCATTGCCCGTGCCGAGCAAGGTCCCCGCAGGGCCTTGCGCAAGCGCAGCCGGCGGTCTTCGGGAAGATGCAAGGTAGGCGGGCGCGGGGCCCTGCGCACCCAAGACCGCAACGAAAGCCGCGCCCAAGAGTCGTACTGCCGGCTGATGCTCGACGAAGACCCGGGGAAGCTCGCCGCGAGGTGGCAACCGGGCCTGGAAAAGAGCCTGCTCACATCCCGCGCCGAAATGCCGGTGCGCGCGCGGCAGTTCTTCGATCCGATGGTCCTGACGAACGGCGGTCGGTTGCAGGTGGAAGGTGACTCCGCAGGCGCGCTCGACCTGGTTCTGCTCGCCGAAGAGATGAAGCTGCTGTTTTCGAGAGGAAGCGCCAAGGCGGCGCTCGACCTTTTTCCGCGCGGCGATCTCGGGACGGGTGCCGCGGCACGACAGCGTCCTCTATCCGGTGCATGTCCGTGCGATCGCTCAGCCGGGCGATCTGGACACGGCGATGACGATGTCCTTGCAAGCGTCGGGCCGGCTCGAAGGAGCCGGCAAGACAGGCAGCGCGAGGTGCCAAGAGCTGCTGCTGCTTTGCTGCCAGGTCACCCGGGCCCAGCACGCGGCAAAGGCGGGAACGTTGCGGCTCGCGCTGCGCCGCGCCCTTCGCCCAGGCGTGGAGCCGGTGCCAGGGGGCAAGCTCGTGCAACGGTTCATGAAGGTCGACTTCCACGGCAGCAAGTCCGTGTCAGTCTTGCGGCTGTCCATTGCTTTGCAGGAACTGCTGGACGTCGAAGCCGCCGGCAGGAGCGACGTCGATCCAGGCGGGGCGGATCAAGCCCGCATGTGCGCCTCGCGGGGGCTCGACGCGCTACGCAAACTTGGCCCGGACTACTTCAGCGTCGACGCCGGCCTGCTCGTGCGAAGCGCGGCATGGTTGAGCGCCCACTGCGCGTTGGCGCCGGAAGTGCGGCAACTGCTCGACGTGCCGCAGGTGATGGCCGTCCTCCATCGCGACTACGGCAAGAGCCTGAAAGCCTACTTCGCGAATCGGAGGACGCGCTTGCTGCCGAACTGGTCGCGCGGCTCGGTGGGGAGACGGTAGAACCATCGGCGAGCTTGGAAGCCGGGACGCTGACCAAGGACCAGCAGGCTGCAATCGGCGCCACCTGCGGCTCGTCATCCAGGCGCGCGCCACAGCGCAAGGCTCCCACTTCAACCAGCGGGCGCTGGAGCCAAAGCAGCAGCGTCGGCGCGATCCCGCGCGACACCGGCGCCAATCAGCCCGCCGGCGCCTCCAGCCCGCGGTGCAGCGCGATCGTCTGCAGGCAGGCCCGCGCGACTTCGGTGCCCTTCTTGACGAAGTGCTGCTTGAAGAACGCCAGGTGATCGTCGTGCTCGTGGAAGTCGCGCGGCGTCAGCACCGCCGACAGCACCGGCACCTCGGTGTCCAGCTGCACGCGCATCAGGCCGTCGATCACGGCGCTGCTGACGAACTCGTGGCGGTAGATGCCGCCGTTGACGACCAGCGCGCACGCCACGATGGCGTCGTAGCGGCGGCTGCGGGCCAGCTTGCGGGCGCACAGCGGGAGCTCGAACGCGCCCGGCACGTCGAACAGGTCGACGCGGCCCGGCGGCACGCCGCCGCGCTCGAATTCGGCCAGCAGCGCGTCGCGCGCCTGGTGGACGATGTCCTGGTGCCAGGAGGCGCAGATGACGGCAACGCGCAGGCGATTGCCGTTGGGGAGCGGGGTAGGGGTCTGATTCATGGTGGTGCCTTGGCGAGGGGGTTGCCAGAACCAGGGCGCAGGCGCAGCCCCGTCGCGCAGCATGCAGGCATGCGCGCGGACCAGGCTTTGCGTCTCTTTCATCCGGACTGTCACCGTCGGCCCTGGAATCGCACCAGGTCTGCTGACCCCGGCCGCGCTTGCGCGCAACCGGGCGCTCGCGGGCTCCCGCGCCTTGCGACGCGGCTACCGCCGGTGGGGAATCGCACCCCGCCCTGAGAACGCTGCCGGCAACAGCCGGCGCCGCGATTTTAAGCCGAGGCGCGAATGCCCCTTCCTGCTGTGGCTTTGCCCACGCGACATGCCGGCGGGCCACAATCGAGCCATGGACCGCCGCCTCCTTCTCACGGCCCTGGGCTGCTGGCCCGCCGGGCGCCTGCTGGCCCAGGAGGGACAGCCGGGGCCGCGCCACAAGATCTCCGCTGCGCAGCTGCACGAAGCTTTGTCGGCGCGCTTTCCGGTGCGGGCAGGGATGCGGGGCTTGCTCGAGGCGGAAATCAGCGCGCCCAGCCTGCACCTGCGGCCCACGCACAACCAGCTGGGCGCGATGCTGCTGGCGCAGGTGGGCGGCGCGCAGCTGCGCCAGGCGCAGTCCGGGGAGCTGGATGTGGTGTTCGCGCTGCGCTACGAACCGGCGGACCAGACCTTGCGGGCGCACCGGCTGGAGATCCTGGCGCTGCGCGTTGCGGGACTGCCGCAGGAGACTGCGCAGACCTTGCAGCTGGTGCTGCCGGCGTTGGCGCGCGAGGCGGTCGGCGAGTTCGTGCTGCACCGCTTCACGCGGCGCGAGCTGGGGCTCGCCGACACCATGGGCTTCGAGCCGGAGCGGATCGAAGTGGTCGAGGACGGCCTGGTGATCTGGTTCGGTCCCAAGCCGCGCCGCTGACCGGTCAGCCTGCCTGTTGCTCGCTGTCCTTGGTCACCTCGGCGGCCGGCGCTTCGGGCTCCGCCACGGCCGGTTCGATGTGAGGCTTCTTCCCCGGCTGCACCGCGTGGGTCGCCCCGGGGGCGATTTCCTCGTGGCGGTGCTTCTTTTCCTGCTGGACCTTCTTGTCGTGGGCGATGTTGCGAGGGTCCGTCATTTGCCGGCGTCCTTCAGTGCGTCCTTGGCATCCCCATAGGTCTTCTGCACCTTGCCTTCGGCTTGCTTCAACAGCCCTTTGGCTTCCTGCTCGCGGTTGCCCGTGACCTGCCCGGCGGTCTCCTGCACCTTGCCGAGTGCGTCCTTCGCGACGCCTTGTGCCTGGTCCTTGTTCATGGTGTGCCTTCCTCTGTGGATTGCGCAGCCGAATGGGCCGGAAGGCTTGTCGAGACTGGCTCGACCACAGTGCGCTGCTGTCGGGGTGAAGGCGGACAGGAATGCGCTCCCCTCGACGTGGGTCCTGTCCCACAGCGCTCTGCTGCGGCGGGCGGCGCAACCTTGGCGCACGAGCATGCGCGCTTCGAAGTGCGAGCCGGACATGAGCCAGTGCGCGTCCCCCCGGCCCCCTTGCCGACGTGGCCTTGGCAGGCGTACAAGGGGACTTCGGTCGGCGCCTTTGCGCACCATGGCGGCAGGCGAAGGCCCGAGCGTTCACGGGGAGGGCCCATGTCCGCACCAGTGCAAGCTTGCAGCCTTGGCTTGCGGAGCATCGAACTGCTCCGGGGCCTGCCCGTCCCCCGCCTGGACGGCATCAGTCGGCAGTGCGTGTGGCGTCACTTCGAGGCCGGGCGGACGCTCATCGCGCGCGAGCAGGGCGACCGCGACCTGCACCTGATCGTCGCCGGTGCGGTGCGCGTGACGAGCTATTCGCCGGGCGGGCGCGAGACCAGCTTTCGCGACCTGTGCGCCGGCACGTCGTTCGGCGAGCTCTCGGCGCTCGACGGCCGGCCGCGCTCGGCCGACGTCATCGCGCTGAAGCCGGGGCTGCTCGCCTCGATGCCGTCGGCGGCCTTCCGCGCGCTGCTGCAGCAGGAGTGGGCCGTCAACGAGCGGGTGCTGCTGCGCCTGACCGACCTGGCCCGCAGCCTGATCGACCGCGTGGTCGACCTGAGCACGCTGAGCGTGCAGCAGCGGGTCTGCCTCGAGCTGCTGCGCCTGGCCAGGGCCAGCGACGCCGCAGGCAACGAAGTGCGCATCGAGCCGGCTCCAAAGCACGCCGACCTGGCCAACCTGGTGAGCAGCTACCGCGAGCAGGTCACGCGCGAGTTGTCGGCGCTGACCAGGGCCGGCGTGCTGGCCAGGCAGGACGGCGCGCTGGTGGTGCGCGACCTCGATCGCCTCAAGCAGATCGCCAGCCGCCCGCTGGCCCATTGAATCGCGAAATCGGGTGCGTCAGCGCACTGCCCAAGCAGGCAGGCTTCTTCAGTATTCGGGTTGTCGGATGCCTTGTTTGCTGGCGCCGACAGGTCCTATCTTCACTGGAGAGCATCACCATGAACCGCACCCACGCCACTTGCCTTGCCCTCGCGATCGCCGCCGCCGCCGGCAGCGCCCTTGCCGAAACTCCGACGGTGGAGACCAGCCCCTTCGTCTCCACGGCCTCGCGGGCCCAGGTCCGGCAGGAACTGCTGCGGTACCGCCTGGCCGGCATCAACCCCTGGGCCGACGACCACGACCAGCTGGCGCAGTTCCGCAGCAGCACGACGCGGGCCAAGGTGACCAACGAGTTCCTGGCCTCGCGCAATGCGGTCGCCGCGTTCTCCAGCGAGGACAGCGGCTCCAGCTACCTGGCGCGCATGCACGCTCCGGCCCGGTCCGCCGCCACCGAACTGGCGCGGGCCCAGGCGGAGTGACGGCCGCGGCGCCGGCCGCTGGGCAGGGTTGAGCGCCACCGATCCCGGGTTGCCTTGCGGCGGCCCGGGATTCGCTCGTGCGGTCCTCACTCGGCCTTGATGTTCGCCTCTTTCACGATCCGTGCATTGGCCGCGTGCTCCTGCTGGATCACGGCGGCGAATTGCTGCGGCGTGCCGGTGCTCGGCACGTTGTCCAGCGTGCGCAGCTGCTGCTGCACCTGTGGCTCGGCCAGCACCTTGTTGATGTCGGCATTCAAGCGGCGCACCACGTCCGGTGGCATCGAGGCCGGGGCGTAAAAGCCGAACAGCGAGGTGAGGTTGGCCTCCGGATAGCCCAGCTGCGCCAGCGTCGCCACCTGCGGCAGGTTGGGCAGGCGGCGCGGCCCGGTCAGCGCCAGCACCCGCAGCTTGCCCTGGTCGATCAGGTTGTTGAGCGGAGCGAACGGGTTGGCCACCAGCAGGTCGAACTGGCCGCCGGCCGCATCGGTGATGAGCTGCGCGCCGCCCTTGTAGGGAACATGGACCAGGTCGGCGCCCGACTTGCGGCGGATCTGCTCGATCATGATGTGGCCCAGCGTGCCGAAGCCGGAACTGGCGATGCTTACCTTGCGCGGCTGCGCCCTGGTGCGCGCGATGGCGTCCTGCAAGCTGCCGGCAAAGCGCGAGGTGGCCAGCACGTACACCGGCGCGTACATCACCGAGGCCACCGCCTGCACGTCCTTGAGCGGCTCGTACTGCACGTTCATGATGTGCGGGTTCAGCGTCAGGGGGCTGATGGCGGCGAAGGCCACCGTGTGGCCGTCATCGGCCCTGACCAGGGCGTCCATGCCGATGGTGCCGCCGGCGCCGGCGCGGTTGTCGACCACCACCGACTGGCCGAGCAACGGCCGCAGCCGCTCGCCCAGCATGCGCGCGACCACGTCGTTCACGCCGCCCGCCGGATAGGGCACGATGATCTTGACCGTGCGGCTCGGCCAGGAGGCCTGGGCCCCGGCGGCGAGCGGCAGCAGGGCCGCGGCCAGGGAGCTTGCGCCCAGTGCCAGCACGTGGCGGCGAGAAGTCATGCGGTTTTCTCCTGTTGCATCCACTGGCGCGCCAGCCGGTCCCAGAAGCTCGCGCCCAGGCCCAGGATGTCGTCGTTGAAATCGTAGCCGGCGTTGTGCAGGTTCACGCCCGGCTTGCCGCCGGCGCCGTTGCCGATGAAGCCGTAGGCGCCCGGCACCTTCTCCAGCATGAAGCCGAAGTCTTCCGCGGTCATCGCCGGCAGCACGTCGTCATGGGCGTTGCCGGCGCCCACCATGGCGCCCATCACCTGCGCCATGAAGCGCGCCTCGTGCGGATGGTTGACCGTGGTCGGGTAGCCCGGCTTGATGATCACTTCCGCGCTTGCCCGGTGGGCCTGCGCCACGTGGGTACTGATGCGCTCGATTCCCTCGATCAGCTGGTTCAGCGTCGCGGTGCCGAGCGTGCGGCAGGTGCCTTAGATGAAGGCCTCGTTGGGAAT
>NZ_JAQGLS010000259.1 GCF_028292805.1 Ramlibacter sp. | reverse complement strand
CGGCCTCGATCTGGTGGACAAGGTGGTCGGGGTCGATCAATCGCCGATCGGGCGGACCCCCCGGTCGAACCCGGCGACATACACCGGGGTCTTCGACCACATCCGCAAACTGTTCGCCGCCACCACTGAGGCCAAAGTGCGCGGCTACCAGCAGGGCCGGTTTTCGTTCAACGTGAAGGGCGGACGCTGCGAGGCGTGTGCCGGCGACGGCACGCTGAAGATCGAGATGAACTTCCTGCCGGACATCTATGTGCCGTGCGAGGTATGCAAGGGGGCCCGGTTCAACCGCGACACGCTCGAGGTGCACTACAAAGGCAAGACGATCGCCGACGTGCTCAACACGACGATCGAGGAGGGTGCCGAGTTCTTCGAGGCGATCGCACCGATCCACCGACACCTGAAGACGCTGGTCGACGTTGGCCTGGGTTACGTCCGGCTCGGGCAGCCGGCACCCACTCTGTCGGGCGGCGAGGCGCAGCGCGTCAAGCTGGCCTCGGAGCTGCAGAAACGGTCGACCGGCCGGACGGTGTACATCCTGGACGAGCCGACCACCGGCCTGCACTTCGCCGACGTCGAGAAGCTGCTGGGAGTGATCAACGGTCTCGTCGACAAGGGCAACACGGTGATCGTGATCGAGCACAACCTCGACGTGATCAAGTCGGCCGACTGGGTGATCGACATGGGGCCCGAGGGCGGCGATGGCGGCGGCACGGTGGTGATGGCGGGCACGCCGGAGGAAGTGGCGGCGCATGCGGGCAGCCACACCGGCAAGTACCTGCAGCGGCTGCTGCCTTCGTAGCCAGCCTACAGAACCGGGCTTTCCAGGCCTACAGGCCCCCGGTGGCGTGCTCCCTACGATCCCCGCACCACAACACGGGTCCAGGGAGCAGCAACAATGGGAATCATCACCACCATCATCGTCGGCTTCATCGTCGGCCTCATCGCGCGCGCGCTCAAGCCGGGCAATGACCGCATGGGCATCATCTTCACCACCCTGCTGGGCATCGCCGGCGCCCTCATCGCCGGGTTTCTGGGCCAGGCACTGGGCCTGTACCGGGCCGGCGAGCCGGTCGGCTGGATCGCCTCGGTCATCGGCGCTGTTGTGCTGCTGTTCGTGGTGGGCATGGTGCGCGGCCGCGCGCGGGTTCGCTAAGCCCGACCCGCTACCAGCTTCAGGCCTTCGCCGCTTCCAGCAGATCCCGCGTGCGCAGCGCCTCGCGCCGCGCGGCCTGCGCGAAGTCTTGGCCGCTCGACGCATACAGGATGGCGCGCGACGAGTTCACGATGATCGGCGCGTCCTCGCGCCAGCCGGCCTTCACCGTCGCCACCGCATCGCCGCCCTGCGCCCCGACGCCCGGGATCAACAGCGGCATGGTCGCAGCGATCGCGCGCACCCGCTCGATCTCCGCCGGATAGGTTGCGCCCACCACCAGTCCCAGCTGCCCGTTGAGGTTCCACGGACCTTGCGCCAGCCGCGCCACGTGTTCGTACAGCAGCGGCTGGCCGTCGACCGAAGCCAGCCGCTGGTTCTGCAGATCGTCGCCGCCCCGGTTGGAGGTCCGGCACAACAGGAAGGCGCCCTTGTCCGGCGACTTCAGGTACGGCTGCACCGAATCGAATCCCATGAAGGGCGACAGCGTCACCGCGTCGGCCCCGTAGCGCTCGAACGCCTCGCGCGCGTACTGCTCCGCGGTGGAGCCGATGTCGCCGCGCTTGGCGTCCAGGATCACCGGCACCTGGGGGTGGTTGGCCTGCAAGTGGCGCATCAGCCGCTCGAGCTGGTCTTCGGCGCGATGGGCGGCGAAGTAGGCGATCTGCGGCTTGAAGGCGATGGCCAGGTCGCCGGTGGCATCGGCGATGCGGGCGCAGAAGTCGTAGATACGGCTCGGGTCGCCCCGCAGGCCGGCCGGGAACCGCGTCGGCTCGGGGTCGAAGCCCACGCACAGCATCGAGCCGTTGCGCGATTGCGCCGCGCGCAGCATGTCGAGGAAAGTCATGCGCCAATTGTAGGGAGCCGGCATTCGACCACAATGGCGCCCAATGCAAGCCCTCTCGCGCCAGCAACTGGTCCTCCTGGTCCTCCTGACCATCGTCTGGGGCGTCAACTGGCCGGTGATGAAGGTCGGCGTCACCGGCTACCCGCCGCTGACCTTCCGCGCGCTGTCCATGTGGCTGGGGCTGCCGATCCTGGCCGGCGCCCTGGTGGTGCTGAAGGTGCCGTTCACCGTCCGGCGCGGCCAGTGGCGCGAGGTGCTGGGACTGGCCGCCGCCAACATGTTCGTGTGGCACCTGTGCATCATCCTGGCGGTCCAGACGCTCTCCAGCGGACGGGCCGCCATCCTGGGTTACACCATGCCGATTTTCTCGGCCGTCATCGGGGCGCTCTGGTTCGGCGCCGCCCTGACCCGGCGTGCCTGGCTCGGGGTCGGGGCGGCGGCGATCGGCGTCGCGCTGCTGCTGTGGCACGAACTGACGCAGCTGGCCGGCCGGCCCACCGGCGTGCTGCTGGCGCTGGTGGCCGCCGCCACCTGGGCGGTCGGCACCCAGCTGCTGCGCCGCACCAGGCTCGACCTGCAGACCTTGACCATCACCTTCTGGATGACGGCCATGACCACGGTCGTGATGACGGCGGCGGCGCTGCTGTTCGAATCGTCGCAGTGGCGCCTGCCGCATCCCGCCGCCGCCGGCGCCATCGTCTTCAATGCGATCCTGATCTTCGGCTTTGCCCAGGCCGCCTGGTTCGCGCTGGCGCGCGGCCTGCCGCCGCTGGCCTCGACCCTCAGCGTGATGCTGATCCCGGTGCTGGGCGTGTTCAGCGGCGCCCTGTGGCTGGGCGAGGCGGTGCATTGGCAGGACTGGGCCGCCGTGGTGCTGATGACGGTGGCGATCGCCTCGGTGCTCTGGCCCGCGCGCACCCGTACCTTGTAGTGCGGCAAGATGGCTTGTTTCCAGGCCAGCTGTAGGACAGAACCGCAAACCACGGACTGCGGGTGGCTCCAATGTGCGTCGTCGGGATAATGGGCGGTTTGCCCCACACCACCAACATGCCGGTCGCCCCACGTGCCGACGCGAACCTCGAGCAACGCCTGCAGCTGCTGATCGACGCGGTCGTCGACTACGGCATCTTCGTGCTCGATCCCCAGGGCCACGTGGTCTCCTGGAACTCCGGCGCCTGCAAGCTCAAGGGCTACACGCGCGACGAGATCGTCGGCCAGCATTTCTCCGTCTTCTATCCGCCCGAGTCGGTCGCCTCCGGCTGGCCCCAGGAAGAATTGCGGCTGGCGCGCGAGCGCGGCCGCTTCGAGGACGAAGGCTGGCGCGTGCGCAAGGACGGCAGCCTGTTCTGGGCCAACGTCGTCATCACGGCGCTGCACGACCAGACCGGCGAGCTGGCCGGCTTCGCCAAGATCACCCGCGACCTGACCGAGCGCCGCGCGCACGAGGAACAGCTGCGGGTGAGCGAGGAGCGGTTCCGGCTGCTGGTGGAGAGCGTGCGCGACTACGCCATCTTCATGCTCGACCCGCAAGGCCACGTCCTGAGCTGGAACGCCGGGGCCCAGGCCATCAAGGGCTACCTGGCGCACGAGGTCATCGGCCGCCACTTCAGCGACTTCTACACCCCCGAGGACAAGAGCGGCGGCAAGCCGGAACACGAGCTGGCAACCGCCCGCGAACACGGCCGGGCCGAGGACGAAGGCTGGCGGGTGCGCAAGGACGGCACCATGTTCTGGGCCAACGTCGTGATCACCGCCGTGCACGGGGCCGGCGGCGCGCTGATCGGGTTCGCCAAGGTCACGCGCGACATGAGCGAGCGGCGCCGGCTGGAGGAACTGGAGCGCTCCAGCCGCCGCATGAACGAGTTCCTGGCGATGCTGGCCCATGAGCTGCGCAATCCACTGGCGCCGATCCGCAACGCGGTCACCATCATGCAGCTGGAGACGCTGAGCAGCCCGGTGCTGCGCAACTGCCGGGACGTGATCGACCGCCAGCTCACGCACGTGACGCGCCTGGTCGACGACCTGCTGGATGTCGGCCGGCTGACCACCGGCAAGATCAAGCTGCGCACCGAGCTGGTCCGCTTTTCCGAGGTCGTCTCGCGCAGCGTCGAGACGGCCCGCCCGCTGATCACCGCCCGCCGCCATGTGCTGGAGATCGAGCAGCCGGCCGAGCCGGTCTACGTCAACGGCGACTCGACCCGGCTGTCGCAAGTGCTGCAGAACCTGCTGGTGAACGCCGCCAAGTACACCCCGGAAGGCGGCCGCCTCCGGCTGAAGGTGCAGCATGTCGGCAGCTTCGTCGACGTGATCGTGTCCGACACCGGCCGGGGGATCGCGCCGGACAACCTGCAGCGCATCTTCGAGCTGTTCATGCAGGCCGAGTCGGGCACCGCGGCGCCGGTCGACAGCGGGCTGGGCATCGGCCTGACGCTGGCCCGCTCGCTGGTGGAGATGCATGGCGGCAACATCAGCGCCGCCAGCCCCGGCCTCGGGCTGGGCAGCAGCTTCACCGTGCGGCTGCCCGGCGCCAACGGCTCGGCCGAAGCCGAGGCCGAGCAAGCCCGCAACGAGATCGGCTCCGGCCTGCGGGTGCTGGTGGTGGACGACAACCGCGACTCGGCCGACAGCGCCACCGACGTGTTGCGCCTGCTCGGCAACCAGGTGGAAAGCGCCTACGACGGCGAATCCGGCATCAAGGTGGCGCGGCGCTTTCGCCCCCACATGATCCTGCTGGACCTGGCGATGCCGGGCCTGGACGGCTACGAGGCGCGCAAGCGGCTGCTGGCGGCCGGAGGCCACGAAGAGGCGTTCTTCGTGGCCATGACCGGCTTTGGCAACGAGGAAGACAAGCGGCGCACCCGCACGGCCGGCTTTCACGCGCACCTGACCAAGCCGGTCGAACTCGACGCCCTGATCTCGCTGTTGAACGCGGCCCGGGCCGCCCGCAATGCGGACGCGCGGCCGACCTGACAACCTGACCGCCGTGTAGGACAGCGCTCATCGTTGAGCCAGCGCTCCGGTCTGCCGAGTTGCCCTTAAGATGCGCCTCTGGCGGGAGGTGCCATGCAGCGGCTCACGAGACTCACATCCAGACATCCTGCTTTCGTCATCCTGCCGCCGACCGACGCGGCGCCGACGATGTGAAAGCCGGCTGCGCCTTGGCCCGCGTACTCTTGGCGTTGTGCGCCGCGGCGCTGCTGCTCGCCAATGCGCCGGCCGCCGGCCAGGGCCTGGGCTTGGCCCGCGTGAGCGCGGTCAAGGCCGCCTTCCTCTACAAGTTCGGCAGCTTCGTCGAGTGGCCCGCCGGCGCCTTCCGCGCGCCAGGCGATCCGCTGGTGATCGCCGTGTTCGGCGACGAAGCCGTCGCCTCGGAACTCGAGCAGATCACGCAGGGACGCCGGATCGAGAGCCACCCGATCGTGGTGCGGCGAGTGCGCGACGCCGACGACGTGGGCACGCCGCACATCCTGTTTGCCGGCGGTCCGCGCGCGGCCCGGGCGCACGCGGTGCTCGCCGCCGTCCGCGGCGCGGTGCTGACAGTGGGCGAGCTGCCGGCTGCGGGGCGTTCGGGGGCAGTGCTCGACTTCACCGAAGACGAAGGGCGGGTGCGTTTCAACGCTTCGCTGACCGCCGCCACCAACCGCGGCCTGCGCCTGAGCGCGCGGCTGCTGGCGGTGGCGCAGGACGTGGAAGGCCGCTGATGAAGATTGCCGCCGCCCAGAGCATCCAGCGCAAGCTGAACCTGATCCTGCTGGCCACCGTCGGCCTGAGCCTGCTGCTGGCGGCGGTCGCCTTCATGACGCTGGAGGTGCGGCAGGAGTGGCTGCGGGCCCGGCAGGATCTTTCGACCCAGGCCGAGGTGATCGGGCTGGCCAGCGAGGCGGCGCTGGTGTTCGCCGACCGCCGGGTCGGCGAACAGACGCTGCGGGTGCTGCAGGCGCAGCCTGGGGTGATCGCCGCCGCCCTCTATGACGTCGAGGGCGGCCTGTTCGCCAGCTTCCGGGCCGACGAAGATCTGGCCGACGTGCCGGCGCGCACGCCCGGGCGCGGCATGCAGTTCGACGCCGAGACGGCCACCGTGGTGCGCAACGTCGTCTCCAACCGAGAAACCATCGGCGCCATCTACATCCAGAGCCGCCACGGCCTGATCGCCGAGATGCTCGAGTGGGCCGGCTGGATGGTGGCGGTTGCGCTGGCCAGCATGTTCGGCGCCCTGCTGCTGGCCAACCGGCTGCAACGCACACTGACCGGCCCGATCGAGGAAGTCAGCGAAGTGGCGCGGCGGGTGCTGGATGGCAACAGCTACGACATGCGGGCCACCAAGCGCAGCGACGACGAGGTCGGGCAGCTGGTCGACGCCTTCAACGCCATGCTCGACGAGCTGGGCGCCCGCGCCCGGGTGCTGCAGGAAGCCAACCAGGCGCTCGGCGCCAGCGAGGCGCGTTACCAGCTGGCCGCACGCGGCTCCAGCGCCGGCCTGTGGGACTGGGACATGGCGGCCGACACCATGTTCTATTCGCCGCGGCTCAAAGCCCTGCTGGGCTACTCGGAAGACGAGTTCCCCGACAAGCCGGCGTCGCTGACGCGCTTGATGCATCCGGACGATCGCCGTGCCGTGCTGGTCGCCCTGCGCGCCCACCTGGCCCACGACACGGCCTACCAGGCCGAGTGTCGGCTGCAGGAAAAGGAAGGCGCCTGGCGCTGGTTCATGGTGACGGGGATGGCGCTCAAGGGCGCCGGCGGCACGCCCTACCGGATGGCCGGCTCGCTGATCGACATCTCCGAGCGCAAGCAGTCCGAAATCCTGCTGCAGCAGTCGAATCGGGCCAAGGACGAATTCCTGGCGACGCTGGCGCACGAGCTGCGCAACCCGCTGGCGCCGCTGCGCACCGGGCTGCAGATCCTCCAGAAGCCGAACGCCCCGCCGGCGACGCTGGCGCGCACGCTGGCGACAATGGACCGGCAGCTCACGCACATGGTGCGGCTGATCGACGACCTGCTGGACATCTCGCGCATCAACAGCGGCAAGATCCGGCTGGAGCTGCAGCGCACCTCGCTGCGCCCGGCGATCCAGACGGCGCTGGAACTGGCGCGCCCGGCCATGGACGTGGCCGGCCATGCGCTGGCGGTGGAGTTGCCCGAGGCCGAGATCGAACTGCATGGCGACGGCACCCGGCTGGCCCAGGCCTTCGGCAACCTCCTGAACAACGCGGCCAAGTACACGCCGCCGGGCGGACACGTCGCGCTGCGGGCGTGGCAACAAGGCAACCGGGCGTGGGTCGAGGTGCGCGACGACGGCATGGGCATTCCGCAGGCGATGCTGGACAAGGTGTTCAGCCTGTTCACGCAGGTCGAGGAAGGCACCGAACAGTCGACCGGGGGCCTGGGCATCGGGCTGTTCCTGGTGCGCAGCCTGGTGCAGATGCACGGCGGCACCGTCACCGCCAGCAGCGGGGGGCCGGGCCAGGGCAGCACCTTCACCGTCTCGCTGCCTTGCCTGCCGCCGGCCGCCGCGGGCGCCGGCGCCGCTCCGGCCGCGGGCCTGGCCG
>NZ_JAQGLS010000161.1 GCF_028292805.1 Ramlibacter sp. | reverse complement strand
TGGACGACGCCTATCTGGCCAGCCGCGCCCGGCTGATCGACCCGAAGCGGGCGCAGGACTTCGGCGCCGGCAACGTCGCCAGGGGCGGCACCATCTACCTCACGGCGGCCGACGAGGACGGCATGATGGTGAGCTTCATCCAGAGCAACTACATGGGCTTCGGCTCCGGTTGCGTGGAGCCCACGTTCGGCGTCAGCCTGCAGAACCGCGGCCACGGCTTCAGCCTGCAGCCAGGACCCAACCAGGTGGCGCCCGGCAAGCGGCCCTTCCACACCATCATCCCCGCCTTCCTCACCCGGGACGGCCAGCCGGTGATGTCCTTCGGCGTGATGGGCGCCAACATGCAGCCGCAAGGCCACATGCAGACGCTGGTGCGGATGCTCGACTACAAGCAGAACCCGCAAGCCGCCTGCGACGCACCGCGCTGGCGCTTCAACCAGGGATTGGAGATCAACGTCGAACAGCAGATGGACAAGGGCACCGTGCAGGAGTTGCTGAACCGCGGCCACAAGGTGGACGTGATCGACGACAACTACCAGGATTTCGGCGCGGGGCAGTTCATCTGGCGCATGGGCGACCCGAAGAAAGAGGGCTACGTGGTGGCGTCGGACTCGCGGCGCGACGGGCTGGTGGCGGGGTTCTAGCTTCTCTCGCTTCCTCTCCCGCTCGCGGGAGAGGTTGGCAGGAGAAGGCGCCTATCGCCGCCGCGCGAACAAAGGCGACATCGTGCTTGCTGCCGATCTGGCCGGCGTAGCGATGGCCACCGCCGACCCGGCCGCCGCCGTTGCAGCCCAGCGGGCGGCTGGCCGTGGGCGGCAGCGTCGCGCAGGCGCAAAGCAGGGTCGCGCTGGCGAGCAGCGCGACGGGGGGCCATCGCGAAGGTGGCACGGGGTCTCCTGCAAGGGTTGCCATGGCGGGCGCGAGCCGCAATCGAGACGGCGGTGCATCGGGCATGGGTCCCGGCTCAAGACCGGGATGGCATGGCTTGCCGCAGCCGCAGCTGGCCCGGCAGCGGAACCGAGCGTCGCAGCACGTCCTGGGCCAGCCACAGCGCCGACTTGCGGGCGCGCTGGGCCACCACCGCCAGCGGCAGCTGCAGGTAGTCGTCGTTGAACACTTCGAAGCTGTAGTCGCCGCGGTAGCCGAGCGCGTCCAGCTTGAGCACCATGTCGACCACTTCAGCGGTGTGCACGCCCTCGCCGGGAAACACGCGGAAGGTGCGGGCGGTGGCCATGCAGCACGCCGCAGCCCAGCGCGGCGCACATCTCCAGCATGCTCTTGGCGATGTCCACCTTGTACTGGTGCAGGTGGCCCGACAGGCCTTCGAAGTCGCGCAGCACCTGGAAGCCGGTGCCGCGCAGCCCGCTGGCGCGCACCGCCGCCACCGCGGCCTTCCAGCCGTTGGGATGGCCGACCAGGTCGTTGGCCTTGAGCATCACCTGGCTGAAGCCGGCGTCCTGCATCGCCTCCAGCTTGGCCTCCAGCGGCCCGGCCAGGCTGATGGTGTCCATGCCCAGCCCGGCGATCGCCTGCTGCAGGCTGCGCCGGTCGGTCATTCGGAAAGCTCCGTGCCTCGCACTGCGGTACGAGCTCCTTCGGGCGGCCGGGCGCAGCTCATGATGCTTGCGCGCGCTCGCTGTGCACCAGCTCGAACACCACGCCGCCCAGGTAGGTCTTGCTGATGGCGCCGCGCTGGCCGGTGTGGGCCGCTTCGCTCTCCACCAACTCCATGCCACGGGCCCGCAGCGCGCGCACGGCCGCCAGCACGTCGGGCACGTCGGGCACGCCAAGGCCGATGCGCTGCAGCCGCTCGGTGCTGTCGAACGAGTCGGCTTGCGGCTCGATCAGCTGCAGCATGAAGCGATTCGCCGGCTGCAGGCCGGGCGTGCGCAGCAGCTTGCCGGCGGGCATGATGCCAAAGCGCTGATCGTCCGGGATCAGGGCGGTGCCGAACAGCTCGCCGTAGAACTCGATCCAGTCGTGGCTGCGGCCGGCGCCGATGTACTGCACGATGCCAAACAAGTGCATACCGGCCAGCGCCGGCGGCTGCTGGTCCACCGACGGGATGGTGACGAAGTCGACGTCGTGGATGGAGAACTCGTCGTAGCGGTCGATGAAGTGGATGCGGCTGCCGCCGGCGCCGTGAATCGCCTGGATGTTCAGCTCCATGGCCTCCGGATGGGTGGGCACCTCCCAGGCGCCGCGCTCCAGCACGTAGCGGTAGGCGGCGCGGGCGTCGCGCACGCGCACCGCGATGGCGCTGATGCCGGGCACCGTGGTGCCGCGCTCGGCGCCTTGCGAGTCGGTCGGGTGCGCGTTGACGATCACGTTGATTGCGCCTTGCCGGTACAGCTGCACCTCGCGCGAGCGATGGCGGGCCACCGGCTGAAAGCCCATCATCTGCAGCACATGGCCCAGCGCCTGCGGCCGGGAAGTGGCGTACTCGATGAACTCGATGCCGTCCAGGCCGATCGGGTTGGCCTGCTCGCTGAACGATGCCTGCAAGGGCTCGCGCACGTCGGGTTGCAGCAACAGGTCGCTCATGCTTCCTCCTGGTATTGCAGGCGCGCCAGCGCGCGCAGCGTCTGCGCCGTCGTGGTGGGAAAGCCGAAGAATTCGAGGTAGGCCGGGATCTGCTCGAACAGCATGTCCGAGCCCACCTGCACCCGGCAGCCGCGCGCCTGCGCCGCTTCCAGGAAGGCCGTCATCTCGGTGCGCATCACCACCTCGCCGACGAAGGTGCGCGCGTCCAGCCGCTCCATGTCGAGCGGCAGCGCGTCGCCCGGGTTCATGCCCAGTGGCGTGGCATTGACGACCAGGTCCATGCCGGCCGGGTCGCGCGTGCCGCTGCTAACGGCGATCGCCGGGTAGTGCGTGCGCAGCCGCGCCGCCAGCGCTTGGGCCGCCCGGGCGTGCAGGTCGAACAAGGTGATGCCCGCCACGCCCGCCGCGGCCAGCGAGGCGGCGATGGCGCAGCCGACCCCGCCGGCGCCGACCACCAGGGCCCTGGCGCCGCGCAACACCAGCCCCTTGCGCAGCAGGCCGCGCACGAAGCCTTCGCCGTCGAACATGTCGCCCGCAAGGCGGCCGTCCGGCAGCCGCTTGACGGCATTGCATGCGCCGGCCACCTTCACCGTAGGCGTCACCTCGTCCAGCAAGGCCAGCGTGCTGACCTTGTGCGGCATGGTGATCAGCGCGCCGCGGATGTTGCTCAGGGCGAACACGCTGCGCAGCACGGCCTCGAAGTCGGCCGGCCGGCAACCCATCGGGACCACGACCGCATTGACCCCGATCGACTCGAAGTAGGGGTTGTAGATCATGGGCGCCTTGAAGGCGTGCGTGGGAAAGCCCAGATGGGCGATCAGCTCGGTGTGGCCGTTGATCAGCATGGGAGTGGGCACGCGGGCGTTCATCCGACAGCGCGATTCTGCTGGTTCATGCCAGTGCCCTGGCGCTTACTTGCGCAGCTTGTCCAGCTCGCCCATCATCGCCTTGACGGTGGCTTCGCCGACGGTGGCCGAGTGCTTGGCGATCACCGGCTTCATCTTCTCGCGCAGCTTGGTTACTTCGGCCGGCGACAGCTCGGTCACCTGCATGCCGGCCTTCTTGAGGTCTTCCAGGCCGCTTTGCAACGCTGCGCGCGACTGCGTGCGCTGGTAGCCGATCGATTCGCGGGCCGCGTCCTCCAGCACTTTCCTGTCGGCCGCCGACAGCGTGTCCCAGAACTTCTTGCTGACGATGATCGACTGCGGGTTGTACTGGTGGTTGGTCAGCGTGATGTACTTCTGCACTTCGAACAGCTTGGCGCCCTTGATCGTGGCGACCGGGTTCTCCTGGCCGTCGATCGCCTTCTGCTCCAGCGCGGCGTACACCTCGGGGAAGGGCAGCGGCGTCGGGTTGGCGCCCAGCGCGTTGACCCAGTCGACGTTGATCGGGTTGGGGATCACGCGCAGCTTCAGGCCGGCGACGTCGTCGACCTTGGCGATGGCGCGCTTGCTGTTGGTGATGTGGCGAAAGCCCAGCTCGTAGTAGCCCAGGCCGACCAGGCCTTTGTCTTCCAGCTTGGCGTGCATGGCCTTGCCGAAGGGGCCGTCGACCACGGCGTCGGCTTCGCGCGGGTTACCGAACAGGAACGGAAAGTCGTAGATCGCGAAGTCCTTGACCAGGCTGGCGAAGATGCCCGAGTTCATCGACGCCATCTCCAGGGTGCCGCCCTGCAGCGCCGACACGTTGGCCTGGTCGCCGCCCAGCGCCCCGCCGGCGAACACGTTGACCTTGAGCCTGCCGCCCGACCTGGCCTCCACCAGCTGGCCGAACTTTTCCATGCCCATCACGATGGGGTGGCCCTTGGCGTTTTGGTTGGCGAACTTGATGGTGCGCGTCTGCGCCTGGGCGATGCCGAAGGCGGTCATGGCCACGGCGGCCGCCAGGGTCTTGAGGATCAGGCGTTTCATGGTTGGTCTCCTTGGGGTCGGGGGGGATCAGTTGTAGAGCCAGCGGGCGGGCACCATCACCAGCGAGGGGAACAGCACCATCAGGAACATCACGATGAACTGCGCCAGCATGAAGGGCCAGACGCCGCGGGTGACGGTGTCCATGCGCATCTTGCCGACGCCGGCGACGGTGCTCAGCACGGTGCCCACCGGCGGGGTGATCAGGCCGATGGAGTTGTTGATCATGAACAGCACGCCGAAGTAGACAGGGTCGATGCCGGCGGCCTTGACCAGCGGCATGAACACCGGCGTGAGGATCAGGATGGTGGGCGTCATGTCCATCGCCGTGCCCACCAGCATGGTGATCACCATGATCATGATCATCAGCAGCATCGGCTTGTCCAGCAGCGGCTGCAGCAGGCCGACCAGTTCGGCCGGCAGGTTGGCCACCGTGATCATCCATGCCGACACCATGGCGGCGGCCACCAGGAACATGATGACGGCGGTGGTCTGGGCCGCAGCCAGAAACAGGCGGTACAGCTGCGACAGCTTCAGTTCGCGATACACCAGCGTGGCCACCAGCAGGGCGTAGACGGCGGCGACAACGGCGGCCTCGGTGGGCGTGAAGACGCCGAACTTCAGCCCGAAGACCACGATCGCCGGCAGGCCCAGCGCGAGGGTGGCGTCCTTCAACGCACTCCAGATCTCGCGGCGCGAGCGCGCCGGCGCCGGCGCCACGTTCTCCTTGCGCGCCAGCCACCACCAGGTGACCCACAGCGCCATGCCCAGCATGATGCCGGGGAAGATGCCGGCCAGGAACAGCTTGGCGATCGAGACGTTGGCGGCCACGCCGAACACCACGAAGCCGATGCTGGGCGGAATGATCGGGCCCATCACGCTGGCCGCGGCGATCAGGCCGGCCGAGCGTGCCTTGTCGTGGCCGGCCCGATGCATCATCGGCAGCAGCAAGGCGGTGAGGGCCGCGGCGTCGGCGACGGCCGAGCCCGACAGGGCCGACATCAGCGCCGCCGCCAGAATGACCACGTAGCCCAGGCCGCCGCGCACGTGGCCGACCAGCGTCATCGCCAGGTGCACGATGCGCCGCGACAGGCCGCCGGTGTTCATGATCTCGCCGGCCAGCATGAAGAAGGGCACGGCCAGCAGCGGGAAGCTGTTGGCGCCCTCGATCACGTTCTGCGCCAGGATCTGCGCATCGAACATGTCCATGTGCCACATCAGCGCGGCGCCGCACAGCAGCAGGGAAAAGGCGATCGGCACGCCCAGCGCCATGGCGCCGAGCAGGGCCCCCAGGAAGATGGTGATCGTCATTCGAAAGTCCTGCGCGCTACGCGCCGCGGAATTCGCCCTTGGGCGGCCGGCCGGCTCATGCGGCCTTCGTGCCGGTGTCCTGGACGGGGGGAACGTCCTCTGATTCCACGATTCCCACCAGCTCAGACTCCTGCAACTGGCCGCTGAGCAGCTTCCAGAAATCGTTGGCGATGAAGACGGCGGCGACGATGGAGAAGAACAGGCCGCTGGCGTAGAGCCAGCCCATCGAGACTTCCATCACCGCGCTGGTGCTGCCCATGTTGATGACGGTCTGCTGCCAGGCGCCGCGAAACAGCAGCCAGCAGACATAGAGCATCAGCACATGGGTGATGCCAAGGCAGATCTTCTTGCCCGGCACCGGCAAGCGGACAACCAGGCTGTCGGAGCCCAGGTGCATGTGGTTGCGCAGCGCCACCAGCGCGCCCAGGAACGTCATCCAGACGAACAGCCAGCGCGACAGCTCCTCGGACATGGTGATGCCGGTGTTGAAGCCGTAGCGCAGCACCACGTTGCCGAACACCATGACCACCATCAGGCTCAGGCACACCACCATCAACACCGAAAGCACGCGGCAGGTCTGGTCGATCAGCTGTTGCAGCATCCGTCTTCTCCTAGCAGCGAGGATCTTGTACGGACTGGTTAGTTCTAAGTGCTGGGGGAAACCCGAATTCAAGCCCTCATCCCGGCCTGAGCCGGGATCTCAAGGCGCCCGCATGAACCGCGTGACCATCTCCACCACGCTGTCCCGCCGATGCGCGATGTAGGCCGGCGAGCGAATGTCGAGCTTGAAGATCAAGCCGAAGGTGTGGCGGTTGGATACGTTGAAGAACGACAGCGCCGAGATCGAGGCGTGGATGTCAACCGCGTCCAGTCCGGGCCGGAACAGGCCGGCGGCGATGCCGCGCTGGTACAGGTGCTGGATCGCCGCGATGGCCGGCACGTTCAGCTCCTGGATGCGCGGGCTCTGCGCCAGGTACTGCCCGCGGTTGATGTTCTCCGACATCACCAGGCGAATGTAGTTCTCGTGGTTCAGGTGGTGGTCGAAGGTGAAGGCGACCAGCCGGCGCAGCGCCTGCTCCGGCTCCAGGTCCTGCAGGTGCAGCTCGCCCTCGATGTCGCGCATCTGGCGGTACGACTCCTCCAGCACGGCCAGGTACAGGCCTTCCTTGCTGCCGAAGTAGTAATAGATCATCCGCTTGCTGGTCTGCGTGGCGGCAGCGATTTCGTCGATGCGCGCGCCGGCCAGGCCCTTTTCGCCGAACTCGGTGGCGGCCACTTGCAGGATGTTGGCCTTGGTGCGTTCCGGGTCGTTGGTGCGGGTCGGCGCGCTAGCTGCTTTCACGGCCGCGAGACGAGGCGCCTTGGTATGTACCAGTTCGTTCATTGCAAAAGTATAGGGCCGGTGGCCCGGGCGGCAAAGCCTGACGGCGCGCGGAACGGGCCCAGGCCAGCTTGTGCAGCAAGTCCAGCAGCATGGCGGGCTCGCCCCCGGTCAACGCGATCGCGGTCTGCTCGGCTTCGAGCGGGGGA
Organism: Ramlibacter sp.; assembly: GCF_028292805.1. Classification (GTDB taxonomy): domain Bacteria; phylum Pseudomonadota; class Gammaproteobacteria; order Burkholderiales; family Burkholderiaceae_C; genus Ramlibacter. Next base: position 7,854 of record NZ_JAQGLS010000161.1, on the reverse strand, counting down.
CAACTTCAGCTGCCGATGGCAGTGATCGATGGTGCCGCTCAGGCGGCGCTGTCGTTCGGCGCCTGGGACAGCCTGGTGACCAGCTGGGTCAGGCGGTGGGCGGCCTCGAGCTTGCCGTACTTGCGCTGCCAGCGCAGGACGTCGACGAAAGCATTGCCACCGAGCGCGCGCACGGCGATCTTGACGCTTTCGTAGAGCGTGTCGTCCAGCTCGCCTTCCAGCAGGCGCACCGCCACGAATGGAATGTCGGCCAGCTGCGGGCTGGCCTTCATGTGCCGCAGCAGGTCGTACATGCCGCCATCGCTGAAGTGGCAGCCGCACACCACCAGCGCCGTCGGCTCCTGCAGCGCCCGCTGCGCCTGCGCCAAACTGGTGGCCGACACCAGCACGAAGGTGGTGGTCAAGGCCTGGCGAAACACCTCGATGGCGTCGTGCTCGTCAGCGATCAGGACTCTGGCGGCTGGGGTGGACATGCGAGCAAGAGTGTAATGTCATGACACTGTCGGCGCCAGTCCCTGCCCAGCTGGGCAAGGTAGGTCTGTACCTACCGTCGTGCGGTGGGAAAGCTGACTTTTTCCGCGCTGGCGACGGCCTACACAGAAAGATGACCTTACCAACGGGAGACCTCATGCATACGGCAATCTGTGCCTTCAAGGACCGCGCCGCCGCCCAGCGGGCAGCGGACCGGCTGGTGGCCGCGGGTTTCCCGCGCCCCGACGTCCACCTGGAATACCGCCAGGGCGAGGACCAGCTCATCATGGAAGGCGAAGGCGCGGCGCCGCGCGACAGGCCGGCGCCCAACGACGCCTGGGACGGGCTGGAGCGCGAAATTGCGGTGGACAAGCGGGTGCTGGAAAAATTCGGCCGCTTCTTTTCGATCCTGTTCGGCCGCGACGAGCACGGCCATGCCGACACCTATGCCCGGCACCTGGAAGGCGGCAGCGTGGTGGTGGTGGTCGACGCCCAGGATGAGGCGCGGGCCGAGCAGGCCACATTGCTGCTCCAGGAGATGGAAGCCACCGACGCCAAGGTGGTGCTGCGGACCGAGCCACGGCCGCTGCGCGAGATCGTCGACGAACGGGCCGGGCTGGACCTGAAGAACATGGGGCGCTCCGACGGCATCTGAGTTTTGGCGCACCCCCAGCTGGCGTGCCCGCCGGCGCGCCTTCGGGCGGCCTGACCGGCTTGTTTTTGCCTAAAGTGCCGCCGCCGGCCCCGGCACGAACACGTCGCTGAAAAAGTGCAGCGGCTCCAGCCCGCGCTCGTCCACCGCCGCCTTGCGCACCGCCGCCACCATGGGCGGCGAGCCGCAGCAATACACCTCGTACCCCGCCAAGTCCGGGAACCGGGTGCGGACGGCGTCATCGACCCGGCCATGGAAGCCGCCCAGCGCCTCGGCGTCGCCCGCGTCTTCCAGCACCGGCACGAACGTGAACCCCGGCAGCAACTTCTGCCAGCGCTCCACCGCCGCCATCAGGTACAAGCCGCCGCGGTTGCGGCCGCCCCACAGCAGCGTCACCGGCCGCTGCACCTTCTTTCTGACCAGGTCGTCCAGCAGCGACTTGACCGGGGCGAAGCCGGTGCCGCCCACCACGCACAGCATCGGGGCCGACGACTCCTCCTTCAGCTCGAAGTTGCCGAACGGCAGCTCCACCTGCAGCGTGTCGCCCGGCCGCAGCGTGGGCACGACTTGCGTGAAGGCGCCGCCGGCCACGTGGCGGATGTGCAGCTGCAGCCCGTCGCTCTCGTGCGGCGGATTGGCCATGGAGTAGGAGCGGCGGCTGCCGTCGGGTAGCGTCACCTGCAGGTACTGGCCGGCCTTGAACTTGGCGCGTTGCCCGGCCGGCAGCCGCAGCTGCAGCACGCTGACGTCTTCGCTGGCCAGCGTGTTGCGAAACACCTTGGTGGTGAAGGTCTTGCGGGCCGACGGGTCGAGCCGGTGCCAGGCCGCCGGCACCAGCTCCACGTCGGACAGCGGCGTGCACTGGCAGTACAGGTGCTGGCCGGCCGGCTTGGCTTCACTGGGCGGGCTCACCACCTCGCCCGCGGCGACGCCGCCGGCACAGTTGCCGCAGACGCCCTTGCGGCAGGAATAAGGCATCTCGATGCCGGCCTTGAGGGCGGCGTCCAGAATGTTCTGGTCGGGCCCGCAGGCGAAGTGCAGGTCGGTTCCCGCGATGCGGATGTCGAAGGCCATGAAAAGACTGCTCTTTAGGAAAGGCCGCCCAGCAGGCGCAGGCTGCGCAGCAGGGCGTCCGGCCGGGCGCTGCCCTGGCCGGCGATGTCCATCGCGCTGCCGTGGCCGGTGCTGGCCAGCAGCACGGCAGAGCCGATGGAAATGGCGCTGGCCGCCTGCGGCGCCAGCAGCTTGATGGGGATGTGGCCCTGGTCGTGCAGCATCGCCACGTACAGGTCGTGCCGGCGGTCGGCCAGCAGCACGTCGCCGCCTTGCGGGCCGGTGACGTTCACGCCAAGCGCACGCAGGCCCTGCGCAGCCGGCACCGTGCACTGCAGATCCTCGGGACCGAACAGCGTGCCTTCGGAGGCATGCGGGTTGATGCCCATCAGCGCCACCTTCGGCTCGGCGACGCCCAGCGCCTGGCAGGCGCGCACGCCGGCCAGCGTGGCGGCGACCACCAGCTGCGGCGTCAGCCGCGCCAGCGCCGTGGCCACGCTCTCGTGCAAGGTGGCGTGGACGATCCGCAAGCTGCCGCCCACCAGCAGCAGGAACACGCTGCCCTCCGGTTCGCCGCACACCCGGGCCAGCAGCGAGGGATAGCCGGTGAACGGGATGCCGGCCTGCGCGATCGCGGTTTCGTGGTGGGGACCCGCCACCACCGCGTCGAACTCGCCGGCGCGCACGGCCTCGATCGCCGCGGTGGCGGACGCCACCGCGCTGGCGCCGGCTGCGGCATTGACCTGGCCGAACTGCGCGGAGCAAGTGGGCAGCTCGCCCACGTCCCGCAAGTCGACAGACCCCAACACGTCCTGCAGCCCGGTGACGGCGGCGGCGCGCTCCAGCACCGCCCGCGGCCCGAACACCGCCATCCGCAGCCGGTCTTCGCCGCGCAGCGCATCCAGCGCCTTGAGCACGATCTCCGGGCCGATCCCGTTCGGGTCGCCGACCGAGAGCGCGATCCGGCGCGGCGTCACAGCGGCAGCGCCAGCAAGGTGTCGGTGACGGTGCTGTCGCACACCGCCACCCGCTCGGCCAGCAGCAGCTTGCCGCCGGCCTTCACGAAGCGGTCGCGGTACTCGCCGGTGGCGAACAGCGCGGTCTCGCCGGTGTGCATGATCCGCGCCACCATGAACGGCGTGCGCGCGACGGCGCCCTGGTCGTCGGCCGATTCCAGCAGCGGCACGCCCAGCAGGTGCCGCAAGCGATGCCGCTCGTAGATGTTGGCCACGCGCAAGGCGGCGATGCGGTCTTCCAGCATGGCGCGCGAGTCGGCGAAGACGATGCCCGCGGGCAGGCCTTCGCGCTCGTTCTCCACGTTGGTGATGCGGTAGTGACAGTCTTCGGTGAAGAAGGCCGGCCACTGTTCCAGCGCGTCGGTGTCGATCGCGTTGGTGTAGGCGGCGTTGAAGGCGCACAGGGCCAGGATGTCGATCATTGCGCGCCGTCCATGTGGGCGCGGTAGGCTTTCCAGAAGCCGCGCACCGAGGTTTCGGTGGCGCGGCCGTCGCTGGATTCGGTGCTCTCGCCCCCCATCTGCACGATCGCCTCCAGCCCTTGCGCGCCGGCGATGCCGCGCTGGACGAAGCCGCCGACGGCGCCGTCTTCCATGCTGATGAAGCCGGCCGGCCCCACCAGGTTCAGTTGCTTCAGGCGCACCTTGCGTTGCTCCGGCGTGTCGTCGGTGTAGCCGATGTAGGTCCAGTTCAGCTCGGCCCGCTCCTGGCCCTTGGGCAGCACCTGGCGCACGGCCAGGCAGTTCTGGATCTGCTGCAGCACGAAGCCCGGGAACACCGAGAGGATCTGCAGCGTGATGCCGTCGTCGTATTCCTTGAAGCCTTGCAGCACCGTGGTGTCCTTCAGCCGGTACTTGGAATCGTCCGAGCGCAAGCCCTGCTCCTTGTACGAGGAGTCGGCCGCACCAGCGTCGATCATCGAGTAGCTGACGTGGTGGCCGCCGCTTTCGTCGACGATCACGCCGCCCTTTTGCGACAGGCGGTTCAGCTCGAAGGTGGTGAAGAACAGGTGCAGCAGGCTGGCGTGGTAGCTGTCCTTGACGTTCTCGAAGTACAGCTTCCAGTTGTTGGGCAACGCCTGGGTGAAGCGGCCGATGACTTGCACCGGCTTGTGCAGCACGCGCTCGATGCGCGCGCAGATTTCCTCGCCCAGGTACTCCTCGATGGAGGGCACGTCTTCACTGAAGCTGCCGAACACCAGGCCGCAGTAGACGGCGACGCGCAGCTTGCGCGGGCCGTGGTCTTCCTTGCAGAAGCCGGCCGGCATGCCGCCCTGGCCCTTGACGCCTTTCTCGAACGCCACGCCGGTCAGGTCGCCCTGCAGGTTGTAGCTCCAGGCGTGGTACACGCACTGGAAGCTTTCGGCCTTGCCGCTTTTTTCCAGCGCGATCAGGGCGCCGCGGTGGGCGCAACGGTTCTCGAAGGCGTAGACCTCACCCTCGGCGTCCTTGACCACCACCACCGGCGTGTCGCCCACGTGGGTGGTGCGGTAGCTGCCGGCTTCGGGCAGCTCGGCGTCCAGGCACAGGTAGTTCCAGGTGGCGCCGCGGTAGATGCGCTCCTGCTCTTGCTGCGCGGTGGCCGGGTCGGTGTAGATGTCGTACGGGATCCGGGTCAGGCCCGGGCCGTGCCAGTGGATGGCTTGTTGCTGCATGGCGTTCACTCCAGCGTGACGTTGGCGGACTTGATCACGCGCGCCCACTTGGCTGACTCTTCGCGCATGAAGGCGCCGCTGCGCTCGGGCGTCCAGCCGCCCGGGGTGGCGCCTTGCGCGGCGAACTTCTGCTGCACGTCCGGCGCCTGCAGGGCGGCGGCGAACTGCTTGTGCGCGTAGTCGACGGCCGCCTTGGGCGTGCCGGGCGGCGCCACCATGGTGAAGAAGGTGACGGCCACCATGGCGGGGAGCTTCGATTCGACGAAGGTCGGCACCTGCGGCAGCAGCTCGGAGCGCTTCTGGTCGGCCACGGCCAGGATCTTGAGCTTGCCTCCGTTGTGGAACTGGGCCGAGGAGCTGATGTTGTCGAAGAACACGTCAACGTTGCCGCCGACGATGTCGACCAGCGCCGGCGCCGTGCCCTTGTACGGGATGTGGACCATGTCGGTGCCGGTCAGCTGCATGAACATGGCGGCAGTCAGGTGCGAAGTGGAGCCGTTGCCCTGCGAGGCGTAGCTCACCTTGCCCGGGTTGGCCTTGAGGTAGGCGATGAACTCCTCGAGCGTTTTGGCCGGCACCTTGTTGCTGACAGCCAGCACGTTCGGCACGGTGGCGATGACGGTCACCGGCACCCACCTGGTCGGGTCGAACGAGAGCGACTTGTACAGGTGGTGGTTGATGGCGATCGGCCCGGGCGGCGAGACCAGGAAGGTGGTGCCGTCGGGCTCGGCGCGGGTGACGAACTCGGCGCCGATGTTGCCGCCGGCGCCGGCCCTGTTTTCCACCACGATCCCGGCCGGGTAGGCGGGGCGCACCTTCTCGGCCAGCAGGCGCGGCAGCACGTCGGCGGTGCCCCCGGCAGGGAATGGAACGATCAGCTTGACCGTGCTGGCGGGCTGGGCGAGGGCAGGGGCGCCGGCGCCGAAGGCGAGGGTGGCTGCAACGGCGAGGGCGGCGCGGCGGGAAAGGCTGAGGTTCACGGGGGAGTCTCCTTGTGGGGTGCCAATGTTCGCGGAACGCTGCAGTGTGTGGCGGCAAGGCCGCCAATCCAAGCCAGAATTGCGAGATGCGCAAGAAACCCGATGAATCCGCCGTAAAGGACCCGCCGTCAGGCAAGGATTTCGTCGCCTCGCTGCAAAAAGGCCTGGACGTGCTGGGCTGCTTCGGCCGCCAGCACGGCAAGCTCACGCTGTCGGAGGTGGCGCGCTTGACGGGCGCCTCGCCGGCGTCGGCGCGCCGCTCGCTCGTGACCTTGCAGGCGATGGGCTACCTGGAGAGCGACGGCAAGCGCTTCTGGGTGGCGCCCCGCGTGCTCCTGCTTGCGCACGCCTACCTCACCTCGCGTCCCACGCCAGGGCTGGCGCAGCCACTGCTGGATGCGTTGTCGGAACGCACGCGCCAGTCGGCTTCGATGGGCAAGCTGGTGGGGGAAGACGTGATCATCATTGCCCGTTCCACGGCGCGACGCAGCCTCTCCACCGGCCTGGGTATCGGCTCGCGGCTGCCGGCCTACTGTTCCGCGCTCGGCCGCGTGCTGCTGGCCAGCCTGCCGCCCGCCGAAGCCGAGCGCCGCGTGCGCGCGATGGACCGTCCGGCGCTGACCGCCACCACCATCCACGACGTGGACGGCGTGCTGGCGCAAGTGGCGCGCTGCCGCCGCGAAGGCTGGATAGCCGCGGATGGCGAACTGGAACTGGGCGTACGGTCGATGGCCGTGCCGGCCTTCGACCGTACCGGCGCCACCGTGGGTGGCTTGAGCATTTCGGTGCGGGCCGAACGAATGTCGATGTCGGAATTTCGGGATGCGTTTTTGCAGCAGTTGATGAAGGCCAGGGATACGTTGGCGGAGCGGCTGCATGCGGAGTGATCGTCGCCGTAGGCCCACCCCCACGAATTCGTGACAATGGAGGCCCACGCGAGCCAATCAACGAGACGAGCCGACATGCCCCTGCAATTCGCCACCCGCCTGCAAAACGTAGAAACCTCCGCCATCCGCGAGCTGTTCAAGCTGCTGGGCAAGCCCGGCATCATCAGCTTTGCTGGCGGATTCCCCGACAGCGCGATGTTCGACGTGGCGGGCCTCAAGGAGGCCGCCAACAAGGCGCTGGACGAAGAGCCGGGCGGCGCGCTGCAGTACGGCGCCACCGAAGGCTACGAGCCGCTGCGCACGCAGCTGGCCGCTTTCATGCGCGGCAAGGGCGTGACCGACATCGAGCCGAACCAGCTGATCGTGACCACCGGCAGCCAGCAGGCGCTGGACCTGCTGGGCAAGACCATGATCAGCCCCGGCGACAAGGTGATCGTGGAAGGCCCGACCTTCCTGGCCACCATCCAGTGCTTTCGCCTCTATGGCGCCGACGTGCAGAGCGCGCCCATCGACGAGCACGGCGTCGACGTCGAGAAGCTCGAACAGATGATCGTGGAGCACAAGCCCAAGTTCGTCTACCTGATCCCCACCTTCGGCAACCCGAGCGGCATGCTATTGAGCCTGGAGCGGCGCCGTCGCGTCCTCGAACTCGCGGTCAAGTACCAGGTGCTGGTGGTGGAAGACGACCCGTACGGCGACCTGTACTTTGGCGAGGCGCCGCCTCCCAGCATCCTTGCCTTGAGCCGCGACGTGCCCGGCAGCCGCGAATGGATCGCCCACTGCGGCAGCATGAGCAAGGTGCTCAGCCCCGGCCTGCGCGTGGGCTGGATGATCGCGCAGCCGGCGCTGCTGCAGAACGCGGTGATGTGCAAGCAGTTCAGCGATGCGCACACCAGCACGTTTGCCCAGGCAACGGCGGCGCAGTATTTGAAGAGCGGGCGCATGCCGCAGACGCTGGTCAACGTGCGCAAGGCCTACGGCGAGCGCGCGCGTGCCATGGGCTCGGCGCTGAAGCGCGAGCTGGGCGACGCGATCGAGTTCACGCAGCCCGCGGGCGGCCTGTTCTTCTGGGCCCGGCTCACGGGCGCGGGCGGCAAGCAGGCCGACGCCGGCGTGCTGGCGAAAAAAGCGATCGAGCGGC
>NZ_JAQGLS010000135.1 GCF_028292805.1 Ramlibacter sp. | reverse complement strand
GCACCACCGACTTCATCTTCGCCGCCTTCTCCGAGGAGTTCGGCCTGGTCGGCAACCTGTGCCTGATCGCCGCCTTCCTGTTCCTGATCATGCGCGGGCTGGCCATCGCGCTGGAGGCGCCCAGCATGTTCTCGCGGCTGCTGGGCGGTGCGATGACCATGATCTTCTTTACCTACGCCTTCGTGAACATGGGCATGGTCAGCGGCATCCTGCCGGTGGTGGGTGTGCCGCTGCCCTTCATCAGCTACGGCGGCACCGCGATGCTGACGCTGGGCATGGCGCTGGGCGTGCTGATGTCGATCTCCAAGGCCAGGCGCCTGGTACAGAGCTGAGGCACCCTTCGTCCACGCGCCGGCACGGGCAAAAGGGGCGGCCTACAATGGGCCGATGATCGCCCGCGAACCCACCATCGAGCGCCTGGCCACCGCCCGCGCCCTGCTGCTCGAACCCTTCGGCCTCGACGAAACCCACCTCATCCGCGCGCTGGCGGAGATCCGCGCCCACAAGGTCGACGACGCCGACCTGTACTTCCAGTACACGCGCAGCGAAGGCTGGAGCCTGGAAGAAGGCATCGTCAAGACCGGCAGCTTCAGCATCGACCAGGGCGTCGGCGTGCGCGCCGTCAGCGGCGAGAAGACGGCCTTTGCCTACTCGGACGACATCTCGGAAGCCTCGCTGCTGGATGCGGCGCGCACGGTGCGCTCCATCGCCGCCGTCAACGGCGGCCGGGTCAAGGTGGCCACGCCGAAGGTGGCGGGCAGCCGCTCGCTCTACAACGGCCTGGACCCGATCGCCAGCCTCGACAGCACCGCCAAGGTGGAACTGCTGGGCCGCGTCGAGCAGATGGCCCGCGCCAAGGACCCGCGCGTGGCGCAGGTGATGGCCGGCCTGGCCGCCGAATTCGACGTGGTGCTGGTGGCGCGTGCCGACGGCACCATGGCCGCCGACGTGCGGCCGCTGGTGCGCGTGTCGGTGACGGTGATCGCCGAGCAGAACGGCCGCCGCGAGATGGGCTCGGGCGGCGGCGGCGGCCGCTTCGGGCTGGCTTATTTCACCGATGCGCAGCTGCAAAGCTACGTCGACGACGCCGTGGCGGCGGCGCTGACCAACCTCGAGGCCCGGCCCGCGCCGGCCGGCGAGATGACCGTGGTGCTCGGGCCGGGCTGGCCCGGCATCCTGCTGCACGAAGCGGTGGGCCACGGCCTGGAAGGCGACTTCAACCGCAAGGGCTCCAGCGCCTTCAGCGGCAAGATCGGCCAGCGGGTGGCGGCCAAGGGCGTGACGGTGCTGGACGACGGAACCATCGCCGACCGGCGCGGCTCGCTCAACGTGGACGACGAAGGCAACCCCAGCCAGCGCAACGTGCTGATCGAAGACGGCATCCTGCGCGGCTACATCCAGGATTCGATGAACGCCCGGCTGATGGGCGTCAAGCCCACCGGCAACGGCCGGCGCGAAAGCTACGCCCACATCCCGATGCCGCGCATGACCAACACCTACATGCTGGCGGGCGGCAGGGCGCCGGACGAGATCGTGGCCAGCATCAAGAAGGGCCTGTACGCCACCAACTTCGGCGGCGGCCAGGTCGACATCACCTCGGGCAAGTTCGTGTTCTCGGCGAGCGAGGCTTACTGGGTGGAAAACGGCAAGATCCAGTACCCGGTCAAGGGCGCGACGATCGTGGGCAACGGGCCCGACGCCCTGACCCGCATCAGCATGATCGGCAACGACATGAAGCTGGACTCCGGTGTGGGCACCTGCGGCAAGGAAGGCCAGAGCGTGCCGGTGGGGGTGGGCCAGCCGACGCTGCGCATCGACGGCCTGACGGTCGGCGGCACCGCCTGATACCGCCCGTTGGCGAGGCTGTCGCCCCGCCGCACCAGGGCGCGGGGGTGCCGCCTCGGTGCTGTCCCCGCCGCTGGCGCTGCAATAGCGGCCAGCGCCGTGAGCTGGCCGACTTCCCGCCTGCCGGTCGACCGCTCGAACAACCTGCCGAGCATCGACATCTTTCGGCGACCTGAGCAACTTCCTGCGTGCCGCGGTGGCGGCCGAGGACGGCCGCATCTTTTCCAAAAGCATGGACCACCTGGCGCCCATGCCGAGGCGGTGCTGGCCCAACTGCGACTCAGCCGCGGCCGCGAAGCAGTCGCGTCGCTGTGATGGACAGCTGACCGTGCTGCGCGACCACCGCCCGCCTGTGGTGGGGCGCGGCGGGGCGCGGCCCGGCGCGGCCGATCGAATACGCCTGCTACCTGCAGGCGCTGAACACCTTCCGGCCCGCCTCCTCGTGAACGGGGCGCCTGCAGCGGCCCGGCATCGCCGCGTGCCGCGGTGGCACTTGCCAAGACGCTGTGCTACATTCGTTGCATGTGTTCCGTTCGCGGTTTCTTTTTTGGGTATTTCTGGTTCTCAAGCGCCCCCGGCGGAAGAGAGATCTGAGCGTACCCGCAAGAAACGCAACGAACCTTTCAAGAACCGCCGGTCCCCCGGCGGTTTTTTTTTGGCCCGCGTTTTCACACCTTTTCGAAAGCACGTCATGAGTTCCAACGCCTCCGCTACCGATGCCTGGTATGCGCACCCCGCCGACAAGACCAGCAACACCGACGACGAGCGCATCAAGGACATCACCGTGCTACCTCCGCCCGAACACCTGATCCGCTTTTTCCCCATCCGCGGCACGCCGGTGGAGACGCTGATCAGCCGCACCCGCCGCGCCATCCACGAGATCATCGAAGGCGCCGACGACCGGCTGCTGGTGGTGATCGGCCCGTGCTCGATCCACGACCCGGACGCCGCGCTGGAGTACGCGCGCAAGCTCAAGTCCGTGCGGGAGAAGCACGCCGACACGCTGGAGGTGGTGATGCGCGTGTACTTCGAAAAGCCCCGCAC
>NZ_JAQGLS010000108.1 GCF_028292805.1 Ramlibacter sp. | reverse complement strand
ACTGCTCGGGGATGGTGGCGCCCAGCAGCCCCAGTTCACCCATCTCGCGGAAGATGGCCAGGTCGGTGTGTTCGTTGCGAAAGGCTTCGGTCACGCGCGGCAGCAGCTTGTCCTGGCTGTAGCTGGCGGCGGCGTCGCGCACGGCGCGCTCGTCGTCGGTCAGCTGCGCGTTCAGCAGCAGCGGGTCGTCCCAGTGGAAGGCGGCTTTCATTCTTCGGTTCTCCTCAAACGAATCGGTGGGTCGGCAGGCCATAGAAGCGCGCTGCACTGCGCCAGAACAGGTCGGCCTTCTCGTCGGCGCCGGTCCCGGCCGCGATGCGTTTCAGCGCATTCCAGCCGACGGCATAGCTGTAGCCGCCTTTGTCGACGGGGAAGTTGCTCTCGAACATGCAGCGCGCGGCGCCGAACGCTTCGATGCAGGTTTCCATCCAGGGCCGCCATGCGTCGGCCAGTTCGACGGAGGAGGGCGCGCGCTCGCGCTGCTCGAAGCCAAACCCCGACAGCCGCATGCCAAGGCCGCCGAGTTTGACCATCACGTTGGGGCAGCCGGCGAGCTCGCGCAACGCGGCCGACCACTGGCTGAACACCGCGTCGCGACGGCCCGCATAGGGCCCGATGCCGAGGATGCCACCGCAGTGGTCCAGCACCATGGGCGTCCGCGGGAATGCGCGCGCCAGCGCCGTCAGGCGCGGGATCTGGTGGAAGAACATCCACGCGTCCCAGCTCAGTCCGAGCGGCGCCAGGTGGGCGAAGCCGGCGCGGAAGGCGGGCGAGTCCAGCATGTCCTCGGTCGATGGATAGGACGCATTCAGAAAGGACGCATCGGCGTCCCACGTGACCGGCTGGCGGATGCCTGCCAGGCGGGGGCCGGCGGCCGCGACGTGCGCCTGCAGCACCGGCCGCACGGCGTCACCGAGCAGCAGGTCCGCGAAGCCGACGATCGCGGCGCAGGCCCGGGTCTTGCCATAGATGCCGCTGGCGGACATCGCCGCCACGCCGTTGGCGAATTCGGTTTCGCCGACCGGTTTCATGGCTTCCGGGCCGCCGGCGCGCAACATCGCCCGCGCCTGCACGAACACCGTGGCGCGCACGTCGTGGCCGCTGCCCAGGTCGGCCAGCAGGTCGTCGAACAAATACCTGCCGCCTGGCCTGTCGTAGAGGTGGTGGTGGGCGTCGACGATCGGCTGGCCGGGATCGAGGATCTCCTCTCGCTGGGTGGCCAGCCACTCCGGCCGCACCGGGCTGAACAGCTGCTGCATCGGTTTCATGCGATCTGCGGGAAGTCCGGATCCTGCAGTTCCGGCGCGACGGCCGCCGGCAAACCAAGCTCGAACGCGTTGAGCGTCAGCGACACCCAGCAGTAGTAGCCCAGGATGCCGACCAGCTCCACCATGCCGCGTTCGCCCAGGTGCTCGACGCCATGCGCATAGACCGCGTCAGGCACGCGGCCCCTGGCCAGCAGCATTCTCGAGACTTCGTGGACCGCGCGATGCCGCTCATCGGGCAGTTGCGGTACCCGGCGGGCGGCGATCGCCGCGATGGTCTCCGGCGCCAATCCGGCGCTCAGGGCAATTGCCTTGTGCGCCGTCCATTCGTGGTGCGAGGTCCAGTGGCGGCCGCACATCAGGATGGCCAGCTCCGACAGCCGCGGCTCCAGCGTGGTGCCAAAGCGCAGCAGCTCGCCGACCTTCTGGCCGCGCCGCGCCAGCTCCGGGTTGCGCACCCAGGCGATCATCGGGGCCGGCACCTTGCCGCGCGGGCCGGCCATGGCCTCGGCGCAGACCTCCGCTTGCTCGGGGCTCATGGCGTCGGCTGGGGGCATCTCCAGGCGGGGCATCGTGCTCGCTCCTTCAGTTCGAGGGCCGGGCCGCGGTCATGCCACCGTCCACCACCAGGTCGGTGCCCGTGATGTAGCGGGCTTCGTCGCTGGCCAGGAACAGCACCGCGTTGGCCACGTCCCAGGCATCGCCCATGCGGCCGATCGGGACGCTGGCATTGCGCCTGGCAATCAGGGCCTGGGCGTCGGCGGCGCCGAGCTGGCTGACCAGTCGGTGCTCCACCAGCGGCGTGTGCATCACGCCGGGCACCACGGTGTTCACCCGGATGCCTTTTTTGACAAAGGCGATGGCGGTGGAGCGGCTGAACGCCATCACGCCAGCCTTGGAGGCCGCATACGCCGCGCTGACGCGGCCGTCGACCTGGAAGCTCAGGCAGCCGATGCTGGAGATGTTGACGATGGCGCAGCCCTTGCCGTCGCTGGCGAACTGGCGCTCCATCATCGGCAGCACGTGCTTGCAGCCGAGAAAGGTGCTCTTGAGGTTCAGGTCCATCTGCGCGTCCCAGACTTCTTCGCTCATGGAGATCGGGTCGCCCGGCGCGCTGCCACCGACGTTGTTGACCAGGATGTCGATGCGGCCGAAGCGGGCGAGGCAGTCGTCCACGGCCGCCTTGACCTCGTGGCTGACGGTCATGTTGCAAGTGCGGGATGCCCAGTGGGCGTGCCGCTCCTGGTCCATGATGGCGCTGGTGCCGGCCAGCGCGGAGGCCGCGACATCGACGCCGTAAACCTTGGCGCCCTGCCGCGCCATCAGCACGGCGGTCGCCTTGCCGTTGCCCCAGCCGGCGCCGACAGAGCCCGCGCCGGTGATGAAGGCCACCTTGCCAGTCAGATCATGCATGCGAGTGCTTTCGTCGGTGCTCAGGAGACCAGGCCGATTTCGCGCGCCTTGACCTGCATCGCAATGTAGTGCGAATAGATGCGCGCATGGGCCAGTCCGCCGCCGGCGAAGTACAGCCCCTTCTGCGCGGTTGGCTTGAACATGTTGGCCAGCTCGCCTTCGGCATCGAGCCCCCAGACCGGTCCGATCTTCGCGGCGATGTCCGCGCCCAGGATCTCGCGCACCACCTCGGTCTGGTCCTGGTAGCCGGTGGCGGTGACCAGCAGGTCGGCCTTCTCGATGCGGCCGTCCTTCATCAGGACGCCGTCGGCGACGAAGCGCTCGATGTCCTCGTACTGCAGCAGGCCGATCTCGCCGCTGACGATCAGGTCGGAGGCGCCGCAATTGAGGTAGTAGCCGCCAAAGCGCCGGCGCAGCTTCATCTGGTGGCCGGTGCCGTCCTCGCCCATGTCCATCTTCATGCCCCTCGCCTCGAGGCCGGCCAGCAGGTCCTTGTCCATCTCGATCATGCGCTTGACGGCCAGCTGGTAGCCGCGCACCAGCAGCGGATAGGTGCTGCAGGCGGCGATCAGGTCGCAGTCCTGCAGCGGCAGCCCTTCGTCGTAGTAGAGCGAGTGGTTGATCGCTGCCGCCTCGACGCTGACCACGGTGATCGAGCCGCGCTGGATCAGCTTGACCTTGGCGCCGTAGCCATGCAGGTCTTGCGCGATGTCGTGGCCGCTGGTGCCGGCACCCAGCACCAGGACGTTCTTGCCGCGCCATTCGGCGCCGTCGGTGTAGCCGTGCGTGTGCACGACCTCGCCCTTGAAGTCGGGCAGGCCCGGCACGTTGGGCTTTCGGGGAGCGCCAGCGATGCCGTTGGCGAAGATCAGGTGGCGCGGCTCGAGCACGCGCTCGGAGCCGTCGGCTCTGCGCACGCGCGCCTCCCAGTGACCGGCCGGCTCGTCATAGCGACCACTGAGCAGCTCGGTGCCGGTCCAGACGTTGCATTCCATCGCGCTGGCGTAGGTTTCCAGCCAGTTGCCCAGCATGTCCTTGGGCAGGTACTTGGGCCAGCTGGGTGGAAACGGCAGGTAGGCCAGGTGGTTCAGCGGCACCTGGTTGTGCAGGGCCAGCGCGTTGTAGCGCGTGCGCCAGACGTCGCCCACCCGCGGCAGCTTGTCGACCACCAGCGCGTCCACGCCCAGCAGCCGCAGCCGCGCCGCGATGTTCAGCCCGGCCTGGCCGCCGCCGACGATCAGCGCCGCCGGCTCGCGGTCGGCGAAAGCCTGTTCCTGGATCCGGCGGCCGGCCCAGTTCTCGCCGCCGAACATGCGCGAATAGTCCTTGCCGCTGGGACGCAGCTCGTTGATCGGCAGTTCGTGGCCCTTCAGCTCGTCCAGAGAGGTCATCAGCACGTAGGCCTTGTCGGGCCGCGCCGCGGGCAGCCGCAGCACGCCATGGCAGCGGCCGACGGCGGTCTCGAACGCGAAGATCGCCTCGATCACCTCGATCCCCAGCCGCTTCAAGCGGCGCGGTGCGGTGCGGCCCTGGCCCAATGCGAAATTGCGGGCGTCGGCTCCGGGCTGGGCCTGGAGCAGGCCGCCCACGATCGCCGAGCAGCCTTCGTGCGGGGTGATCGTCCAGGTGAACGCCAGCAGGTCGCGCCAGTGGCAGTCTTGGGCGAAGAGCTGGCCGAGGCCGGCGCGGTCGCCGTCGCGCAGGGCTTGCTCGAAGGCGGCCAGCCATTGCGCCACGTGATCGGCCTCGGTCAGGCCGCAACGGGTTCCGCTCAAGGTCAGTTCTTCCATCAAGATTCTCCTGGGGGCACGGCGCCCCTGGCTCGGTCGCGGGCGTGCGATTGATGCCGGCAATTCTAGGAACGGGGTGCCGGCCCGGCTAGACGGCACGACGGCAAGGAGCCTTGCCGGTGGCGCAAAGATGGCCGGGTGGGACAATGGCCGCATGGACGAGTTGGCAAGAATCCAGACTTTCATCAAGGTCGTCGAAGCGGGGAGCTTTTCGGCCGCCGCCCGTGACGTGTCGTCGGTCAGCTCGGTGGCGCGCCAGGTGAAGTCGCTCGAGGACGAACTGGGGGTGCGGCTGCTCAATCGCAGCACCCGCAGCCTGTCGCTGACCGAGCCGGGCCGGCGCTTCTACGAGCGCGCCTGCGAGCTTGCCGCCGACCTGAGCAATGCGAAGTCGGAAGCCCGCTCGTTCCAGGACAGCGTCAAGGGCGTGTTGCGGGTGTCGCTGCGGGTCTCGGCCGGCACCACCGTCATCGTCCCGGCGCTACCGGCGCTGCTGGCCCAGTATCCGGAGCTGAGCCTGGATGTCTCGCTGGCGGACGATCGGGTCGACCTGATCGCCAACCACATCGACGTCGCGGTCTGGATGGGCCACATGCCCGATTCGGAGCTGGTGGCCAGGCGCCTGAGCCCCAGCCGCCGCGTCGTCTGCGGCGCCCCGGCGTACTTCGAGCGCCACGGAGTGCCCGCAACGCCGGACGACCTGCGCCGGCACAACTGCATCCTCTATTCCGCGCGCTCCTACGGCAGCAAGTGGGGCTTCACCAGGGACGGCAAACTGGAAGAGACGCAGGTGCAGGGCAGCGTCCGCTCCGACCACTCGATGGTGCTGCTGTCCACCGCCGTGGCTGGCATCGGCCTGATCGTGGTGCACGAGTGGATGGTGCGCCGGCACATCGAGCAGGGCGCGCTCGTCACCGTGCTCGACGACTACAGCGTCAATCCCAGGCCGGGCGACGCCGAGCTTTACGCGGTCTATCCCAGCAACCGTGGCCTGTCGCGCAAGGTGCGGGTTTTCGTCGATTTCCTGGTTGCGCTGTTCGCCGACGCCGACACCGATACCGATACCGATACCGATACCGATACCGCGGATCGGGCCAGCTCCTAACCGGCGCCACCCATCTTTGCGTCCGCTGCCAAGGTGCTTCCTGATGCCGGTGGTAGACCGGGAAGGTCCGCGCTTCTAGCATCGCCCGTGACGACCGGCATTGCCGGCCAAGCCGGCCGGTTCCCATCCAATCAAGGAGACATTCATGACGTCCACACGACGCGCGGTCCTCAAGGCTGCCGCAGCCCTGCCCCTGGTCGGCTTCGGTGTCGCCCGTGCCCAGCAGTTCCCGTCCAAGCCCATCAAGATCATCGTGCCGGCATCCCCCGGTACCTCGATCGACGCCATGACGCGCTTCGTTGCCGACCCACTGGCCAAGCGCCTGAAGACGCCGGTGGTGGTGGACAACCGCTCCGGCGCTGGCGGCCTGCTCGGCTACACGGCGGCCGCCAAGTCCGCGCCCGACGGCTACACGCTGATCCTCACGGGGATTCCCCTGTACCTGTTGCCGCTGTTCTCCGAAGCGGCCACGGCCCCGTTCGATCCGCTCAAGGATTTCGCCCCGGTGGCACGGGTGGCGCGCGTTTCCTTCGCCATCGTGGTGGGGGCCGACTCGCCCCACAAGACCATGGTCGACCTGGTCAGGGATCTCAAGGGCAAGCCCGGCGACGTGACGTACTCCTCGCAGGGTGTGGGCAGCAGCGCGCACCTGTGCTCCGTGATCCTGACCGACCTGACCAAGGCCAAGGCCCAGCACATCGGCTACAAGGATTCGTCCACGGCGCTGACCGACGTGGCCGGCGGCCGAGTCAACTTCACCTGCCAGACCTCCACCGGCGTGCTTGGGCTGATCCAGAGCGGCCGGCTGCGCGCCTTGGCCGTGACCGGCACCCGGCGTTGGGACGAACTGCCGCACGTGCCGACCGTCGCCGAAGCCGTTCCGGGTTTCGAGGTGTCCTCGCAGCTCGATTTCATGGCCCCGGCCGACACACCGGAGGCCGTGCTGCGCATCCTCTCGGACGAGATCGTCGAGATCGCCCAGACGCCGGAGTTCAAGGCGTTCTGCCGCAAGCAGGTGATCGTGCCGGACCCGGTGGGCTCCAGGGCACTGCGGGCCGAGATGGTCAAGGAAGCGGCGCGCTGGAAAGCCATTGCGCAACTGGCGCGAAGCTAAGGGCAGCGCGCGCGGGCCTGGCGCCCGCACGCTGCACGCAAGGCGCACCCCGCGGGGTGCGCCTTGCGTTTCACCCGAGGATGGCGTTTAGCCGGTCCAGCACCGGGCGCGGCACCACGATCCCCTGCAGGCGGCGCACTTCACGCTCGCGGAAAGAGCGCTCCGACGAGATGCGGATCTCGTCAACGCCATCCTGGCGCGGGCGTGACTTGATGAAGGCCAGCAGCTCCGTCAGTTGCGCCTTGAACTCCTGCGCCGGCATCAGGATCGCCGGGTCGAACGCGATGAACAGGAAGCCGAAGTCGCTCACCTTGCCGTCGCGCTTCTTCGCGCCGGCCAGCAGGCCGAGGGCCTGGATCGCCACCGACAGCCCGTAGCCCTTGTGCCCGCCCCACGGCAGGATGCCGCCTTCGACGATGGCCTTGGCGCGGCGGGTCGGCACGCCGTCCTTGTCGACGCCGACTTCCTCGTGGAAGTCCTCGTCGAGGTAGGCCTTGAGCAGCACCTCGCCGTGCATCGTCGCCGAGGTGCCCATGTCGAAGATGAAGGGATGCACTTCACCGGGCAAGGCGAAGGCGATCGGGTTGGTGCCCAGGGCCGGGCGCTTGCCGCCCATCGGAACCACGGTCGCCGCGCCGCTGACCGTGTGGATGCCGACGAAGCCGGCGTTGGCGATTTTTTCCAGGTAGTAAGCGTTGCGGCCGCTGAACCAGCTGTTGGCGACGCCCACCACCGCGACGCCGGACTGGCGCACCTTCTCGATGGCGACCTCGGCGGCCCGGTCGACCGAGATGTAGCCGACGTGGTTGCCGCCATCGAGCAAGGCCGACACCGGAGTTTCGTGGATGATCGAAACCGGCTGGCGGGGCTTGTGCAACTCGGGACTGTCGGCGATCGCCAGGATGCGGGGCAGGCCGGCGAACTGGTAGCCGCTCATCGCGTTGCTCACCAGGTGGTCGGTGATGGTTTTGGCCTCCTGCTGCGTGTAGCCCAGCTTCGCCAGCACCCGGTTGCCCAGCGCGTGTGCTTCCTCCACGGACAGGCGCACGGTGTCGCCGCCATCTGCATCGATCATGTCCATTTGCTTTCTCCAGCAGTTGATTCGGCGCCGGCGGACAGGCCGGAAAAGACCACGCCAACGATCGCTGCAAGGCTATCACCGGCTCTTCCAGGCACGCCCGCCAACGAATGCAAAGCACCTTTGCATCCGCTCGCAAGCCTGACTGCCAGGCGTTGCGCCATGTCATGCAGAAAGCGGCTCCCGGCCCCGACCGATCGCCGTTTCGATTTCCGGCCGGAGGGAGCAGCAGCTTTCCCCAGGCTTCCAACCGCCACCACACCCGCTGGCGTCGCTTGGCGGCGCAGCGAGCAACCCATGGAAACTTCCCAACTGCCGACTTCTGCCCGGCACCGCCGCCAGGTCGCACCCGCGCACCGTGCCCTGGCGCGGCCCGATGCGGCCGCAGGCATTGCAGCAGATGCGCGAGCGCTCCGACCGGCATGGTTTCGGCCGTCAACCCCGGCGACGCTGGTGCCCAGCGTGCATTCGCCGTGCCCGTGGCCGGTCCCGACCGCAGCGCCTTCGCGGCGGTTTGCCTGATGGGCCAGGCGGAATGCTTTGGCGCCGAGCGGCTGCACGAGATCCGCGCCGAGCTGGAAGCGGCGGCGCAAGCCGTTCGGGTCGGCGCGAGGAGCTGGTGTTCGGCAGCGAGCGCGCGCCCCGGTTCAAGAGGTGGAACTTGCCAGCGGCCCGCTGCAGGCGGCCCGCGGCCGCGGCGGTAACTTCGCGGCATGCACCACGCGGCACGCCGCTGAACCTCCAGTCCGCCCACAAACGACATCCGGTCGCTCGCCCGCCGCAAGCTGCCGCGCATGCCGGTGCGGTGGAACATTCCCCGATTCGGGTCACTGGTAGCCAGCAGAAGCACCGGGCCAGGTTGCGCAGCGGCTGCTTCGCTCCTACGGCCCCGGCCCCGGCCCGGCGCCAAGGCACCGCCGGGTGCCGCGGCCGCTTGAGGCGGCCGTGGTCGAGCACCTCCCGCTCGTTGCCCGCCTGTCATCCACTCTGGACTTCGTCCGACGCCGCGTTCTGCCATGGAGTCTCACCATGCCAGACATGGCAAGAGGTGGCTTGAAGTCTTGAAAGCATGGCCGAAGCAACGCTGCGCGACACCGTCCTGAGAATTGGCGAGGAGGCCAATGCGTCCGCCATCGCTGTGGCGGCCTACGACTTCGGGCACCACACGACGTGGTCGCTCAATGCCTCCCGCTGGTTCCATGCCGCAAGCACCATCAAGGTGCCGGTGCTGCTGGGCGTGTACGACGCCATCGAGCAGGGCCGCTTGGAGCCGGAGTCGCGCGTGCACGTGCGCAATCGCTTCCTCGGCGCTGTCGACGGGCGACCGTTTCGGGTGGCGCAGGAGCGCGACGCCAACGCCGACGTGCACGCGGCGCTCGGGCGCATGCTGACGGTGCACCAGCTGGCCGAGCACATGATCATGACCAGCAGCAATCTCGCCACGAACCTGCTGCTCGACCTGGTCGGGATCGAGGCCGCGCGCGCCTCCCTCGCGCGCCTGCACCTGGGCGGCATCGACCTGCGGCGCGGCGTGGAGGACGAGGCGGCGTGGGAGGCGGGCATCAACAATCGCGTGACCGCCGCTGGCCTGTGCGACGCGCTGCGCCTGATCGAGGAGGGCAAGGCCATCTCGCCCGAGGCGTCCAGGGCCATGCTCGACATCCTGCACCAGCAGCGCTTTCGCAGCGGCATTCCGGCCGGCTTGCCCGAGGATGCGCGCGTGGCCCACAAGAGCGGCGAGATATCGACAGTTGCCCATGATGCGGGCATCGTCTACCCCGGCGGGCGTGACGCGTACGTCGTGGTCATCCTCACTGAATGGCCCCCCCAGGTGAACGGCCGGCAAGAGACCATCGCGCGCATCTCGCGCGCCGTGTACGAGTACATGACGGGGCCCACGCAATGAGCAGGCTGCCGCTGCCACTGGTGCTCGCCGAGCAGTTGCCCGGCGAAGTGCGGCAGCTGCTGCGACCCGGCGAGACCCTGCAGAACCGGTGCGGCGCCGCACGCGTCCTGCCGTCGTCGTTCCTGCGGGTGGACTCCTGGAGCCAGGCGCGGCAGACGCAGCTGACAGCGCATTTCTCGTTGTGGGAACTCATTGGCGTCGATGTGCGGGAAGCGCCGCAGCTGCGGTCGTTTCCGCGCTACGTGCCTTGCGCGCTCGTGTTGCTGGCCGCCGCGCTCGAGTTGTTTCGGCTGGAGGTCGCTACCCTGGTGCACGTGGCTGCCAACGGCGGCTACCGCTCGCCGGGGCACGCCTTGAGTCGCCATGCTTCCCGCCACTGCTGGGGCACGGCTGCCAACATCTACCGCATTGGCGACACCTTTCTGGACAGCCGTGAAGAGATCGAGAAGTACGCGGCCGTCGCCCGGCGCGTGATCCCCGGCGTGTGGGTGCGCCCCTACGGCCAGCAAGACGGCCAGGCCGATGATCACCTGCACATCGACATCGGCTACACGGTGTTCGAGCCGGTGGACGAGCCGGACGACAGCAACTTCGCGGAAGCAGGCTGAATGCCGCACCCCAGGAAGCTGGAGCAAGCATCCGCGCCGCAGCGGTTGCGCCTGGCCGCGATGGGGATCGAGGCCGAGTGCTCGCTCATGCTGGACGAGGCGCCGACGCGGCCGGAAGACCTGTTCGGCAGCCCCCGCGATTTCATCCGGGGCGAGCTGATGCATCGCCAAGGCACCTCGTACCATCTGCCCACCGGCGCTGCCGTCTACTTCGACACAGGGGTCATCGAGGTGGCGACGCCGGTGGTGGAGATCGAGCGCGGCTGCGCGGCGCGGGCGGGGCGCTCGCTGTGGGAATCGCTGGCCTTCGTGCGCCAGGAGCTCGACGCCTGGGATGCGCGCAACGGCCGGGCGACGCGGCTCGTCGGCTTCAGCACGCACTACAACGTGTCCTTCGCGCTGCCGCCGGGCCAGCCGGTCAACGGGCGCACCATCGAGCAGCTCGCGCTGCTGCTCACGTACATCCTGCCTGCGCCGGTGATGCTGCTGGCGACCAACCGGCGTTCCACCGGTGTCGGCGTGCGGCCGCGCCAGGACCGCATCGAGATCACTTCGGATTTCACGCCCAGCCCGTCGCTCATGATCGCCACGGCGGCATTGATCGTCGGCGTGGTGCGCGAGGTCATGACGTGGCCAAGTTATGCGCTGGACGAGCTCTCCAGGCACGGCATCCCCGTCATCAGCGGCTTTCGCCCGATGCCGCACACGTCGCGCAAAGGCTGGCTTGCGCGCTTCGACTGCTACCCCAGCAACCCGTTCACCAGCGACATCGACACGCAGCCGTGGCGCACGGAACGGCACGGCGAGCTCGGCCTGCGCGCCATTGCGGGAAACACGGTGCGCCGCTTCCTGCGCGCGATCCGCCGGGTGTGCGATCCCTTCACCTTCCGGTTGATCGGTGCCGTCATGCGCGGCCACAGTCCGTCACTGCTGGACCTGCAGGATCGCCCGCCGGAGTATGAAGACGTCGGCAGGCTCTGCGGCTGGGACGCGCTGTCTTCCCCGGCGCAGCTGGCTCGCTCGCGCTACGAACGCGTGGTGATCCGCGCGGTCTGCGGCCGGCAGCTGCGGATCGACGGCCAACGGCTGCGCCCGGTCGGCATGCATGGCTGGTCGGCGATCGTGTTCCGGCGCGAGGACAACCGGCGCCAGGTGATCGCTCTGGACGATCTCGTCGCCCACCTGGAGGAGTGGGAGCGGGGGTAGCGAGCGAGCGGCGGCCAGGTGTTTGCGCGCCGCTACAGAACCAACCGGCCGGCCAGCGCAAGCAGCGTTGCGTGGCGGGTCGGGTCGGATCACTGCGCCTGCGGCAGGACCGTGACGCCCAGCCCGCGTCGCCGACGATGCCGACGGCGGCGGCGCCAAAGCGGATGAGCCGCGCGGTGACCTCGCTCGGACTTTCCCGCACGAGCATCGGTGCGTGGTGCAACTGCGCCAATGCAGTCGCCCAGGGCCGCGCCAGCTGATGGACAGCGACAGACGCTCGCGACCTCAACGAATCGTTGCTGGTGCGGACGTGCGGACACGCCGAAAACCGCCGCTGCCATGCTCCACGACCATGTTCCCTTCTTCTTCCTCGTCAGCGCGATCTTTTTCGCGGCGGGCATCGTCAAGGGCGTGCTGGGCAAGGGCTGGCCGGCCCTCAGGATGGGCCTGCTCGGGCTGCTGATGCCGGTGCTGCAGGCGGCCAGCCTGCAGCACCTTGACGGGCCGAGAGAAATGGGCGCTCCCAGTTCAACGGGTGCGCAGAAACTGGCGATGGTGCCTGCGGCTACGCGCCAGGACCACCCATGCCCAAAGATCCGACTGCGGTGTCCGGACGACCTCCGAGCTCGAACGCGACAGCTTCCGAGAACGACCGGACGAGCAGGTCCACGTGCCCCTGCACGACGGCTTCGTCCGCGACACCTTCCTCCAGGGGCAGCTTGACGGTCAGCAGCATGGCCTTCGGAAACGAGGCCCGCACATCCTTGGCGGCTGCTTGCCAGGCGTGCTGGGTTTCCTCGAGCGGGTAGGCGAGGAACACCGTCGAAAAAGGGTCTGACTTGCCTTCGTGTGGAGCGTCGAGCGTTCGCGCCAGCGACAAGCTGGCGGCCCGGATACCTTCGTCCCGGAGTGCCTGCACCAGCAGCTGCGTGAGCACGTCGTCGCGCGTGGTTCCCAGCCCCGCGCAGAGCACGACCTGGGCGGCCCGCAGCGGTGGCGCTCCCTGCCAGCGACCGAGCCCCTGGTCGCGCATCGCGCGCAGGTGCGCGCCGACGTTGGCCTCCAGCAGCGACGTCGACCGGCGCTTGCGACTGGCGCCCTGATGCCGCTTGACGGCGCTGAGGGATTCCGCGACCGCCGCGATGGTGTGGCGGATCCGGTCCTGCTGCTCGCTGCCGATCCGGTCGGCCCGGAAGTCGGCCGCTGCCAGGGCCAGCCCGGGCAGCAGGATCTGGTCGCAGTAGCGGGCGAAGTTGCTGCGCTGCAGGTAGACCCGGGCGGCTGCAACGATCTCACCCGGTTCGCCCGAGAGTGCGCGCTGGTAAAGCCGCAATCCAGCCGTGAGCCCGGGAGCCTCGCCAAACAGGATGGAGATTGGCTCCAGTGCGCGCACGTGGCGCCCTGCCACCACCAGGCACAGGGTCATCGGCGTGGACAGCAGGAGGCCCACCGGACCCCAGATGGCGCCCCAGAACAAGGCCGACACGATCACGCCCAGGGGCGCCAGGCCGCTGCTCTGGCCGTAAACGCGGGGCTCCACCAGGTGCACGACAATCCCTTCCAGCGCGACGAACAGGCCCGCGCTCCACAGCATGAGGGACCAGCCCGGATCGACGGCAGCCGCGAAAACCGCGATGGCGCCGCCGGCGGCGAGGGCGCCGACGTAAGGGACGAACCGCGCCAGGCCCCCCAGCGCGCCCCAGAGGGCGGCGTGCGGAACGCCCACGATCCACAGCGCCGAGCCGAGCACCAGGGCGAAGGTCACGTTCACCACGAACTGCGAAACGAAAAACCGCGAGACGCCCTGGGCTGCATCTTCCACGGCCCGCATCGTCCTGCCTGCCTCCGCCTCCCCGGCAAGGCTGATCATGCGGTCGCGAAGACCTTCGTGCTCCAGCAGGATGAAGACCAGCAGCACCAGCACGATCCCCGCCTGGCCGACCGGTCCCCACAGCAACGAGAAGAGCCAGCTGATCGCTTCGGTTGCCGTCGTCGGCGCACGGGTCTGCGGCGAAGCGACCTGTGGGTCGGCTGCCGCCTGGCCGCCTCGCTCGCGCGGCTTGCTGGTGGCGGTCGGGTGCGCCGGGGGCACGACGGTGCGCAGCACCGATTCCACCTGCTCGAGCGGACCGACCGTCAGTTCCCTTGCATGTTGCAGCTTGGAGCGAATGGCTTCCCGGTATTGCGGCAGGTCGGCGGCAACCGTGACCAGCTGGGAGGCCAGCACTGCGGTCACTGCGGCCAGGGAGGCGCCCACGAGCACGACCGACACCAGTGCGCCCGCCGTATGCCCAAGGCCGATGCGCGCCAGCTTGCGTTTGAGCGGCGCAATCACCAGGCTGAGAATGGCAGCCAGCGCGAGCGGCGCCAGGAATGCGCGGCCGAAGTAGAGCATCGCCAGAACGCACGCCGTGGCGACAATTCGGGCCGGGCGCGAACCGAGCAATGGAGGAATGTGCGGCAACAAGGAGGTTCCCGTTAAAGCAAGGCGTGCCGAAGCAGCTTCTTGATGCCGCGCCCGACGCGCTCGACGGGCTCGAGGAGCTCGTCGCCCTTGGGAATCAGGAGGCCGGCAGGTGTTTTCACCCGCCGGATTGTCGGGCCGATTTGCGTGCTGCGCGCCCGGATTGCCAATTCGCGGCGAGGAGAACGTCCACTTCCGGCCAAAGAGCACGCGCCAGGGAGGGCGGCGCGCCGCCGTCAACCGGGCCCGGCGCCCGCTCCAGCGCCCTGCCAGAATGTCGGCATGCTGTTTTGGACACGACGATGCGGGGCGAGACGCCCGACGCGCGCGTGCGGCGCGCACTGATGCATCGCCCACTGCTCTACACCTACCGCCGATGCCCGTACGCCATGCGCGCCCGCATGGCGCTGGTGCAGGCGGGCGTTGAATTCGACGTCCATGAGATCGTCCTTCGGGACAAGCCCGCCGACATGCTCGGGATGTCGCCCAAGGGGACGGTGCCGGTGCTGGTTCTGCCGGACGGAAGGGTCGTGGACGAGAGCCTGGACATCATGCAATGGGCCTTCCACGGGCGGGACCCCGACGGCTGGTGGCAACGGGCGCAGTCCGACAGTTGCCACGCGTTCATCGAGTTCAATGATGGCCCGTTCAAGCAGCACCTGGACGGCTACAAGTACCCTGAACGCTACCCCGCGGACACTGTGCCGGCTTTCCACCGCGACCAGGCGGTGACGTGCCTGTTGCGGCCGCTCGAGGTGCAACTTGGCGGCCAGCCGTTCCTTGGCGGGGACCAGCCGTGCGCGGCCGACCTTGCGGTCTTTCCCTTCGTTCGCCAGTTTCGTGCGGTCGACGCGGGCTGGTTCGATGTGCAGGGCCGGCCGGCGACGCAACGCTGGCTGCGAGGGTGGCTGGAAAGCGAACTGTTCCAGCGCTGCATGAGGAAACTGGCGGCCGGCACCACGGTGCAATTCTGAACAGACCGGGTCCGCCGCCTGTCGTCACCAGGCCATACCGGTCCCGACCGGCAGTGCTTCGTGCACCGGGTGTTACGGCTCATACTTTCCAACGCACGGCGATCGGTGTCCGCGCAGCTCGAGTCGCGGGCTGCGACCCGGCACCCGATCACAGGAGCGCCGTTCGCCCCCTCCTGCCGCGGCACGCCGTTGCCTGCCGCACGTCACCAAAGAATCAAATCACATGGCCCAGTCCGTCCGGTCGAGAGCGCTGCACGCGCAAGCACTCGCCCTCCTCCTGCTTCTCTGCGCCCGCGGCGGCGCAGGCGGCCCCACCGAAGGCGAGGACAGCGCCAATGCACCCGACAGCGTGGCGTCGCCGGGCACCCGACGACGGGCCAGCTCCTGCGCCTCCTGTCGCGGATTCGCTTCCGGTCGCCGGATACGCGGGTGGCTGGCCCGTGCCTGCGCAGGCGCGCGCCCAAGACGTGTCCCAGCCGGGCGCCGTGATCGGCAACGGCAGCCCGGCGAGCTGCACGAGCGCGGCGTTTGGGGCCGCGGTCGCCAAGGGCGGTGTGATCACCTTCAACTGCGGCAGCGAACCGGTCAACATCACGCTGACCGAGACGGCCAAGGTGGTGAACGACGCCGCCGCAAGGATCGTCATCGACGGCGGTGGCAAGGTCACGCTCTCCGGTGCAGGACAGCGGCCAATCCTGTACATGAACACGTGTGACCGGGACCAGGTCTGGACCACGTCCCGCTGCGACAACCAGGACCATCCGCCGCTGACCCTGCGGAATTTCACTTTCGTCGACGGCCAGGCGAGCGGCGCCAACCCCGCCGGGGCAGAGGGGGGCGGCGCTGTGTTCGCCCGAGGCGGACGGCTCAGGATCGTCAACAGCCGCTTCTTCCGCAACGCCTGCGACGCGTCCGGGCCGGACGTCGGCGGAGGCGCGGTGTGCGCATTCGACCGGTTCGAGCGGCTGCCGCTGTACGTGGTGAATTCGACGTTTGGCGGCCGCAGCGACCTGGGCAACGCCTGCAGCAATGGCGGCGCGCTGTCATCCATCGGCGTGAGCTATACCGTGATCAACAGCCTGTTCACGCACAACCGGGCGATCGGCACCGGCGCGAACCCGGCGCAGACCGGCACGCCAGGCGGCGGCAGCGGTGGCGCGATCTACAACGACGGGAACACGTTCGACTTGCGCGTGTACGGCAGCCGCCTGGCGGACAACCGCGCGAACGAGGGCGGCGGTGCGATCTTCTTCGTGAGCAACGACCGAACCGGAACGCTCGCGATCTCCAACTCGGTCCTGCGGGCGAACCCCAGTGCCGGGTTCGAGACCTCCGGCTTGCCAGGCATCTTCTATCTGGGCAACGGGGCTGCGCAGATCAGCGGCTCCACGTCACAACCCTGAGGCAGCCGCCCGCCGCTGCACACCCGCGGCGGTCGCGCGGCTTGGCTCGACCGGATCTTCCCGCGCGTCCAGCTCAGGCCGCCGGCAGCCCTCGCTGGCAGGACATGAAGCCGGCGAACTGCTCCGTTGAGGGCGGCCCAGTGTCCGCCGCCGGGCGAGGGGGCCCCGCCAGCCTCGGGTCTGGGCCGCAGCGCGCACGCTGCAGCGCTTCTTCACGCCAGCAGCCTTTTCGCTTCCATCAGGTCCAAGCCATACATCTCGGCGAACTCGGCAACCGTCTTGCCGCTGGCCTGGAATGCGTTTTGCACGGCTTCGCGGCGCGCTTTTTTTTGCGCCACCATCGACAGGGCGTCTTCCAGCACCGATTGCAGATTGTCATCGGGCGAGGTGAAGCGCTCGCGGTAGCCTTCGCGGCTGAGTCCGGACGCCTCGATCGCGGCCGCCAGTAGCTGAACGGCCTGCTGGCGCGCCTGCTCCGGGGCCTTGCCGCTGCGGCGTTTGTACAGTTCCACAATCGCATGATGCACATGCTCTGGCGCCACCGGCTCCACCGGGTTGGCTTGTAGGTCGTGCCGGGCCAAGCCGGAGGCCACCGCCTCGATGTAGCGGGTCGAACGCGTGTGCAGCCCGAGCGCCACCTTCAGCTCGGCCGCGGGCAGCGCCTGCGGCTGCGCCGCGACGAGGTCCTCGAAGACGCCGACCTTGAGTGGAAGGAACCGGGCGCCGAACAGCCGCGGGTACAGCTCGAACAGTTTCTGCAGGAGGGGGTGGACTGGCCGCGGCGCTTTGCGCGGGGCGCGCCGGCCGCGCGAGGCTGGGGAAGTGACGGTCGAGTCTTGGGTCATGGTCATGTTCTTGGTTGACAGGCGCGAGCAAGGTGCGGGCGATCGGTTCGCCGACCCGGCCGCGCACCCGCCATGTTTGGTGGGCCCCACTTTCCCTGTGCCGACACGTGCCGCGGCAGCTTACGCTGCTGCTTCGCGTCGGCGCCAAGCGGGGCGTGCGACGCAGAAAAAGCGCTGCTACGCTTCGGGTACGCAGCTCAAGGTAAGGGCAATCAATGAGCACGCTACTCCAATGGCGCTCAATCTGACCGGCGAGCCTGCCCCAAATCGGCAAGGACTTTTTCAGGCGTGACCGCAGTTTAGTTGCAAAGCGCGGGTTCTCACCGAGCGCCGTGGCAATGAAGGCGGCTGGCCCAAGGCAGTGCGCATCTACGGCGTCGCAAGCATGCGTCGGTGCTGGGGTGTCATGCGCCCGGCAACGTCGTGCCAGCCTCCTTGATGAAAGTTCGCCTCGGAGCGCAGAATGCTGGCATGCGGGAGGGGCCTCGCGCAAGGCAGATCGCCAACTTGACGGAGCGCCTCTACGGCTCATCCGTTCGATCCCGGCGACGTTGCCGAGCCGTTCCCATGAGACCGTGGTCCGCCGCATCCTCGTGGGTGAAGCGGGGCGCCGGGTCCAGGGCCTGCTGGCCAGGCTGGGGGTCTTTCGCAGCTATGTGTTCGTCAACACCTTCCTCTACAGCGTCCATGGAAGTGTCAAGGGCAGCACCCGGCGGTCGGCCGGCATTGTTGATTACCAGAATCGCTGGCTGGACGCGCTGCTGGTGTCCATCAGGTTGAAGTAGTCCTGGCGTTTGGGACGGCAGCCAAAGGAGCGTGGCAGACGTGGAAAACGACGCCGGCCGCCCAGTCCGTGCAAGTGAGCTACGCCGTCTTGACGCATCTCACCCAGCCCGAGAGTTCCTCGGGAGGCAACCGAGCCAGGCTGGCCGGGGCGATCCCAAAGATGCTGCGGAACTGGAACCTGGGCATGCGGTCAGTCAAGGGCGAGCGCGGAACCCACTTTTTTCGGCGGCGTACTCCACGGCTTCCTTGAGGATCTCGTTCCCCAGGGTCTTCTTTCCCAGCACCCGTTGCAGCTTGGCGATCTCAGCTCGTGCGGCCGCCAACCCCGAAGCTGGAACGCCCGCTTCGCCGGCTGACACGGCCATCAACGCGCCTTGGTGGTCCAGCTTGTGCTACTGGGACGGCAGGCTGGCTGCGGCCCCTTCCCGGTGCGCCACCAGCCACACGCTCATGCCAGCCTCATAGGCGCGCCGTACCAGTGCCGCCTCCTCTGCGGGGGACCAGCGCCTGCGGCGGTGGTCTTTCAGGATGACTTCAACAGAGTCTGTACTCCTAGTCGTATTCACAGTCCTACTCCTATCTGAAAAGATCAGCGATAGAACGTGTCCTGGCAATCAGGAGCCTTTCTCAAAGACTCGCTTCGTACGTCCGAACTAGCTAAAGGCTGCAGTGCGCCCGTGCAGCGCGTCGAACTGCCGGTTGTGCATTTCCAAGTATCGGCGCTGCGCCACGTTGGGGGTGAAGCTCAAGCGTCGCAATGGCCCGAGTAGTCCCCGGTCAGCCACCGAGATCCGCGGCGACTGCACCAACTCACCGTTAGCTGCGAAGGTGATCAGGTATCGGTCGAAAAGTGCGTCGAGGTTGGCAGCCAGGAGGAGGCCGTTATTTGGATCCAATTTCTCCTCATACGAGGAGCACTTACTCCACGCGAGAATGTGCGATGCGCGAAGGACTTGACGCAGTTGCAAGCCTGACACCACGCAGCGGGATCCGAACTTATCGTCCAAATCCTTGCGGTACTGCCCCTGTCCATGCCTCGCGTCGATGAGTCGCTTCAACGTCACCGGGTCGAGCCGCTTGTCCCCGCGTAGATCCTCAAGATCCTGCTCCAGATCTGACTCGCGATCACGCGTTTCTGGATGCTCGTAATCCGGGTCGACATATGCTGCCGAGCGTCGCATCAAGTCCAGAGCGGTTTTAAAATCGCGGACGTGCAAGTATTTGGGCCCACGACCCGTCGCGGGACTGAGAGCGAATGCCGAAGGGCGATATCCGTGAGACTGGCAGAAATCAACGAGGTCGAACTTGGGAGGGCACGCGTTTTTCGAATCCGGTTGGCCTGGATTGAATTGATACCCGATCAGCCTGTCCGGCTTCGCGGAAATGTCCACAGAATACGCGAGGTACTCGTCGCGCCACTTGACGCAGATGGTCCCTTTCAGTCGGCTCCCGCTCACCCCGGTGGGTAGCACGGAGAAGCCTTCTGCTTCCAAGGAAACGAGGAGCCTGCAAAGCTCTGGACGCAGGTAAAGCCCTGGACGCGTATAGCCTTCGCCAACCATCCTGGCTATCAGATTCACGAACTCTGGGGGAAGGCTCGGGGCTTCGGAATTGGTAAGAGTGGACACTGCCGAACAGAACTATGGATGAGGTAGAGAGCATATCCTGCAGCCCGAGCTTTCTCGCAGTGCCCATTCAGCCTGAATCAACTCGGGTTCCTTGGAGGCCAGTTGGTTTAAGTCAGACCTCCACCGAGGTGGCCTGACTGGCGAGTTGCCGGTAGTAGTTTGCCTCAGCCTGCGCCGGCGGGATGTAGCCGATGGGTTCGAGCAAGCGATGGGGGGTAAACCAGGACACCCATTCGAGCGTGGCCAGTTCCACCGAGTCCTTGGTTTTCTAAGGCGCCCGGCGGTGAATCAGTTCGGCCTTGTACAGGCCGTTGATGGTCTCGGCCAAGGCGTTGTCGTAGGAGTCGCCCTTGCTGCCCACGGACGGCTCGATGCCAGCTTCGGCCAGTCGTTCGGTGTA